>JAEZAM010000068.1 GCA_023430465.1 Bacteroidota bacterium | reverse complement strand
GCATCTAGCATCCAGCATCAACTCACCATCCTCATCCCTCCCCATGTTGCCAGTAAACCCGCGATTACACTGAGACCCACATAGATGAAGAACAGACCCACACGTTGTTCTTTCAATAGCATCATTCCTTCCAGGGTAAATGCCGAAAAGGTGGTGAAGCCCCCGCAAATCCCTGTCATCAAAAATACTTTCCAGTCTGTACTGAACGATTGCCAGCGTAGACTCAGTCCCCAGCATATCCCGATCAGCAGGCAACCGATCATATTAACGGCAAATGTACCCCAGGGGAAAGCGGAAGGGATCATTTGTCCCGCAACGCGCTGACTGAGGTAACGCAGCACGGTACCGATCGCGCCCCCGCCTGCTGCTATCAGCACATACCGCATCATCGCAAGGTGTCAGCTTTGATGCTGGCGGTACTGTCCTGGTCATGATCCCAGATGTAGTTGAAATCGACCAGCCATTTCCCCTCCACTTTTTTTACACGCAACGTATCATGGTTGTTCATATAGGAATTGGAATAGGAAATGATCGTTGTAGAATCATTCAGCCGGTTCACCTTGTGAATATTGATGGATGCCCCGGAGAGGCCTTTTGCTTCTTCGGGTGACAGATGAATGCGTTCGATCGCTGCCATACGATTGATGTTTGGCGTATCGGGCAGCATGTACGTTCTCGCCTTTTCGTAATCGCGTTTCAGGGAATATTGAATGAAATAACGGGCAGCGTTGATATCTGTTTCTGCTTTGTCGTCCTGGGAGCGATCGCTGTCGCGACAGGCGAGGAGGCAGAGCCCTGCCACTATACTGATAAACATAAATTTCATATCTAAAAGTAGTTATTAATCACAGAACGGAATTGCCGGGGCAAAAAAAAGTGCCATGGCTGATGGCACTTCACTTCTATGGCAAAATATTAATCCTGTTTCGGGTGTTCCTTCTTGGTAATGGTGAGCGGCTTATGTTCCGGCTCCGGCTGATCACGGTCATGCTCCCTGTTGTATGCCCGTATGATCTGCTTCACCAGTCGGTGACGCACCACATCTTCCTCATCGAGTTCGATGTGCGCAATACCATCGATGTTTTGAAGGATGCGCACGGCGGTGGCCAGGCCGCTTCGCTGATTTCTCGGCAGGTCAACCTGTGTCATATCGCCCGTGATGATCGCCTTGGCATTTGCACCGATCCGCGTGAGGAACATTTTCAGTTGCAGATCCGTCGAGTTCTGTGCCTCATCCAGGATGATGAAGGCGTTATCCAGCGTACGTCCGCGCATGTACGCAAGCGGTGCGATCTCAATGGTGCGGGTACTCATGTAGTAACCGAGTTTATCGGCAGGTATCATATCATCGAGCGCATCATACAGCGGGCGGAGATAAGGATCGATCTTTTCCTTCAAATCACCTGGAAGGAATCCCAGGCTTTCACCGGCTTCCACCGCAGGTCGTGTAAGGATGATCTTCTTGACCTGTTTGTTTTTCAGCGCACGTACAGCCAATGCGACCGCCGTATAGGTTTTACCGGTACCTGCAGGCCCGATCGCAAAGACGATGTCATTCTTCTCTGCTTCCTGCACCATTTTTTTCTGGTTCGCTGTGCGTGCCCGTACTGATTTGCCATTGGGGCCAAACACCAGCACTTCATTCGGATGACGTTCTACAAAATGATCGACCGTCTCGGCATCGTCGCCTCCAAGCACCTGCTCGAAATAATTTTCACTCATGTGCCCGTTCTTCTCGAGATACGAAACAATGAGTTCGATCTTTTCGCGAGCGTTGATGATCTGTTCCGGGGCGCCGCTTAGTTTTATCTGTGTTCCCCGGGAAAGGATTTTTAAAAGTGGGAATTTCTTTTTTAGGATGTCCAGTTTGCCATTGTTAACACCGAAGAACTCGATAGGGTTCACGGTTTCAAGATTGATGATCGTTTCTGTCAATGCGGATTAATTTATCGCTATTTCCAAATCCGGCGGGAGGTAAATGACCGGGTTCGTTTTCGTCTTCTGAATACACAGAAGCCTTACCCCCTCTTCTCAAATATAACTTATCCCTAAGGCAAGTTCACGGCTTTGTTATGCACAAATGTGAAAATTAAAAAACGGAAATTGCCCGGGTTTAAAGTATATCCAAAAACCTGCCGGAAATGAAGCAGAAAGGGAGAAATTAAAAGTAAAAAGTGAAAATTAAAAAGTAAAAAGTTAAAGGCAAAATTTGACGGCAATCACACCAGAAGGGCGATACAGCGAGCTTTTTTACTTTTAATCTTTTGAATTAGTTTACTCACCACCTTGCTACGATCTTGAAGTTGAGTAGTCGGGGCGTCAGCCGCTGTGGCATTGTATAGGTTGTATTCGAAAAATCTTTTATAAGGAGGTACGAGATCGTGTTGTCGCGGTCGATCAGGTTGAATACCTCCAGGCTGGCCCAGATGTTATCAAAACCCATAAATGGACTATGGCTGCGACGGTTGCTGCGGTCGCTGTCCAGCAGCAGTGCGCTGAAGCCAATGTCCACGCGGATATAGGAAGGTATTTCCAATCCGTTCCTGTATTTCACACTGTTCGGAATGTTATAAGGGAGATTGCTGCCATACAGCAGGTTAAGGTACATCCGCAGGTTTTTGTTCGTTGCCAGGTAATCCTGGAAATACATACCAAAAGTGATCCGCCGGTCGGTGGGTCTGCGTACCCAACCCTTCTCCACAGTGATGCTGTCGATCGGCTGGTTGAATTCATCCAGTGTATATTGCTGGTAAGTATCACCTTTGATGTCCTCTTTCGTATTCATCAAACCAACACTGATCCAGCTCTCCGCGTCCTTCACCAGCTCACCATACAGCCGCATTTCGATGCCGGCGGCATAGGCTTTGGCATTGTTTTCCCCAAAATACCTTGTTCTGACATTATCAACATCGTACGGCACCACATTCGTCATTGACTTATAATAAGCTTCCGTAGTCCAGCGCATTGGTCGGCCGAATCCGGTGAAATTGTAATCGAACCCGGCCACTGCCTGCCAGCTTTTCTGGGCTTTTAAATCCCGGTTGAGTGAACCATCATATCGGCGCAACTCCCGGTAAAAAGGTGGTTGATGATAGGCCCCGCCAGCCACGCGGAAGATCATGTCCCTTTTCCAGTATGGCTTCCAGCTTGCACCAATGCGGGGAGATACCAGGAACTCATCATTCAGCGTATTATAATTCACCCGCACACCACCACTTAACGTATAGGTGTTCAGGCTGTCGCCAAAAACTATGTTGTCCTGAATGTAGCCAGAGAATTTATTTATGTCAAGCGACGCCATGGACTTCACCACTTTATTCATCCGCAGTATATCGGGTGTAAAGGGAATGGAGTATCCGGCAGAATCCTGGAACTCCCACTCATTTAATTTGTCTGAAATGCGTGTGCGGTCATAGCCCACACCCCATTGCCAGGCATGACGGCCAAGATCGATCTGTCCTTTGTGAGATACATTCCAGTTTTCAATGTTAAGTGCATTGCGTGCAAAATTCTGGAAGACGCCCGCGCCGAGTGGATTGATGATCGAACCGAATGTAGGTTGCGTTTTATCGAAAACCCTTTCTCCAAACAAATACGTGCCCTGGATGTCGATGTTTTCCTCTTCATCATTTTCAAATCTCGATGCCATCCATTTCAGGCGAAGCCGACGATTGACCTGGTTGATGAATGATACGCCCACCATATTGGTCTGGTATTGGTCGCGCTCCTGTCCTGCAAAGAATATATCAAGGCCAAGGTTGGAAGTGAAATAGGGAGAGAATACGGAACTCGTAAGCTGGCTGAATTCAGGGTTGAGTGTAAACTTTGACCGGGAAATATTACTGAAAATTTCACCACTCCATTTTTCATTGAATTTATAAGTTAACAGTGCCTGGAAATCGGTGGAGGAGGGGACATAATTTCCCTGCGTTTCCTGGCGACTGAGGAGGTTGCGGTTGCTGCGGTTTCGTAACCCGAACAGGTAGGTAAAACGATCGTTGCGACTCACACCCTCCGCATGCACGCCCTGCTCCAGTATGCCAACGTATGCAGAACCGCCAAACCTGTTGTTACGGCCATTCACCAGTCTTGCCCGGGGCCGGCGATACTGAATATCGAGCACGCTGCTCATCTTGTCGCCATACCGCGCCTGGAAGCCACCATTGTAAAAACTGATGTTGCGCACGAGCTCAGGATTAATGAAGCTTAAACCTTCCTGTTGCCCGTTGCGAACGAGATAAGGGCGGAAGACTTCAAAGTCATTTACATAAACCAGGTTTTCATCATAACTCCCTCCGCGAACCGAATACTGGGAGGTGAGCTCATTATTGGAACCAACAAAGATCTTGATAAGGCTTTCCACGCCCGTGGTCACTGCGGGCAGGTTGATGATTGACTTTGGGTTGGGGCGGATCAGGCCTGTCTCGCGGCGATCCCGTTGATCAGTGACGATCACTTCCTGCAGGGTAGTGGAACCGGGTTCGAGTCGTACCGTAATCGTTTCTTCCTCGTTTTCACTGAGGAGAAAATTTCGTTGTTCAGGTTTCAGACCGCTATAGGTGAAGGTCAGGGCGAAAGCTTTACCGGCGGGAACCTTGAGCTTAAAATAACCGGAATCGTTGGTGGTGATGCCGGATTGTCGACCGAGGATAACAACGGAAACCCGGCTGAGGGGTTCTTCATTTTCATCGATCACGCGACCGGATACAAACGCGGCCTGTTTCTGGCAAAATCCTGCAAAGGAAAGCAGCAGAAGGACAAAGGTGCAGATCGGTTTTGGGAGATTCATTCTTAAGACAATATTAAAGGAAGACAAAAGTCAAAACTTAAAATTCAAAAGCATTGCTGTCCGGTTAAAATTAGGGTTTTCTTTTTTGCGCCGGTTGTTGCTGGGTTTTAGCTAACAAAAAGCCCACCTGGCGTTCTCCAAGCCCTTATGTGGCAAAAAGAGCAGGTGTCCCATACCGTTTTCTCTTGTCACGGATTCTTCTGATTAATGCTTTTTCTGGCGAAGACAGGAACGTGCTGAGGTCCATATAAGTCATCATATGAAGTCGTATCAGGCTTACGATGTTGCTGAACGACATCCGGCTTCGCGCACCTTTCTTGATTACCTTCAGGATCAGATCGGTGATCAATGCTACCCAGATCTGGATCTTGATCGCATTCTCATTATCACCCAGAAAGTACTGCAGCGGGTAGTTCTGCTTGATGCGTTTAAAAAACGTTTCGATCTGCCAGCGCTGTTCATAGTAGCCGGCTATCGTGGAGGCCGCCACCGCGTTATTATTGGTAATGAACTGGAAGACCTTTTTGGTCGAACGATCCTTGTAGGTAACCATGCGACAGGGCACCTTTGTACTTTTCTTGTTATGTTCGTGTCCAAGCACGATCTGTTGATCGGTCCTCACGCCGCGGCTTTGCTGGTAGTCGCTAACCAGATTATTTTCAACGACCTTATAGACAGAATGGTCCCGGTGACGCGTCACCCATGTCACCTTATCGCTGGTGAAGCGGTTGTAGGTCGTGTAATCCCGGTAGCCTTTATCAAAGACAAGCACAGAACCCTTTGGCAGCCTGACTTCCTTTAAAAAACGACCATCATTGGCGGCTCCTTCGCTGAACCGGATCATACAGGGAACGTCCTGATCAGCCCGAAGTAGCGTATGCACCTTAATGCCTCCTTTGCGTTTACCATCAGCCGCAGAAAGCCCTGATCCTTTGAGTATCTCCTGGAACAGCGCAATGCTGGTGGAGTCAAAAATATAGAGGTTATCCTTCTTGGAACGACGCCGGCTGTCCGGTAAAAGTGGGGCATATCGCTCCAGCAATTTAAAATAGATTTTCTCAAAAACAGCGGGATCACGGCGCTTATTGGCGTCCGCCAGCGTACTTCGCCTTGGGTGAGCCGATATGCCCAGATGCGTTATCCGGTCTTCCCAGGCAAGCATGCCTGTGGTCACTTCCCGCAAGGAGGTACACTGGTGCAAGGTGGCATACATCATCGCTACCAGGTGATCGAAGGTCCGGAAGCGTTTACAATAATAGTCCGTGCCCAACTCCCTGGCGGCAGCCGAAACAAAATTGCGAGGTATAAAACCTAAGACCTGACTGAAGATCGGCTGTCCGGTAAAAAATGTACCTTTACTCATGCTTATTTTTTGTCGTAGTAAACTAAAAATAGCACAAAAGGGAAGCTGAAAAGCCTCCCTTTACTTTTTATTCATTCCGGTTCCCCGGACAGCAGTGATTCAAAAGTAAAAACAACTCCACACTCCACACTCCACACTCCACACTCCGCACTCCGCACTCCGCACTTCACACTATAGCCCCTTCAGTTTCCGCACGGCTTCCAGGGGATCCGCGGCTTTAAAGACGGTGCTCCCGGCCACCAGGACATCTGCGCCGGCAGCGACAATCGATGCAGCATTTTCAAGCGTCACTCCGCCATCCACTTCTATCAATGCACTCGAGCCCGTCTCGCTTATCAGTCGCCGCAGTTGTTCTATCCGTTCTATGGATCTGGGAATAAATTTTTGACCGCCAAAACCGGGGTGGACGCTCATCAGGCAAACCACCGAGATGTGCGGAAGTATATCGGCCAGCAGGGATATCTCGGTGTCGGGGTTAATCGCTATTCCGGGCTTCATACCAAGAGAGCGGATTTGTTCCACATCTTTACGAAGATCCGGACAGGCTTCTACATGAATGGTGAGGTTATCTGCGCCTGCGTTTTTAAACGCTTCGAAATATTGCCAGGGCTCGACGATCATCAGATGCACATCACAAACCCTCGTAGTTGTTTTGCGGATAAATTCGATCACCATCGGTCCGAAACTGATATTGGGCACAAAGCGGCCGTCCATGACATCAAGGTGAAGCCAGTCGGCCTCACTTTGATTAAGCATGTCACACTCTTTGCGGAGCTCCAGGAAATTGGCGGCGAGTAATGATGGTGCAACAAGTGGCATGAGCATGTCTTTATTTTGTCTCCGGAATAGATTCCATCGCGGCTTTGGCTTCAGTAAATGTCTTATCGATCTCGTAGGCTTTTTGGTAGCTGAGTCGCGCAGCTTTCTTGTCACCTGCCTGCTCTTCACATCGCCCGATCCAGTACCACGCATCGGGGAAGGCGGGGGATATGGTGTTCAATAACCGGAACGTTGCCAGTGCGCCGGTATAGTTCCTGCTGTTGAATTGCAGTTTTCCCTTCTCGAGGTAGGCATTCAGGTAGCGGTGATCATGAACGATGGTAGTATCAAAGGCGGCAAGCGCCAATTTATCCTGGCCGGTATTGACGTAATACATTCCTTTTATATAATAACCGCCCGCATCCTCATCGAGTGTATCGGTGGCGATCAGTTTATCTGCAAGCTTCAGGGCGCGTGGATCCTTTGTTTCAGCATATTGATAAGCCAACCGGTTGTTTATCTCGCGATTGTCGGGAAGGATTGCCGCGGCTTGTTCAAGTGCCCGGGTCATGCCGGGCAGGTCGCCGGTTTTTTCCAGGATATCAGCTTTCAGCATCAGTATATTTACCTGCGCAGAATCAATGGCCAGTATGGTATCCACCACCTGCAATGCTTTCGCAGAAGCACCCGTTGCATTGAATGCCCGGGCAAGCAGGAGTTGCAGGTAAAGGCTTTCAGGAAGCTCTTTGATGGCTTGCTGAAGGAAAGGAATGGCAGAATCGGGCCGGCTGTTGAGGTAAGCATTTCCTGCCGCGATGGCATAGGTTTCGAATTTATCCAGTTCCCATGCCTTACGAAAATCCTGAACCGCTGCCGCCGGCTGGTCATTTCCATTCAACAGAACTCCCCTGCGGAAATAGAGGGCTGCATCCCGTGGCGAGTCGTCGATGCTGTCCGTGATTGCCTTATAAGGAGGCTGGGAGAGAAGCTCGCTATACTGCCCGGATGTGCGGGAGTTGTTGTTGCAGGCGATCAAAAGAGTGAAAAAGACAAATAACAACGGGGATTTCATAGGCCAAAACTACTGGTTTGTTTGATGCGGATGTATGACAATTGCCTGACAAACACCCACTGAAAGGGAAATAACTTTGCGACCGCTAATTAAAACTTGAATTGATGAGAAAAATTGCTGTGATCGCTTTAGTGATCGGTACCATGGTATCGTTAGTGTCGTTTCGTAACAGGAAAGCTGTAGTCGCAGACCCAACCGGGGTCGACACAGTTCAGTATCCGGAAGAATCCCATTTCCGGAACGTTCAGCAGCTCACTTTTGGCGGGGATAATGCAGAAGCATATTGGAGCTATGACAGCAAATGGCTTGTATTTCAAAAAACAAATCCGAAAGAGGGCATTGCCTGTGACCAGATATTCGTAGGTAAAGTGCCGGAAAAGGCAGGGGATAAATTCGAATTCAAGATGGTCAGCACGGGCAAAGGCCGTACGACATGCCCATTTTTTACCAAAGATGGCAAGCACGTTATTTACGCCTCTACACATCTGGGTTCTGCTGATTGTCCCCCCACACCCGATCGCACAAAATATGGCAACAAATATATCTGGCCCCTGTATTCTTCCTATGATATTTTCATGGCGGACCTCGATGGTAAAATTGTAAAGCAACTGACCAGTGCAAAAGGTTATGATGCCGAGGCGACATTGTCTCCCGATGGCAAGACCATGGTTTACACCAGCGACAAAGATGGTGACCTTGAGCTTTACCTGATGGATCTGAAAAGCGGCAAGGAAAAAAGAATCACGCATGTGAAAGGTTATGATGGCGGTGCATGGTTCAGCCCTGACGGAAAAAAACTGATCTGGAGAGCTTCCCGTCCAAAAACGGAAGCGGAATTGAAAGAATACAATGAGTTGCTGGCAGAGAACCTGGTAGCACCAACCAATATGGAGGTCTGGGTAGCCGATGCAGATGGCAGTAATGCAAAACAGGTGAGCCAGTTCGGGCAGGCTAACTGGGCGCCGGCTTATATGCCAGACAGCAAGCGGATCATCTTCGCCTCCAACCATGAATACAAAAGAGGCTTCCCTTTCAATCTCTATACAATGAATGAGGATGGTAGCAATCTTACCAAGATCAGTCGGGATAAGGGTTTCGATGCCTTCCCTATGTTCTCGCCCAATGGAAAGAAACTCGTATTCTGCAGCAATCGTAACAACGGCGGTACGCGGGATACAAATATTTTTGTAGCGGACTGGAATGAGTGATATGGTATGGTTGCCATGTTAACCTGAAACAATTATCTTCGGGATTAAATCACCGTTTATGGCAACAGGCATGCTGCATCTGCATAATTTGTTACGCTGGGTCATTCTGATCCTGCTGCTGGTATCGATCATCAAAGCGTATGCTGGCTGGCAAAGCAAAAAGGCATTTAATGCAGGTGACCGGAAGGTCTGGTTGTTTACGATGATCGCCACGCACATCAATTTTCTGGTGGCACTGTATCTTCTTTTTTTGGGCAGATTCGGTATCCTGACCAGTGATCAGGATATGGGCAATGTGATGAAGAATCGCGTGCTGCGTTTCTTTTGGATCGAACACCCGGCTTTCATGCTGATCGCTTTGATCCTGATCACATTGGGAGCGGGCATGGCCAAAAAGCCCTTGCCGGATACAACGAAATACAAGCGGGCATTCTGGTTGTTTTTCGTGGCGCTGTTGATGATCCTGGTAGCGATCCCATGGCCCGGCAGAGAACTCATCGGTCGTCCGTTGTTCCCGGGTATGCAGCCGTGATCAGCCACGTTTTCCCAGTTCAACCACTTCACAGTTTTTCATTTCGCTTCCATCGATATCGAGGCGGATGATCGTGCGCACTTTGTGCCAGCCCTGTTTACCGGCCGCGCCGGGATTGATATGCAGGCAATTGATGGCAGGGTCAAAGATTACTTTAAGAATATGGGAATGTCCGGCGATGAAAAGTTTGGGCTGATGGAGTTGTAGTTCAGTTCGTGTTGCGGGGTTATAACGAGGCGGTGCACCACCGATATGTCGCATGAGCACTTTTACTTTTTCACATTCAAAGACCAGTTGTTCGGGGTACTGAGAGCGGATGACTTGTCCGTCGATGTTACCATAGACCCCAAGCAGTGGTTTATGAGCAGCAAGTGTGCTGGCAACGTCATTGTCGCCGAAATCGCCGGCGTGCCAGATTTGGTCGCACTGTTCGAAATGCCGGAGTACGGCGGGGTCGAGGTAGCCGTGGGTATCGGAGATGAGGCCTATTCTGGTCATATGCGAAAATACGAAGCGCATCCGGCTGGCGTAAACGGTTGTCAACCTTTTAAAGGTTGACAACTTTCGATTTTGCGGGGTTTAGACGGTAAATGCCCGTGGTTGACATCACCGCACCCACGTCCTATCCTCAAAACCTGACAAAGATCTTGTCGGATTTCCCCCGAAATCCGTCGGTATCGCACCAGCATTCTCTACGTTGCAGCAATAATTTTGCATAAGCATTTTTGCGATTCGGATCAACCAAACACTATATGACCAGGAAAAAATCAACAAACCCCGCGAAAAAAACAGCAACTCCGGCTAAAAAGAACACTACTCAAAAAGCTAAAGCATCGGCTTTACCCGATCAATTCATGGCCGATCTTGTTCACCCCCTCAAAGATGTCGCCATCGCCGTCCGGGAAATTCTGAGGCACTCTCATCCAGATGTACAGGAACGCATCAAATGGGCCGCACCCAGCTACTATACCAGCACGGATCTCGTGACCTTCAATCTGCGGACGGAAAAACATATCCACCTTGTCTTCCATCATGCGGCGATCGCTTCCATTAAATCTCCCCTTTTGCACGGTGAGTACACAGACCGACGGATGATGTATTTTAAAGATCTTGAAGAAGTGAAGCAACACAAGCCCGAGCTACTGCGTATCATGAAAGAATATGTAAAATCGGCTAAATAGCTATGGTTGCTCCAGCTCAATCCCTGAATTTTCCTGAGCGTTTCATCCGGGCACTTTCCGTCATCGACCCTCGGCCGGACCAGCATTTCCTGGAGATCGGTTGCGGGACCGGCATACTGGCTGGCATGATCGCCGACAAACTGCACACCGGCCGGATCACCGCGCTCGACAAGTCTCCTGTAATGATTCAGAAGGCCTGCGCCCGCAATCAGCAGCACATAGCTTCTTCCCGGCTGCAATTATTATCTGGCGATATCAAAGACCGGAATTTCGTCCACCGGTCGTTTGATGCCATCATTGCCTTTAACGTTAATTTTTTCCAGAAAAGCCATCCCCAAATCCTGGCGCTGCAGGATGCACTCAGGCCATCAGGGTCGTTGTACATTTTTCAACAGGATCCGCCCGGGAGGGATAACCACACCATTCCTGCCATCGAGCGAACGATTTCGGAATGCGGCTTTTTGATCCAAAAAAAGGAATGCCATGAACTTCGTCCTTCGCCTGTTTACGCTATCATTGCGACCGCAGTACCCGGCAAATATTCAATGCCGTAATCGTATCTTCTTCCGGCCGGTTGCCGCTATATTTCCTGCTTCTTATTACCTTTAAGTACCATGCTGTCCAGCATGCACCATGCTATTCATCCGACGCTAATACTAACTGCCATGAATGGAAAAAAAACACTTCTTTCGGCATGCCTGCTGTTGATCAGTGCAGCACTCTTCAGCCAGCAGCCAAATCCCCGATACGATAAGGCCTATGCTGATTCACTTGGTGCGGATCAGTATGGGATGAAAAAATATGTCCTCGTCATACTTAAAACGGGCTCCAATACGATGGAGAACAAAGCAATTGCTGACAGCCTTTTCAGAGGTCATATGACCAATATAGAATCCATGGCGCAGGCGGGTAAACTAATCGTAGCCGGCCCGATGCAAAAGAATACAAAAGCTTACCGGGGTATTTTCATCCTTGACGTAAGGACTGTCGCAGAAGCTGAAGCATTGGTCGCAAACGACCCGGCGATCAAAGCCAAATTGCTGGACACCGAGTACTTCACGTGGTATGGTTCTGCGGCACTGCCAACTTACCTTCCCAACCATGTGCGCCTTGAAAAAACAAAACCCTGAGGCCTGTCAATAAGCGCACAAAAAAAGAGTTTTACGAAATAAATGTAACTTGGGGCGATTGCAATCACGCTCCAAATGCAGCCCGTATGAAAAAAATCCTCGTACTTCTGTTTGGCTCCTGGCTGTCCACCTGCGCGATTGCACAAAGCCCGCGGTTACTTGTGCAAGGCTACGAGACCGACCTCCAGCATTTCTTTTCTTCTGCATCAGCCATTGATTCCATACATCTGCTACGAAAGGATTCCGCCGATTTCAATTGGGGAAATGGCGGAGACCCGGTAGCAACCATTTTCACAAAACCAGGAATTGGATATTTAACCTGGAAACAAATTTCTGAAAAGTACGGCCTATCCCCGACACAACGCACGCGCCGACTCTGTATCAACCGCGTCGTTGTCAAAAACCCTGAACGGGTCTATATCGAAGCAGCGTTGATTCAACTCGTGGAGTCAACCATGGAAAGAGCCTGGGTTAACGTAGAAGATGCTTTTTCCGGAGAAGAATTCATTAATGTGAAATTAAAGTCAACTACCGGCTACAGTAAGGCCACGCTTTATCAACCTCAACCTTAATCTCAAACTTTACCTCAACCTCAACCTCTCACTTCATATGCCACATTATCATACCCTCGGACAAATTCCCCATAAACGCCATACGCAGTTCCGCAGGCCGGACGGCGAGTTGTATTCGGAGCAATTGTTTTCAACAGAAGGGTTCTCGAATGATTACTCGCTGCTTTACCATGTGCATCCGCCCACGCAGATCATCCGGACCGAGCCGCAGCAAAACGTGGCGCCGCAGATCGCGGAGGAGAAGATGCTCAGTCACCGGAGTTTTGACGGTTTCAAAATAAAGCCGGCCGACGATTATCTCGATAGCCGCATTCCTGTGCTCGTCAACAATGATTGCCATATCGTTCTCGCCGCTCCCAGGCAATCCATGACCGGTTATTTTTTTAAAAATACCGACGCTGATGAGATGATTTTCATACACGAAGGTTCGGGGAAATTAAAAACTCCCTATGGCGAACTTGCCTTCGGTTATGGGGACTATCTTGTGATACCTCGGGGTACCATCTATCAACTGGAGTTTGCTACTCCAGACAATCGACTCTTCATTGTCGAATCTTTTAGCCCCATCCGCTATCCGAAAAGATACATGAGCAAATATGGCCAGTTGCTTGAGCATGCACCCTATTGCGAGCGTGATATCCGGAGACCGGAAAATCTGGTGACGATCGATGAGAAAGGCGACTTCCTGATCCGGGCAAAGAAAAAAGGCATGTTGTATGGTCTTCACTACGGTACGCATCCTTTTGATGTAATAGGCTGGGATGGCTGTTGTTACCCGTTTGCCTTTTCCATCCATGATTTTGAGCCCATCACTGGCCGGGTTCATCAGCCACCCCCGGTACACCAAACCTTCGAGGCCCACAATTTCGTGGTTTGCTCGTTCGTCCCGCGCTTGTTTGACTACCATCCCCAGGCCATACCGGCTCCCTATAATCATAGCAATATCGACAGTGATGAACTGCTCTACTACGTGGACGGAGATTTTATGAGTCGTAAAAACGTCACACGGGGCATGATCACCCTGCACCCTGCAGGCATTCCGCACGGCCCGCATCCCGGCAGTGTCCAAAAAAGCATCGGGGCCAAAGAAACAAAGGAACTGGCCGTGATGGTCGACACCTTCCATCCGCTCATGCTGACCCGACAGGCCCTGGAAATAGAAAACGACAATTATGTGATGAGCTGGGCGGAGTAGGGGCTGGATGCTGGATTGCTGGATTGCTGGGTGCTAGATGCTGGATTGCTGGATGCTTTGCGCACTTTGCTCACCCGGTCCCTGAGCCTTCGAAGGGTTGCGGCTTTGGGTGAAACAATACTGCAGGGCGCCTCAGGATTTTTTTTTATATTCGGATAACAAAAAACGAAAGCTATGCTAAAACTCAATGAACTCAAGCCAGGAGACTGGATCATGGTAAGTTATGACGGGGTAGAGCGCGAAGGAAAGGTGGTCAAGGTAAATCATGAAGATCATAAAGCATTGGTTGATAATGGTGTTCAGGAGTTTTGGTATGCCCCGGAGGAAATGCGCGCCATTCCGCTGGATGAACACCAGCTCAGCCGGCTGGGATTCACCCGGGAGGAAATAGACGGTGCGGTTAAATTCAAAAAAGACTCCTTCCGGCTTGTCACTCCCCGGGCCGGCGATTTCTCCAACGTGGAGATGTGGTGGCGCGAAGATCGCCGTCATTTTGATTTCCCACTGGGTGTCCATGACCTCCAAAATCTGCATTTGTCGATGACCAAAGTCCATCTGGAGTAACCAAAACTGGTTGCTTTCCAGTGTTTTGGTATATTTGTCCCCGTTTTTCGGCGTAGTGGTGAAAAAAAACCGATGATTTTTCTTTTTTCGGCCCTATCCTCCTATCTTTGCACCCCTAAATTTTCTATGTCGAAACAACCTTTGATCAAACAAGATGGTATCATTCTGGAAGCCCTTTCGAACGCTATGTTCAGGGTTAAACTGGAAAATGGCCACGAAATCCTGGCTACCATCTCGGGAAAAATGAGGATGCACTACATCCGTATTCTGCCCGGTGACAAAGTGGGAGTGGAGTTATCGCCATATGATCTGACCAGGGGCCGGATCAATTTCCGTTATAAATAGGGAGTTGAGGCAACATGTGAATACCGGGTGACAGCGGGGCTGGCCTGTACTAAAGGAAAAATAAAAGGTTCGTCATGAAAGTAAGAGCATCGATCAAGAAAAGAAGTGCAGATTGCAAGATCGTACGCCGCAAAGGCAAACTGTACGTTATCAACAAAAAGAATCCCCGCTTCAAGCAAAGACAGGGATAATCAGTCTGGGTATGCCCGCTGAAGGAACAATTGAAAATTAAAATCAGAAAATAGCTATGGCTCGTATTGCCGGTGTTGATTTACCAAAAAATAAAAGAGGCGAAATAGGTCTGACCTATATCTACGGCATTGGCCCCTCAACCGCTCAGTATATTCTTGACAAGAATAATATCGATCGTAACAAGAAAGTGAATGAGTGGAATGATGACGATCTGAACGCCATCCGTACTACCATTACGGAGGAACTGAAGGTTGAAGGTCAGCTTCGTTCTGAAGTGCAGATGAGCATCAAGCGTTTGCTCGATATCGCCTGCTACCGTGGTCTCCGTCACCGTAAAGGATTGCCTGTTCGTGGTCAGCGTACCAAAACGAATAGCCGCACCCGTAAAGGAAAGCGTAAGACCGTTGCCGGCAAGAAGAAAGCGGCTAAGAAATAAGAATTACAGCAAGCCTCTCCGATCATTCTTTTGCAAGGATTCTCGGCCTGGCTTGTTGTCATTTATATATGCACCGATATTTTCTTTACCAATTGCGGATCCCTGGTGCAGGGGGAGGGTTGGTAAGGGTTCCCGGAGAATCGCCGGGGATTATTTGAAAACAACGATCACCTCAGAACAAGATTATGGCAAAATCACAACAGCAGGGCAACAGCGCAAAAGCTGCCGCCAAAAAAAGAGTGGTGAAGGTCGACGCTTATGGCGACGCTCATATCTCCGCTACCTTCAACAACATCATCATCAGTCTTACTAACAAAACCGGCCAGGTTATTTCCTGGAGCAGCGCGGGTAAAATGGGCTTCAAAGGCTCAAAGAAAAATACCCCGTATGCCGCCCAGATGGCTGCCGCAGATGCTGCGAAAGTAGCGTTTGATGCCGGTCTGAAAAGAGTGGACGTTTACGTGAAAGGCCCCGGTGCCGGTCGCGAAAGCTCCATCCGCTCTCTTTCTCAGTCTGGTATCGAGATCGTGATGATCAAGGACGTGACCCCGCTTCCGCACAACGGTTGCCGTCCCCCAAAGAAGAGAAGAGTTTAATAAATACAGTGGTGCGTGTATACACGAACCACGGCGACCTTTCATTTCAACAAAGGGTACACGATTGATTTTTTAAAAGCTTTTTACTGATCGTCGTACCGGTTTCTAAAAAAGCTTAAATGAAAGTATAATTATGGCACGTTACATTGGTCCAAAGACCAAAATCTCCCGCATTTTTGGAGAGCCTATTTTAGGTAATGGTAAATGGTTGGGTAAAAACAACAACCCTCCCGGTCAGCATGGTGAAAAACGCAAGCGCAAAACTCTTGGAGAGTATGCCCTGCAGCTCCGTGAAAAGCAAAAAGCCAAGTATACCTATGGTATCCTGGAAAAGCAATTCCGCAAAACATTTGAAGAAGCCGCCCGCCGTAAAGGTGTAACCGGTGAAAACCTCATCAAATTGCTGGAAGCCCGCCTGGATAACACAGTGTTCCGCATGGGTATTGCCCCTTCACGCCCCGCTGCACGTCAGCTTGTGAGCCACAAACACATTGAAGTTAATGGTGAAGTAGTAAACGTTCCTTCTTTCCAGCTTAAGGCAGGTGATGTAATCACCATCAAGGAAGGAAGCCGCGAACGCTCTTCCATCACCAGTGTTGTTCGTGCAAAAAATCCAAAGTTTAGCTGGATCGACTGGAGCGAAACCGAACTTAAAGGTACTTTCATCACCTATCCTGAAAGGGAAAGCGTTCCTGAGAACATTAAGGAACAACTGATTGTTGAATTGTACTCCAAGTAATAAAACTTTCAATTAAAAACTTAAAACTCAAAAGGGTCTGCTGTATTCCGGTCAGGTCCCCAGGTTTGAATTTTAAGTTTTGAGTTTTAAGTTTTGAGTTTTAAGTTTTTGAATTTTGAGTTTTTGTTTACCATTTAAAAACAACCCCAAAATATGGCAATTTTAAATTTCCAAAAACCTGACAAGATCATTCTGCAGAAGGCTACGGATTTTGAAGCTCAATTCGAATTCCGCCCGCTGGAGCCCGGTTATGGCGTTACCATCGGTAATTCACTTCGTCGTGTGTTGCTGAACTCACTCGAAGGTTATGCTATCATCGGCGTGAAGATCGAAGGGGTGGATCATGAATTCGCTACCATGAAAGGTGTAAGCGAAGATGTGGTGGAAATTTTCCTGAACCTCAAACAGGTTCGCTTCAAGAAAATCGTTGACCATGAAGTGGCAAATGAGAAGATCATCCTGTCACTCAAAAATAAAACTGAATTCACTGCCGGTATGATCGGAGAAGGTACCCATTCCTTCCAGATCATGAATCCCGACCTGCTGATCTGTACGCTCGATTCTTCCGCTAAAATGGACATCGAACTTACAATCGGTAAAGGCCGCGGTTATGTACCTGCAGAAGAAAACAAGCCAAAAGACGCTCCACTCGGTTACATTCCTATCGATGCGATCTACACACCTATCAAGAACGTGAAATACACGATCGAGAATACCCGTGTGGAACAACGCACCGACTTCGAAAAACTGATCATGGAAATTTCTACCGATGGTACAATCCATCCGGAAGAAGCCGTTAAACAGGCCTCCCGCATCCTCATCCAGCATCTGATGATCATCACTGATGAAAACATCACGTTCGATAACAAGGAAGAGAAGAAGGAAGACCTGGTTGACGAACAAACCCTGCAGCTCCGCAAGGTGCTGAAGACACCACTGGAAGACCTCGATCTTTCCGTTCGTGCCTTCAACTGCCTGAAAGCTGCCAAGATCAACTCACTCAGCGAACTCGTACAATACGAGCAGGAGGACCTGATGAAGTTCCGCAACTTCGGTCAGAAATCCCTCGCCGAAATCGAGCAGGTGCTTACTGAAAGAGGACTTTCCTTCGGTATGGACCTTCTGAAAATGGGAGTTGATAAAGACGAACTTTAAGTCAAAACTTAAACGTCCTCATTCACCGCCTCGCGGTAGATGAGGACTCCATACGGTTGTAATTCCTGACACGGTACAACCCATTTATAACAAAGAAAACAAATGTCATGCGTCACGGAGACAAGATCAAGAATCTTAGCAGAACAAAAGCACACAGGGAAGCCCTGTTGAGCAACCTCGCTTGCCAGCTCATTCAGTACAAGCGTATCGTAACCACAGTTGCAAAAGCAAAGGCACTTCGTGTTTTTGTCGAACCACTGATCACCAAGGGTAAAGAAAACACCACGCACCAGCGTCGCGTTGTATTCAGCTACCTGCAGGATAAGGAAGCGGTTAAAGAACTTTTCGGCAACGTTGCTGAAAAAGTTGGTGGCCGCCCCGGTGGTTACACACGTATTATCAAATTGGGCGCTCGTCCCGGTGATAATGCTGAGACTGCTATGATCGAACTCGTCGACTTTAACGAGATCTACGGTAAAGGCAAGGGTGAAGCAAAAGAAACAGCTAAAAAGACACGTCGTGGTCGTACCTCAGCTAAAAAAGCTGATGCACCTGCTACTGAAGCTGCTCCTGCTGCTGAAACCGCTGCTCCCGCTGAAGAAACAAAAGCTGCAGAGTAATTTGCTGATCGAATATGTTCTAAACCCCGGTTCGCCGGGGTTTTTTATTGCCCTGCCGCCTTCCCGCGCCCGACACACTGGTACTAACATGCTACCTTTAGAAAAATTCCTATATGACCCATCACGCCAAATCCCTGCGGCCTTTCATCGGTGCAAAAGACTTTGAACTTTCACGCTCGTTTTACCGCGACCTGGGTTTTGAAGAAACAACCCTATCAAGGGATATGTCGGTATTTAAACTCGGGCAACTTGCTTTTTACCTGCAGGACTACTACGCGCCGGAATGGGTCGACAATACTATGCTTTTCCTGGAGGTCGATGATGCAGATCGTTATTGGACAGAGCTGACCGCGATGAACCTGCCCGCAAAATATCCGGGCGTGCGGCTGGTTCCCGTACGCCGGGAGGAATGGGGCAAAGAGTGTTTTTTGCACGATCCGTCGGGAGTCTTGTGGCATTTCGGGCAGTTCCATTAAGTGTGTCCATGCAGAAAATCTACAGCTCATCCCAATTTTGTGAGTCGTGTGCATCAAACCAGATAGCTTTACAGGCCCGCGAAGCCGCGGGATCAATTATTATGATCCGATCAGCTATCTTTATTTACAGCCTCCTGTTGATGATCAGCGCCTCCGCTCAGAAGCGAATGGTTACTTTCGCCACTTATACCTACGCTACTAACGACAGGTTAGCGAACCTGCGCCCGCTCGCAACTTATCTCTCGAAGAGTACCGGGCTCGAGGTTTCAGCTATTAGTTATCCTTCCGTTGATGCCTTGATCAGCGCCATCGCAGCAGGGAGCGTGGATATTGCGATGATGAACACCTCCGGGTACCTCATTCTTCAAAAGGATCACCCCGAAGCGGCGAGACCTGTGGTCAATCTGTCCATGGGGAAACAGCAGATTACCAACTATGGTGGTTGTATTATCGCACGGAAGGATGCTGCAATAAAGGACATCAGTCAGTTGTCGACAGTGAAGAAAGGTATTTCCTTCTCGTTGGTGAGTCCATCTTCCACATCAGGCAATCTTGTTCCAAGACTGATCATGAACAGTCACGGCATCCCCGCCCCCGATTCGGTTTTCACCATTTCTTATTCCGGCACGCACCGGCAGGTGGTGGAGGATGTGATTGCAGGTAAAGCGATGATCGGTGGATGTGGCTGTGCGGAAATTGACAGTGCCCGCGCCCGGGGTACCTTTGATAACACTGCTATCCTTATTGCCTCTTTTAATGACATTCCGCTGGGGCCGATCGTAGTTAAAAAAGATCTTGATCAGCGCATGCGGGAACGACTAACCAATGCGCTGTTGGATGTGCATGAAAAGGATCCTGCAGTTTTCCGCAATTTCCTGCAAGGGTGGACTGAATTTAAATCTGCCTCACGGTTCGGTCGCATAGATGATAGCGGCTATGACAGCTTCCGCGCTATGTTTGGGAAGAATATGCAACTATGGGAGATGATAAAATAACCGGACATATCCAACCGGGTCGGCCCAGTTGAAACTTTCGGCAGGATATATTACATTTAAGCTGTTCGGCTGCTGTCTCAAGGAAGAATATTTTATCATCGCAGCATACAACCAAAACAAGCCATAACCATGACACCCCGAAGTTTGATGATCATTATTCTGAGGATTGCAGGTATACTTTTTCTCAGCCAACTGCTGACTGCCGTCCCGTCTGCATTGACGCTGCTCATTAGCCTCTTCACGTACGGTGACGGGACCGTGCTGTCACTTTTTTCCGTTGTAAGCGTTCTAACTGTACTCACTTACATCGGCATAGTTTATATGCTTGTTTTCAAGTCAGAATACATTGTTGACAAATTGGGCATGGCCCGTGGTTTTGAGGAAAAAGAACTGCGGTTGCAGGTAGATGCGACCTCCCTTACACGGATAGCTATAATTACCTGCGGTGCCATTGTATTGTTGTTTGCTATCCCGGATATGTGCCAGGAGATTTTACAGATCACCATGCAAGGAGATTACATAACATCAAGCGGACAGGACCGGAACTGGACCCCAACGATCATTGTTGCCATCCGGCTGGTCCTCGGTTTATTGATCATCGGGGAACGGGAGCGCATCCTTCAACTTGTTCTCCGCTCTCCTGGCCAGCAGGCCGCAAAAAGCGAAATGCTCATCGACAATGAGGAACCTGAACAAGAAAAATCCTGATCTAAATTGCCTTTAAATGATCGATCTCGAAAACATCAGGCAACATACCATTCCCTGTCCGCAATCGTTCTCTTTATTTGGCAGTGCAAAGGAGTTCAGCGAACTCCCGCCCACGCACCAGGAACAGATATTATTTCTCGACGAAAATGCAGATCGCTACATAACGGATTTTTCGCAGCATGTCAACCTCTACACGGGTATGGCCTGGAACCCTTTCGAAAAAGGAAATTTCAAGCAAGTCGACTACTTCAATGATTTCATACATATACCATTGGTGAACCCCGGGTTAAAAAAATGGCTGTACAGGCGCGGTGTTCCATTCAAAACCTGGGTTTTTGTTATTCCCAACGGCATTGGACCTGTTGTTTACACCACATGGAAAATGGTAGTGCATTACGCCGCCGAACTTTTTTGCATGACCGATGTGATGGTTTTCGATAAAACCCTGAACTGGTGTCTGTTTTTTTTTCATGAGGATGAAATGTGGTTCGGCAGGGACAATGTCTACGATCCGGCTCCTGCTGAAAAAATGATGGATGAGCTCAATGAGCGAAAACGAAAATTTCCCCTCTTCCGGCATCCATACATGGATTAGATAAATTTCATTTCCCTCTAAAGCATACCTGATCTTTGCAGCATGATGCAACAGTTTACGATCAACAAAGCCACTTCCCGGGATGTAAGCGATCTGGCATGGCTTGGTGCGGAAACCTTCCGCCAGTCTCATGGTCACAGTCTTGAGGAACAGGATATCGATGAATTTATCAATAGGAACCATACGCCAACTGCTGTGGCGGAGCAGTTAGCGCAGGCAGATAATATCTATCACATCGTCCGTTCCGGGGGGAAGGCTATCGCATATTCCAAACTGGCGCTTCACGCACCCCACCCCGGCAGCGACATGCCGGGAGTATGCAAGCTCGATAGGATATATGTCCTGGAGGATTTTATTTCATTGAAGATCGGGGAGCCTTTGCTGCAGGTCAACCTCGAACTTGCAAGGCAACAGCAGCAGAAGGGTGTCTGGTTATTTGTATGGATAGAAAACGCGCGGGCTATCCGTTTCTACACAAGGATGGGATTCGGCGTGATTGCGAACCATGATTTCCGGGTATCGGGCACGCGTGTGAATCCTAACCACGTGATGTACCGCGATCTTTGACTGCCGGTGATCCCGCAAATCAGTACCTTAATGCCCAAAATAAATATCAATGAGTGAACAATTAGCAGCTTCGAAATCTTCTGGCGGACATGCGACACTTGCCCGAATGGCAGGAGAGTGGGAAGGCACGATCGCGACCTGGTTCGAACCGGATTCAATTGCCGACCAGTCACCGATCAGAGGCACAATTCGAACTATCATGGACGGACGTTTCCTGTTACATGAGTATACAAGTTCTTTTGGTGGAAAACCAACAGAAGGGATGGTTATCTATGCATACATGCTTGCCTATAACCGTTTTCAGTCTGCCTGGATCGACAGCTTTCATACAGGCACGGCCATCATGTTCTCTGAAGGTGAAAAGGATTCCGCCAGGCTGGATGTATTGGGTCACTACGATTATGTGACACCGGAATTTCAGCAGACCTGGGGTTGGCGCACGGCGATCGAACAACCTGAGGAAAATAAAATGATCATCACGGCATATAACATCACCCCCGATGGTGCCGAGCAAAAAGCAACGGAGACAGTATATACACGGATAAAATAACTTGTAGACCGAGGGGGCGTCCACTAACCCGGAGTGCCGCAGTTCTTTTTTATACCTGCCTCAGCATTCTTGTTGCCGCCCTTTTTTGCTTTTTCATAATCGGCACAAGCCGCTGACTTGTTGTCCAGCCTTTCATGGCATACAGCTCTGTAATAGTAAACGTTTTCGTTCTTTGCTTTTGAAAGCTGCAGGTATTTGGTATAGTCGGCAATAGCTGCGGGATAGTTGCGATGGTTATGATGCAATATTCCACGGAGCCAGTAACCGGTTGAGTCGGCCGGATAGTGTTTTATGTATTGATTGTAGTCGGCAATGCCGGCTGCTGTGTCTTTCAGCGCGCAGTGTATAAGCGCCCGGCGTGTCAATGCCTCCTTGTTTTTCGGTTGTTTTTTCAGCATCGCTGAAAAGTCTGCCAGCGCCGAATCATTCTTCGACACAGCCGCGTAACAGGCCGCGCGGAAAAGGTAGAGGCTGTCTTCTTTCAATTTCAGGTCTGCCGCTTTCGTGAATGCGATGATGGCATCAGCATTTTTCTTGTAAGCTGTTAAAGCCCTGCCCCGGAAATAGTCAATCGAGCCAGGGGATGGTTTGATCGTATAGACATAACTCGGGCTGGGAATCACGCCATTTTGCACAACACCCATCATTGCTTTGCCGGTAGCCGATATCATTAGCCCTTCCCGGGGCTCAACCGAATTCATGCTGCCGTAGAGCCCGATATCTTTGATGCTGCCAAAGAACACGCGGCCATCTGGATAATATATCTCGTAGAAAGAACCATCACCGTAGCTTTTACGATGCACGTAACTGCCATCTTTAAGTATCCAGTTCCTGTTGTACATGGAGGGCGAGTCGCCGTCAACGATGCCTTCATAGAAAAGCTGACCGGCCATATAAAATTTTCCCTTTCCGTACGGAGCGCCTGAAACGAATTTCCCCTCGTAGCGGTTTTTGTTCGCAAACGTGAGGACACCGTTTCCACTATAATTATCATAGCCCCATTCTCCCTCATACACATCCCCGTTGGCGTAGACGAGGTTACCCTGGCCACTTTTCTTTCCATCGCTCCAGGAACCGGTATAAACATCTCCGTTTTTCCACTTCGCAGTACCCTTGCCGTTCCACTTGCCGTTTTTGAATTCACCATCGTATACCATACCGTTGGCATAAGTGCCTTTTCCCTGGCCTTCGGCCAGTCCGTGTACAAACGGACCTTCATAGGAATCTCCATTGGCATGGACCAGTTTGCCCATCCCTTCTACAATGGAGTTGACAAAACTGCCTGTATACACCTTTCCATCCTTCCAGCGATAGGTGCCGTTTCCTGTGCGATTGTTCTCTTTCCAGTCACCGTCATAGGAGTCACCATTATCAAAAATATATTTCCCCTTGCCGTCTTTTTTGTCTGCCACGAAATAGCCTTCATAAATATCTCCGTCATTATAAATACGCTTTCCGAAGCCATGCATCTTATCTGCCAGCCATTGGCCATCGTAGCTGCCGCCATCAGGCCAGGTGAATTTGCCCTTTCCGGATTTTTCTCCTTTTAACCAGTTCCCGACATACATCCGCTTATCAGCAAAGGTATAGGTACCCATGCCATCATATTTGCCCACTTTCCAGCTACCCTCGTACGTGTTATTATCTGTTGTAAAAAACTTTCCCTGGCCTTCAAAATAGCCATCTTTAACTTCACCAACGTAGCGTCGGCCGTCCTTCCAGGTATACTCGCCTCTGCCTGCCCAGCTACCGTTCAACCAATCGCCGTCATAGAGATCGCCATTGGAGTAAAACTTCTTTCCTTTTCCGGAAGGGTATCCATTCTTGAAGTTGCCTTCATAAATGTCTTCATTCTTATACTTGAATTTTCCATTGCCATCCGTGCAATTTCCGGAAAGGCATTGAGCTCTTAATTGGAGCGCTGCAAGAAGCAGGGGTAGGGTATAGAGGAGTCGGGCGCGCATAGCATACAACTTTGGAATAAATATAGAAACCGCCGGACGCTGAGAAATATCCGGAGGAAGGTATTTGCTGGATGACTGGGGGGATG
>JAEZAM010000061.1 GCA_023430465.1 Bacteroidota bacterium | reverse complement strand
CAAACCCGCCAAATACGACGCAGCCAATGTGCCAATGAAACCAAAATGGTTCCTGCCTGTATCTATCAAACCTCTCAAAGACGGCGACTTCGCAATGATCTGGGGTTATCCCGGCAGCACTAACCGCTATGAGAGCTCATACGGTATCGCCCTCGCCACCGATGTCAATAACCCTACGCTGGTGAAGCTGCGTGATATTCGCCTTAAATACATGTTCGAGGAAATGAAGAAAGATCCTGAAATCAAACTTCAGCTCGCTTCCGCGTATGCAGGCATCGCGAACTACTGGAAATTTTATGACGGCGAAACAAAGCAACTGCTGAAATACGATGTACTTGGACAAAAGAAAAAAGCAGAAGAAAAATTCATAGCCTGGGCAAAAGGAAAGAACGAATACCAGAACATTTTCCCAGACTGGGCAAAGGCCTATGACGCCTGGAAACCATATGCCAAACATCGGGTATATCTCGTGGAAGGGATATTCGGCTCACCGTTACTCGCCTATGCTTCGTCATTGACATCGCTGGAAAGTGCTCTTGTAAAGACAGGTGTATCTCAGGCCGACGTCACGAAAGCAGTGCAGGCGGCTACAGAAGCCCGTGCAAATTTCCTGAAATCCGAGAACCAGGCTTCAGATCAGCGCATCGTCGCGGCCGTATTGCGCATGTTCTATGATGATGTGCCAAAAGACCAACACCCGATCGGGTTTTTCGGTAATCTGAAAAACACCTATGGCCCACTGGACCAGGACGCTACCTACCAGAAATATGCAGCAGATATTTTCAAGAACACCATAATATTCGATGATGCAAAATGGAAAGCATTCGTGGCAAAACCTGATGCGAACGTCCTGCAGGCTGATCCTGCTTTTGCAACAGCAAATGCATTCTTTACCAACTACAGCAGCAAGTACCTGCCCTATTTTCAGCAGTTTACTGCAAAGAATGCAGACCTCGGCAGGCTTTACCTCAAAGGCATTATGGAGATGGATCCTGCAAAAGCAAAGATGATGTATCCTGACGCTACTTTCACAATGCGTGTCAGCTATGGGGCTGTAAAATCATACCGCCCGCGTGATGCCGTGTTCTATGATTATGTGACAACTTCAAAAGGCCTGCTGGAGAAATATAAGGATGGCGACTATGAGTTCGATCTACCCGATAAACAAATCGAGCTCCTCCGCAAAAAAGATTTCGGCCAGTATGCGGATCCTGTTCGGAAAGATCTCGTGATCGGATTTATCACCAGCAATGATATCACCGGTGGTAATTCAGGTTCTCCCGTACTGAATGGCAAAGGCGAACTCATTGGCCTTGCTTTTGACGGAAACTATGAGGCGCTTAGCCACAAACTCGCATTCGATAAAGACCTTAACCGGACCATCAACGTTGACATCCGGTATGTACTCTGGTGTATCGACAAACTTGGCGGTGCACAAAACATCATCCGCGAACTGAAGATCATGAAATAAAAAAACGCCGGCTCAACAGCCGGCATTTTTTTTCTATGAATTGCCTTGCCGTAACCGCCTATTAATGAGAATGGGATAATTTCGTAACAAACTGGGATTGTTGAAACTTCACCTTACTGCATTTGTACTTTTCGCTCTACTTGCCGGCACTGGTTTGCAGGCGCAATCGGGTTTCAGCCTGGCCTCGGATTTTGGTGTGATACGGAATTTCAAAAGCGGTCAGCAATACTGGGCCGCAGGGCAGGCGGTGCTTGCGCAGATACATGTGAATGAAAAAGACGGTATTTATGGGATGTTCGCTTACTACTCTCATGGTAAATTGAAGGACAACTACCGCGCTCCTGCAAGGCTACCGCTCACTGTGCCGGCAGAGATCGGGTTTACTAACTCCGGAAAACTCCAGACCAAAAATATTTCCGTCGGATATAAGCGATGGCTCACGGGCAGTGCTGTGGCAGAAAAAGGCTGGAACAGCTTTGCAACCATCGGCACCGGAGTGATCCTCGGCCGAATTGAAAATAGTTTCTCTGCATTCATTGACACCGCATTTTACACACCGCCTGTAAAGGCAGGTAAAGGCAATTTCAAAAGGATAACACTCGATCTCAGCCTGGGTATCGAGAAACCAGTTGGTGCAGACATATACCTGTACAGCGAGTGCAGGGCATTTATTCCCGTATCAGATTATCCATCACCTTATTTACCCGCCGGCAAGTATGCGCCTCTCACGGCGACCCTCTGCCTGGGTGTCAGGATATTATTTTAATCATGAACACAATCGCTATTTCGCAAGTTGAGCTGTATAAGCTTTCGATTCCACTGAAAGCACCATTCGTTATTTCACTTGGCCCGATCTATAACGCCGAGAATGTGGTGGTCGTCATAAGAACGGACGCAGGTATCTCGGGTTTTGGCGAATCAAGCCCGTTCATGAGCATAAACGGCGAGAGCGCGGATACCGGCATCGTTGTCGCGGAGTACCTTGCAAAATCAATTATTGGAAAAGATGCACTCGATATCGGGAGCCGCATCACTGACATGGATCGGGTGATCTATGGCAACCAGAGCATCAAGAGCGCATTCGATATGGCGCTGTACGATATTGCAGCACAACATGCAGGGCAGCCCCTCTACCAGTTTCTCGGGGGACACAAAACCAAACTCATTACAACCGATTATACCGTCAGCATCGGTGAGCCTTCAGCTATGGCAAAAGAGGCGCTGTGGATCAAAGAACAGGGCTTCCCCGCCATCAAAGTAAAGCTTGGCCAGGATGGACGAATGGATGTGAAGCGTATCAATGCCATTCGCGATGC
>JAEZAM010000060.1 GCA_023430465.1 Bacteroidota bacterium | reverse complement strand
TCGATGCCACCCCTTATTCTGCCTATGGCACCGTCAAATCAAGATTCAAAACACACGACGGCCACCTCATAGAAGGCGTGCTGATACCTACTGAATCACGTGTCACTGCCTGCGTTTCCTCGCAGATCGGATGCTCCCTCAGTTGCAAATTTTGCGCTACCGGCTATATAGACCGGAAAAGAAACCTCGATTTTGATGAGATATACGATGAGGTGGTGCTCATCAATGAACAGAGCGAACGGATACACGGAAAAAAACTCACCAATATCGTGTTCATGGGAATGGGTGAGCCACTGCTTAACTATAAAAACGTATTGAAGGCGATTGAACGGATCACTTCCCCGGAAGGCCTGGGTATGAGTCCCCGGCGCATCACCGTCTCTACGGCGGGTGTGGCAAAACAGATCCGCCAGCTTGGCGACAGCAAAGTGAAATTCAAGCTCGCACTTTCCCTGCACGCCGCCAATGACAACAAGCGCCACGAGATCATGCCGATCAACGATTCAAATGATATCAGGTCGCTGGTAGATGCGTTGAACTATTTTTACAAACAAACCAAGAACGAGATCACCCTAGAGTATATTCTCTTCAATAATTTCAACGACAGCATCGAAGATGCGGATGAGCTGATAAAAATATATCGGCAGGTACCCGCTGACCTGGTAAATATCATCGAGTATAACCCGATCGATTTTGCCAAATTCACCAAACCGTCCGAAGAAAAAGTGGAAGCATTCATGAATTATCTCGAACGCAACCGTGTGAATGCACGTTTGCGTCGCAGCCGTGGTAAAGATATCGACGCTGCATGTGGCCAACTGGCCAACAAGGAAACAGCCTAGAGGCAAAGTATATTCTAAAATAAATCTACTGTTGTAAAACAGCAATTATGAAAAAGACAGGAAGCCATTTTGACAAGTTTGCCAAAAAGAAAAGCAATGCTGCGATCAAAGAAGGTTATAAACAGGAAAAGAGAAAAGTAAAGAAAGAGCGCGAAGAATATTTCGACAAGAAAAAAGCGGAGGCTCGCGCAAAGAATCCTGCATTGCCTGGCCGGAAAGGTACGCCGCAGGTAACTCCGGAACCGATCAAACTTGCAAGACCCGCCGCAACTGATGCTATGGCGCTTAATAAGTACATCGCCCATTGCGGTATCAGTGGCCGCCGGGAAGCGGCCGACCTCATTCGTGAAGGCAAAGTCAAAGTCAACAATGAGACCGTTACCGAACCGGGTTACAAAGTGAAGCCGGAAGACGAAGTGCGTTACAATGGTAAAAAGGTATTTCTTGCAAAGAACCTCGTATATATTCTCCTGAATAAACCCAAGGATTTTATAACCACCACCAATGACCCCCAGCAAAGGAAGACCGTGCTGGATATCATTGGCAAGGCAACCAATGAGCGCGTGTACCCTGTTGGCCGTCTGGATCGAAACACTTCAGGTGTTCTATTGCTCACCAACGATGGTGAACTCGCGCAAAAGCTTACGCATCCGAGTAACGAGATACGCAAAGTATATGCGGTGACGCTTAACAAACCACTGGAGAAAAAAGACTTCGACCAGATACTCAAAGGTGTTACACTGGAAGACGGTCCGGCAACGGTAGACGTATTGGCCTATGCCGATATTAAAGACAAGACCCAGGTGGGCGTGGAGATTCACAGTGGCCGGAACCGCATCGTGCGCCGCATCTTTGAATCACTCGGCTATGATGTCAAAGGACTTGACCGGGTTATGTTTGCAGGCCTTACCAAAAAGAATGTGGACAGGGGTAAGTTCAGGTTTCTTACGGAGAAGGAAGTACGCGATCTGAAACATTTTGGCAAAGGCAAATAATGCACCGCGGGAATGAAATTAGCTGATCTACTTGTTTTCGAAAACGACGATTATCTCGCTTTCAATAAACCCTCCGGGTTGTTATCCATACCTGACCGCGAAGGAAAGGAGGAATCGCTCAAGCAAATGCTGACAGAAGGCTATGGTCGAATATTCACCGTACACCGGTTGGATAAAGACACCAGCGGCCTCATCATCTTTGCCAGGAATGAGGAGGCGCACAAATATCTCTCCCAGCAATTTGAATCGCGACAAACGGAAAAGATCTATGCCGGCCTGGTGATGGGTGTCCCCGCTGAGGCTGCGGGAACGATCAATGCACCCATCGCGGAACATTCCACACAACGTGGGCTTATGGTGATCAATCGCCGGGGAAAAGAATCCATTACCGATTTCGAATTGGTTGAAAGCTTCCGGGTTTATAGCTGGATGAAATTCAGGATCCACACGGGCCGTACACACCAGATACGTGTGCACATGAAAAATTATGGCAACCCGATCGTGTGTGATCCTCTTTATGGCGACGGGAAGCCCGTTTTACTTTCCTCACTAAAGAATCGGTTCAAGCTGTCGAAAAATGAACTGGAGGAGCGCCCGATACTCAATCGCCTTGCATTGCATGCGCATAAGCTGGGCTTTACTGCTGCAGACGGCACGCGTCATGAACTTGAGGCTCCTTTTTCAAAAGATCTCAAAGCGACACTGCAGCAACTTGCCAAACTCAAAAAATAAGGTCAGGCAGATAAGGCCTGTTCGATGTCAGCGAGAATATCATCCGGATGTTCCAGCCCGACAGATATCCGGATAAGACCTGGTGTGATACCCACCTGAGCACGTTCCTGCTCTGTTAGCTTAGAGTGTGTGGTAGAAGCGGGATGCGAAGCGATCGTTCGGCTGTCACCAAGATTATTGGTCACGGAGATCATGCGCAATGCATTGAGGAATTTTCTTCCGTTTTCAATTCCGCCTTTCACTTCGAAGGTGACGATACCACCGCCATTGCTCATCTGCTTTTTTGCAATCGCGAATTGCGGATGTGATTCCAGGAAAGGATATTTCACCTGGGAGATATGGTCATTCGACTGAAGCCGCTGCGCCAGTTGAAGCGCACTGGCAGCATGCCTGTCCATGCGAATGTGCAATGTTTCCAATGACTTTGTAAGTACCCAGGCATTGAACGGGCTCATGGATGGGCCGGTATTGCGAACGAACAAATAGAGTTGCTTGATCAGCTCTTTCTTTCCCACTACCACGCCTCCAAGCACGCGGCCCTGGCCGTCGATGAATTTTGTAGCTGAATGCAGTACAAGATCGGCACCAAACCGGATGGGTTGCTGCACAGCAGGCGTAGCAAAGCAATTATCTACAACGAGGAGTATGTTATGTCTCCGGCAAACGTCCGAAAGGACTCCGATATCGATGATGTCAAGACCGGGATTGGACGGCGTTTCGACATACAGCATCTTTGTTTCCGGCCGGATCATGCTCTCTACCGATGCCGGATCATTCATGTCAAAATAAGAACTGGCAATGCCCCACTTCGGAAGGTATTTGGTGAGAATGGTGTGAGTGGAACCGAATACAGCGGAGGCTGAAAGAATATGATCACCCTTAGCCAGGAAGGTCATAAACGTGGAGAAGATAGCAGCCATGCCAGTGCCAGTTGCGATCCCATCCTCTGCTCCTTCAAGTGAGGCAATCTTCGTAATAAATTCATCTACGGTTGGATTGGAGAAACGGGAGTAGATATTTACATCCAGTTCATCATCTGAAAAAGCAGCGGCCATTTCCTCAGCAGAATCGTAGGTGAAGCTGCTGGTGAGGAACAAAGGTGTAGCGTGCTCTTTTTCGCCGGTACGGGGTGTTTGCAAACGAATGGCACGGGTCTCTGGATGCTGCGACATGATAAGTTGATTAAAGTGCCGCGAAGATACATTGCGGCAATGAAGGATTTGTACACCAGGTGTAAAACCTCGGTGCAGACGAACGATCATACATTTTTATGGGTATCAGGGCTTGCCCGGCGATAGCCGGATAACGACAGGCTTATTCGGATCGCTGACGCTGACACTTGTCGACTGAAAGGATTTATGCTGGACCTGGAGTTTGACGGGGAGTTTCTGCCAGGTTTCGATACGGAAGCGGCCGTCACTTCCTGTCAGCGCTTCTTCTTCACCATGAACGATGAACACATGTGCATTGGCCACTGGCTTTCCATCTGCAGCGGAGAGAACTTTGCCGCTGACTACAGCTGACACATCAGTATTCGCCTTGAAGGCGCCGAGTGTTACAAGTAGTATAAATGCGAGTAAGTAGAAACGAGCCATGAGCATGAATTAGTGAATCAGGTACTGATGTAAAGATACAAATTCCGAATTCCACCAGCACTTACCTTCACTTCATTTTGTGAAGTGGAGATGCAAAAATGGGCTATGCCAGCGAACTTTAACAACCTCCTCACAGGGATGACAGGACACCTGATGGCACGCATGCCGATGGTGTGTACCGGCAAGTTTGAAATCCATCGTTCTTAAATGTTGGCAGTTAGAATATCTTCACAAGTATCCGGAAACTCCAGAAAATAACCAGCGCTCCCAACAATATGAACGATGTGCGGCGTGGCAGGCGGCCGGTGAGCTTCGCAGCCAATGGCGCCGCCACCAGCCCGCCTAAAACAAGTCCTACAATCGTTTGCCAGTGACTCACTCCAAGCAGTGTAAAAAATGTGAAGGCACTGGCAAGCGTTACGAAGAATTCAGTAAGACTCACCGATCCGATCACATATTTTGGGCTCCTGCCCTTTGTGATCAGTGTGGTTGTCACAATCGGTCCCCACCCTCCGCCACCAAAGGAATCCAGGAACCCGCCTGCGCCCGCCAGCGCACCGTAACGCCTGAACTTTTTTTGCTTTTGCTTCTTGCGAAATGCGAGTATGAAAATCCGGATACCAAGCAGAAGTGTATAACCAGCCATGATCGGTCGCAATATCTCGATGTGCTTCTCTCCAAGCTGGGTCAATAATATTGCTCCGAGGATAGCGCCGATCACTCCAGGTATCACCAACACCTTGAACAACTTTTTATTTACGTTGCCAAACCTGTAATGACTATAGCCGGAGGCGCCGCTGGCGAACATCTCCGCCGTGTGAATGCTTCCGCTGATCGCCGCGGGGTTCACGCCTGCGGATAACAAAATCGTTGCACTCGTTACGCCATAGCCCATCCCTAAAGCACCATCGATCATCTGGGCCAGGAACCCCGCCAACAGCATCAACGGAAAATTCTTATCAAGGGACTGGAACAGCGCAACGCTGTCGTCCGCAATCTGCTGAAAGGGCAGGTAACTGAATATGAAATGTCCAACCAGCATAAGGCCAAACGCTATCAGAGAATAGGTAGCAACCCTGCGCCAGTTGACTTCTTTTTCTGCACCATCTTTTTCCACCAGCACCTTCGTGATCGCGTTGAGACGTTTCACTTTTGATTCAAAATTCCCATTCAATTTTCCACGCACCTTGTGTAGATTATCGATCACCTCATCAAGTTCACCCGGCAATGCCTCGTTGAGTACCTCACGTATGCGCTTCGCGGCAGTCGGTGATTTACCGTTTGTCGAGATGCCGATCTTGAGGTTTCCCTTTTGAACAACGCTGCCCAGGTAAAAATCGCAAAGGTCTGGTGTATCGGCCACGTTCACAAGCAACCCGCGATCGTTCGCTAGCTTTTTTATTTCCTTATGCAAGTCTTTGTTGTCTGTGGCCAGGATAACAAGGTCTTTACCCTCGAGATCTGTAGCCTCAAAAGTTCGCTGCACCAATTGGCAATTCTCATGAGCGCGGGCCAGGGCAATGAGTTTTTCGTGCAGCAATGGCGCTACGATCGTGATTGAAGCATTTGGAGAATTTGAAAGCAATGACGAAAGCTTTTCCAAACCTACATTACCCCCGCCGACAAGAAGGGTGGACAACTGCTCCAGTTTAAGGAAAACCGGATACAATGCGTTCTTGTGTGCGTTAGGGGCTATGACAATATCGTTATCTCTGGAGTTATCCATGGTGTATCTCAAATTACTGCGTTCTCGATCCATTGTTTTGCGTGACGGGCTGCGTATGATATGATGATGTCAGCACCGGCACGTTGCAAAGCCACCCACAACTCGAGGTGAGCTGCACTTCGGTCTGCCAGGTTGTTGGCGGCCAGCAATTCTATTGCAGCAAACTCTCCGCTCACATGATAGGCAGCCAGCGGCTTCCTGGACTGACGTTTCAATGCTGCAATGACGTCGGTGTAAAAACCTGCAGGCTTGACCATGAGGATGTCTGCACCCTCCCGTTCGTCCCGGTCTGCGGAGGCAAGCGCATCATTGATATTGTAAGGTGAAATCTGATATGTTTTCCTGTTCCTTAGTCCGCCCGACGATGGCGATGAGTGGCAGGCATCACGAAATGGTCCATAAAACTGGCTGCTGAATTTCGCCGCATAGCTCATGATGCTGATGTGATCGTATCCCATCGCATCAAGCATGGTCCGGATGGCTGCTATGCGGCCATCCATCATATCACTTGGCGCAATACAATCTGCACCGGCTGCAGCGAGCTGCGCCGCATATCGGCTCAGAATTTCCACAGTTGGGCTGTTCAGCAGTCTTGACTGATCTTCACTCAACACACCGCAGTGTCCATGATCTGTATAGCTGCAAAGACAAAGATCGGCTGCGAGCCATACCTTGTCGCCAAACCTCGCCTTTATCTGCCTGATCAAAGAGGTTGCAAAATTGAATGTATACGCAGGGCCTGTCTGCTTTGTAGCCGGCACAGGGAATAAAAGAAATTTCGTGATGCCGGTCTCCATGTCACGGGTAATCGTATCACTAACAGAATCGATTGTATCAACGAGCACATCACCCATCCCTTCAACCTGGCGCGGCGTATCCAGGCCCTCATCAACAAAAAGAGGTTGAATAAAACTCTTCGCTGAAAGTTTTACCCCCGCAGTCAATTCACGCACATGCGGATCTGTTCTCAGCCTTCGTTGTGTTGCAGGATAGTTGATCTGCTCCATTGTTGAAATGCTTTAATTGTTGGAAATATAACAGGCTCGATACCATCAGCCATCAGCAGATTTGCCGTCTCACCTGCACAGGCCATGTGAACCACATCGGGACGGCAATACCTGCCAAAGGCTGCATATTGCGAATAGCTTGTCCAGAATACCTGGTCTGCTTTTGCGATGAGATTGGCGAGGTCCTGATCACTGCTGGGGATCAACCGGTAAATCGAAACCGCGTTCCTGCCGCGGGCCGACCAGCGTTGTGCAGCCTCCGCATGCGTAAGAATGGTTATTTGATCCTCCTCCAGTCCGACAAGCGGCATTGTCATCGCCTCGAGCATATTCTCATACCCGAGGGCGTCCGCCGATCCTTTTACCCAGTAACCCTTCTTTGACAGTTCAAACCATGTCTTCGTACCGGACGCCCATATTTGGCTGCGCTCCAGCAGGGCTTTTGCCTGGGGATGCTGTAAGATTTTATAATTCGCTACAAACACCGCCGGCGTATTCACCGGATCCAATTTCTCTTTCCACTCATAAGAAAAAAAAGAGCGCATGTGTTCCGTGGATGAGAAAAGCACACCCGCTTGTTTCACCGGTAGTCCCTGCCAGTCGGAGAACTCTTTTCCATGTTCATCTGTACCGCCGGCATACATCCATTCACGGCCGCCAGTCCGGATAGTGGTTACCCCAAAACGCTGCAGGCATCCCCTGCCATAGGTTTGTCCCCATTGTTTTTCCTGCACTGCAGCTTTCCAGGCAGGTAAATCGTTTATGGCTTCCAGTACATGCCGCAGCAACTTATTTGCCGGATCCGCCTCCACGAGGATGGCACCCTGGCAGGGAGCGGGCACACATTCCACCAATGGCAGGATCATCATAGGCTTCCCGCTTAACAGACCGCTGACAACCCGGTGATCTGGCCCACGCAACAGCCTGTTTAAGCCAGCAGTAGCGAGGATGGTTCCGTCAAATTTCCCCTCGTCCAGTTGTCGCAACCGGCTCTCTACATTTCCCCGGATGGAACAAGTAGTGATATCTGGCGCGGGTCCGAGTTGAGGCAATCCCTTTTTCAGAAAATGAACAGCCATGTCCTCGCGTCGGGGTGATGACGTACCAATACGTATTTCCTTACCGCTCCGCAAAAGATGCTCAATATTCGTGTTGAATATGACCACATCCCTGACATCATCACGTACCGGCACGGCAAATGCATCATGCGAAAAAAAATGGTCAGCCGACATGTCCTTCATCGAGTGAACAGCAAGGTCAGCGTTGCCATTTCTCAACAACTCAAATATTTCCTTCGTAAAAAAATCTGATCCGTCCAGGGATGAGAGGGGCACATCCAGTTCACGATCTCCACGACTGATATGACCGGTGATCAGCACTTCCATGTCCGGAAATGCTGCAATGATCTTCTGCTTCACTATCTCAGCCTGTAACAGACTGAGACGGCTTTGCCTGCAAACTATCCGGACGGTATTCATCCAGTACCTGTTTTAATTTGTTTACAAAATCCAGCACATGCGCCCGTGTATGCCTTGCAGTTACTATCACCCTCAGGCATTCCTCCCCTTCGGGAACCGTTGGCGCATTCACGGGTTGAACATACATCCCGTGTTTCAACAACAGTGTATCTGCGATCGACTTGCATAATGCAGCATCACCGACTGGTATCACTGTAATGTGAGAGGGGTTATGAGTAAAATTTATGCCTTCATTAGCCAGCAGGCGCCGAAGGTAGGTCACGAGGCCATGCATGGTGTTCCTGAATTGTGGCTGTGTCCTCAGTATCGTCACGCTCTTCTCAGCAGCGGCACACACGGCAGGTGGCAGTGATGTGGTGAAAATGAAACCACTTCCATAGCTGCGGAGAAAATCAATGATCGTCGCTGATGCGGCTACGTACCCGCCTATTACTCCTGCTGCTTTTGCCAGTGTGCCGTTGATGATATCAACGCCTTCTGTGACTTTCATTTCTTCTGCAATGCCCGCTCCGGTGCCTCCATATAACCCCACCGCATGCACCTCGTCAACATAGGTCAGGGCATTGTATTTTTTTGCAAGCAGGGAAATGTCAGCTATAGGTGCAATACTTCCGTTCATGCTGTAGACGGATTCGAACACCACGACACGGGGTGTCGCAGGATCCAGCCCGGCCAGTATCTCTTCCAGATGGGCAACGTCGTTGTGACGAAAAATGAGTTTCCGGTTACCCGCGGCTCGCATGCCCTCGATCAGTGAGGCATGATTTCGTTCATCTGAAATAAATACGAGTCCGGGTATATGCCGTCCAATGGTCTGCAGCGCTGTCAGGTTCGCCATATAGGCGCTGCTGAACAAAAGCGCCGCTTCTTTCTGATGCCATGTTGCCAACAGGAGTTCAAGTTGACGGTGATGATTGGTGGTGCCGGAAATATTTCGCGTACCGCCACTTCCTGTGCCGCTCTGGTGAAGGATAAAACTTTGCCGGCTGATGACATCTTCCTCTACACTCATCCCCAGGTAATCATTGCTGCAAAAATTTATTGCACGGCGCGTTTCACCCTCGTGATCAAAATAGAAATTCGGAAAATGCCGGGCGCTTTTATTCACATGTAAAAAATACCGGTAGTTGTTCTTTTCCGTCAACAGGGAAAGCTTGCGGGTAAATATTTCCTGGTAGTTCGTCATGCTGTAGCTCCTATCCATTTACGCGCGGAGAAATCACCAAAGGTTTCACCCGCATGACGTTCACTGGCATATACAGTAAACAGCCGATCCAGTTCAATTAATATCTGCTCTTCATTCAGGCTATCGCCAAACTTTGTATTCAATCGCTCACCAAGCCTGTCACCGCCAATATGCAAATTATACAGGCCGTAAGCAGTGCCCACAAAACCGATCTCTGCCAATGGTGAACGGCCGCATCCATTTGGGCATCCGGTCATGCGTACTGAAATTTCTTCACCGGCAATCCCATGTCGCTCAAGCAAAGGCTCAATGCGCGAAATGAGTGTGGGAAGATATCGTTGCGCTTCTGCGAGTGCGAGCGGACAGGTATTGAAGGCAACACAGGCCATCGCATTTTTGCGCATCAGGCCTGCGCCGGTTGTGTGATGTTCCAGTCCATACTTATCAAGCAATGCCTGGATCTCCGGCCTGTCAGCCGCTGTTATATCGGATAGAATAAGGTTCTGATTTCCTGTAAACCTGAAATTTAGTTTCCCCGTCTCCGCTATCTCAAGCAGTGCGGTCTTGAGCAGCAGGGTTCCTTCGTCCAGCACGCGGCCGTTCTCAACGAACAGGGTATAATGCCATTTCCCCTTACTGTCTTCTTTCCATCCGTAGTAATCACGCCGCTCTGTGAACTCGTAAGTCCTTTGCGGTTCAAGCTGAAAACCACACCGGGTCTCCAATTCAGCAACAAAGGCATCGATGCCCATGTTGTCGAGTGTATACTTCAGCCGCGCAAGTTTCCTGTCAGAACGATTGCCAAAATCGCGCTGGATAGTGATGATCTCATACACTACTTTGAGCAGTTTTTCGCCGGGTGGCACAAAGCCAATGACAGTAGCCAGCCGCGGATAAGTGGCAGGATTACCATGAGTACTGCTCAATCCACCGCCTGCAGCTACATTGAAGCCGGCCAGTTTACCATCTTCGATGATCGCGATAAGCCCGATATCGTTGGCAAATACGTCAATGTCGTTGTTGGGAGGAATAGCAATCGCAATCTTGAATTTCCTGGGAAGGTATCTTTCCTGGTATAGCGGATCAACTTCGCTTCGGTCGGCGATCTGCTCTTCGTCCAGCCAGATATCGTAGTACGCACGGGTTTTTGGCAGCGCGAGCAGGCTTATCTTGTCGGCGTACTCGTAAATCTCGTCATGCAATTCCGACTGGGCCGGATGCGGGCTGCAGAGCACATTCCGGTTTACATCACCACATGCAGCAATAGAGTCCAGGTGAAGCGTATTGAATGAGCTGATCGTCGGCTTGATGGAGGATTTAAGGATACCATGCAACTGAACTGTCTGCCTGGTGGTGATCTTGATCGTACCCGTAGAATGTTCGCCGGCGATGTGATGAAGACCGATCCATTGGGATGGTGTAAGAAATCCACCAGGAAGTCTCAGGCGGATCATGAATGAATAAAGCCATTCCAGCTTTTTATTACTGCGTTCCTCCCGCCGGTCACGGTCATCCTGCTGGTACATGCCATGGAATTTCACCAGTGATTGATCATCCTCCCGGATAGCACCGGTTATTGCATCACCCAGGCTTTCGCGCAGGGTGCCACGCAGACCGTTACTGGCCGTCTTGATCCGCTCTACAGGAGATAGATTATTTTTTTCAGTCATTGTGTTGGTTTGCCGGCGAAGCCGCGGTCAATAAACATCTTTTGCGTAGCGTTTATCCTTCGCAAGGGTTTCCAGGTAAATCCTGGCGTCATCAGTCGAGAACTTTCCCTCCCGGGCGATAATGGACACCAGTGCATCTTCCACATCTTTGCTCATCGGGTCTTTTGTACCACTTACGTATACCGAAGCGCCGTTCTCGATCCAGGCAAAGAGTTCGCTTGCATGCTGCTCCATTTTATGTTGAACATAGATTTTCTGTTGCTGATCACGTGAGAAAGCCAGGTCTAGTCGTGTTAGCACGCCTGTTTCAGCAAAAGCCTGCATCTCGGTCTGATAGAGAAAATCGGTTACGAAATGCTGTTCACCGAAAAAGAACCAGTTGCGCCCATTAGCGCCGGTGGCATCGCGGTGAGCAAGAAAAGCCCGGAAAGGTGCTACACCCGTCCCCGGGCCAATCATGATCACATCTTTTTCAGGAGCAGGGAGTTTGAAAGATTTATCATTATGTACATAGAATGTGATCGGCGAACCTGCGGGTTTATCGCCAAGAAATTCACTGCATAAACCAAATCGTTGTTCATCCTGCGCCATGAAATGATCCTTGGCTACGGTGATATGCACTTCATTGAGACCGTGAGCTTCCGGTGAGGAGGCAACAGAATATAACCGGGGAGCGATGGGCACCAGTATCGAGAGTACCTCTTCAAATTGTGCCGCATCCTTAACGGGGTATATTCTTAGCAGGTCCACAAGATCCATCCTGGTATCGGGTATCGCCTGGCCGATGATCGATGCATATTTTTTTACCGTATTGGTAAGCAGGTAGCAAATATTCAGATGGGCAGTGAGGAGATCACGAACGGTAGCTGTGAACTTACTCGTCTGGAGGATCTTCTCCTGGTCAATGCCGGTGAGGGAAATAATCCTGTCAACAACTTCTTTGCGATTTGCAGGAACGATACCGATGGTATCACCCGGCTCGTAGGCGATCTCCTCATCCGTTCCAATTTCGATATGATACGTAGACTTATTTGAACCACGATCATTCAGATTTATATTCTGCAGAATGGAGCCTTCATAATATTTCCGGGTGGTGGCTTTCTTAGCCAATGCTGGCGTGGGCGCCTGCACCGCGGCCGGCTGACCGGGATTTGCAGCAACAAGAGTCAGCACGTCATCAAACCACGCAAGAGCATCGGCCTCGTAATCTATATCGCATTTGCGGAGGGGTACAATGGGCTTCGCGCCAAAAACGCGAAATCGCTGATCAACGTCTTCGCCGGTCTTACAAAATTGAGGATATGCGCTATCGCCAAGCGCGAGCACACTGTATTTCAGCGATGGAAGTGATAGATTGTTTTCATGAATGTAATCGTAAAATTTTTTCGCAGGAACCGGGGGATCACCCTCGCCCTGTGTGCTAATGACAATGAAAAAATATTCTTCCTTTGGCAGATCAGTAATCCTGTATTGATCGAGGCCTGTCAGCTTTGCATTCACACCTTGCTTTTTTGCCACAGAGGCCAGTTGCATCGCCAGTCTTTTTGAATTCCCCGTTTCCGTTCCATATACCAGGGAAATCTTCCTGGTAGCAACGGGAGCAGCGTTGTCGGCATTGCCTTTTTGATGGCTGCCTGCAACTATCCCGGAAAGGTAGCCATTGATCCAGACCAATTCTTCCCTGCTGTAATTGTCGATCAATGCATGTAGTTGTTTCAATCGCGCTTCCTCGAGCATATTATCTCATTTATCGGTGATCAGTGGTTTAAATACAGAGCCTTCTTCATTGGCAGCAAACCAGTTAAAATCCTGATGAAGCTGCACCACTTCGCCAACGATGATGATAGATGGCGAAGAAAATATCCTGCCTGCAAAATCAGTGGCGCAATCGCGCAACGTGGTCAAATGGACCCGCTGGCAGATCGTTGATGCCTGCTCGATCACAGCCATGGGTGTAGCGGGCCGACGGCTATACCGCCCGAGCACTTCAGCCAGGCCGATGCAGTTTTTTGCTGACATATAAAAAACCAGCGTGTCGGTGGAGTTAGCAAGCTGCTTCCATCTTTCAGAACTATAGTAACTGTTCGGATTGAACGTGAGCACCTGCACACCCTGTGCATACCCACGTGCCGTAAGCGGGATACCGGCGTAGGCACTGGCGCCGGAAGCGGCAGTGATTCCCGGGATGATCTCGAATGGTACCTGATGAACCGCCATTGCCTGGAGCTCGTCCAGCACATTGCTGAAGAAGGCAACATCGCCACCTTTCAGCCTCAACACCTGCCTGCCTTGCAGCGCGTGAAACAAGATCAGCTCATTGATCTCCTGCTGAGACATCGAGCTGTCATTGTATCCCTGCTTTCCCGTGGAGATCACCAGGGAAGCAGGATTCGCATAGAATTCAATGATCTGTGGGTTGACCAGGCGATCGGTTAGTATAACATCGGCTTCGGCCAGGTGCCGCATGAGTTTCACAGTAATCAATTCTGGATCCCCCGGGCCGGCACCCGCCAGTATAACCTTTCCTATTGTCTGCTGTTGGCTCATCAGTCTACATTTTCAGTAGAGATTATGGTCAAAAAAATTTATTGGAAAAGAACAGCTCCTACGGTGGAGTTGCTTGTTTCATCTATCAGTATCGCGCCGCCCGTACCGCTGATCTTGTGATATGCGTCATAAACCAATGGTGAAGCGGTCTTGATGGTTGCCTTCACAACTTCGTTCAGCTTCACGGGTCCTTCCACTGGCTGGTGCTGAAGACTGTTTACATCCACCTTGTAGCTGATCTCCCGCACAATTGCGCGTACCAGGCGACTGTTATGCTGGAGATAATACCTGTTGCCGGCCTCCAGGGGTTTCTCATCCATCCAACACAGGAGGACTTCCTGTTCGTGGCTGACCACCGGGATGTTTGCGCTGTTGACAATGCTGTCCCCACGGCTGATATCGATATCGTCTGCCAATTGCATAGTTATACTTTGCGGTGCGGATACGCTGTCCACTTCTTTACCTGCAGCTTCGAGTTGTGTGATTGTTGTTTCTATACCTGCCGGCAGAACTGTAACACGATCACCTTTCTTATAAACTCCGCTTATGACCTGGCCGGCATAGCCACGGTAATCATGCAATGCTTCTGTTTGCGGACGTATAACAAGTTGCACCTGGAAACGCGGATCGGTAAGATTGATATCCGCACTTACAGGCACTTCTTCCAGTACCTGCAGCAGTGATGGGCCATCATACCAGTCAATTGAGGTGGATTTGTCTACAATATTATCTCCGTTCAGTGCGCTGATGGGTATATAGGTGACATCTTTGAGATTGAGCTGCTTCGCCACTTCAGCGTAGTCGATCAATATGTTGTTGTAAACATCCTGGGAATAGCTGACGAGATCCATCTTATTAATGGCCACAACAACGTGTGGAATGTTAAGTAAAGCTGCGATGATGCTGTGACGTCGTGTTTGCTCGGCCACACCCTGTCTTGCGTCGATAAGGATAATGATCAGGTTAGCGTTGCTCGCGCCCGTGATCATGTTGCGCGTGTATTGCACATGTCCCGGAGCATCAGCTATAATGAATTTTCTTTTAGGCGTGGAAAAATAACGATAGGCAACGTCGATAGTGATACCCTGCTCCCGCTCGGCGCGGAGACCATCGGTGAGCAAAGCCAGGTCAACGGGACCATTCGCTTTATTTTTTGTCTGTTTCTCCAGCGCCTCGAGCTGGTCCACCAGGATATTCTTGCTGTCATAAAGCAAGCGGCCGATGAGCGTACTTTTTCCGTCGTCTACGCTGCCTGCAGTAATAAATCGTAAAAGCTCCATCAGTTTTTTTATTTAGAAGTATCCATTCTTTTTCCTGTCTTCCATGGCTGCCTCGGTAACGCGGTCATCGATGCGGGTTTCTCCACGCTCGCTGATGCGGGCGGCGATGATCTCGTTGATGACCTCATCGAGGCTGGACGCAGATGATTCTACAGCCGCAGTACAGGTCATATCGCCAACTGTCCGATAGCGCACTTTTTTCGTTATTACCTGGTCGGAAGGATCAAGCCGTATAAATTCAGATAAGGCCACCAGTTGTCCTTCATGCTCGATCACTTCACGATCATGCGCGAAGTAAATATTTGGAAGGGCAATCTTTTCTTTACGGATGTAGTTCCATACATCGAGCTCGGTCCAGTTGCTGATGGGAAATACGCGGATGTTCTCACCCTTATGTATACGACCGTTGTAAATATTCCAGAGTTCGGGACGTTGCAGCTTTGGATTCCACTGACCGAATTCATCACGTACAGAGAAAATGCGTTCTTTAGCCCGTGCTTTTTCTTCATCCCTGCGGGCACCGCCGATGCAGGCATCAAATTTAAACTCCTCGATCGTATCAAGCAGGGTGTATGTCTGCAGCCAGTTCCGGCTGGCAAATTTTCCCTTTGGCTCGGTGAGTTTCCTTTTGGCGATTGTATCCTCCACCTTTCTTACAATCAGGTCTGCACCAAATTCTGCCGCGAGCTGATCGCGGAAATCGAGTGCCTCAGGGAAATTGTGTCCTGTATCAATATGTACCAGCGGAAACGGAATTTTGCCCGGGGCAAATGCCTTTCGCGCCAGGTGTACCATGGTGATCGAGTCTTTACCACCGCTGAACAGTAGCGCCGGCTTTTCAAACTGCGCAGCTATTTCCCGGAAGATATGAATGCTTTCTGCCTCCAGTTGTTCCAGGTAGTCCACACCCTGGCTATGAACTTCGCCTATTGATTCCTTCGTCGACATGATCTATATTTTAGCGGGATTGTTATTGATTAATGAGGGCAGCTTTATGCTCGTTGATGTTCCATGAAGACCGCACTCCTTGTGTGAGGTTTCCCACCACCATCTGCCTGCCCTTGCATCTTCCCCCGGCTCAATGGCACGGGTGCAGGGTGCGCAACCGATGCTTATGAACCCCTGATCGTGCAGCGTATTATATGGCACATTGAACTCTTTCAGGTAATTGATCATCGCGTCATAACTCCAATTGATCAACGGATTGAATTTGTAGAGTTGCCTTTCTTCCGACCATTCGATGATAGGCATAGCGCTGCGGTTCTCCGACTGGCCGGCCCGAAGCCCGGTTATCCATACAGCCGCTCCGGCAAGTGCCCGGTTCAGGGGCACAACCTTTCTTGCGTAACAGCATGCCTTGCGGTTTTCGATAGATTCATAAAAGCCATTAACGCCATGTTCGTTTACAAATGCTTCCACATCCTGCGATTCAGGAAAATAAACCTTCACGGGTTTCCTGTAACGGGCTGTTGTTTTTTCCAGCAGTTCATAGGTTTCAGAAAACAGGCGGCCGGTATCGATGGTAAAAATATCAACACCGATCTCATGGCGAAATATGGCGTCCGTGAGCAACTGATCTTCCTGACCCAATGAAGAAGAGAAAACCACTTTGCCCGGAAACAATTCTGCTACGTAGCGAATAGCATCCGGTAAGGGCTTTTGCTCTATTTCCTGTATATTTTTTTCGCTCAGGATCATAAATCAGGCTGTGGCGTATAACGCAGGTATGGCTTCACCACCTTTACGCCTTTCGGGAATTTTTTGATAGCATCCTCTGTTGACACTGCAGGTACAACGATCACATCCTCACCCTGGTTCCAGTTGGCCGGTGTAGCTACGCTATGGTTGGCTGTCAATTGCAATGAATCGATCACACGCAGTACCTCAAAGAAGTTCCTGCCGGTTGAAGCCGGATAGGTGATGGTGAGCTTGATGGCCTTATCGGGACCGATCACGAACAGTGATCTCACCGTTGCGGTAGCAGATGCATTAGGGTGAATCATGTCGTACAGGGTAGCAACATTCCTGTCTTCATCAGCGATGATCGGGAAATTGACATCACAGTTTTGTGTTTCATTGATATCCTTTACCCAGCCTGCATGCTTATCCAGCGGATCCACGCTTACTGCAAGCACTTTTACATTGCGCTTCGCAAATTCTTCATTCAGCAATGCCGTTCGCCCGAGTTCTGTAGTGCATACCGGTGTGTAATCTGCAGGGTGAGAGAACAGGATGCCCCAGCTATCACCAAGATATTCGTACAGATCGATCTCGCCCGCAGTAGTCTGGGCTTTGAAATTTGGCGCTTTATCGCCTAGACGTAATGACATAATGCAAAATTTAGTGTAGGCAAAAATAAGGATAAAAATCTTCACCCCACTGATCTGGTGGACTAATAATACAGGGTTATGACTAACGGCTGTTTGGTAGCTTTACACGAGGAGATCGCGCAGTGTGCGGTTGTCTACGATATTAAGTGTGGCATCGCGCACTTCTATCATCATGTCATGAAGACCGCAATGTTTTTCGTTGCAATTCTTACAACGCTCGTAGAAATAGAGGCTTACACAGGGAAGCATGGCTATAGGCCCGTTGATGAGACGGATGATCGTCGCCACTTTTATTTCCTCCGGACGTGCTTTAAGGAAGTAGCCTCCACCCTTCCCTTTTTTGCTGTCAAGGATGTTTGCTTTCTTAAGTTCGAGAAGAATATTTTCAAGGAATTTTAACGGAATCTTTTTCTTGCGTGATATCTCGGATATGAGCACGGGTCCCTCATTGTATTTTTCACTGAGGTAGGTCAGTGCCTTGAATGCGTATTGTGATTTTTTTGAAAGCATCGTTATGGCAAAATCTCCAGTGTGTAATGTATGGGAGAATTTTTCTGCAGCATAGCGGATACGCCACAATATTTTTCCAGTGAGAGGTCGATTGCCTTTTTCACTTTGTCTTGATTGGCGGGATCAGTTTTCATTTTATAAGTAACATAGATATCGAGGAAAACGCGCGGGTGCGTGGCAGTCTGCTCGGCCTCCACATCAATTTCAAACGTGGTGAAGGCAACCCGCATTTTCTGGAGAATATCGACGATATCGATACCCGAACACGCCGCAATGGCAGAAAGCAGCAATGCCTTCGGGTTGGGGCCTTCTTTCCGGTTGCCATCAATGGAGAATACATTTTCTTCCAGCTTGCTGTCAAAAGCCTGGTCATGCTTCCAGGTGGTTGTTGTCTTCATATTACTTTGTCTTCTTTCAGTCGGTGCTTCTCGTCCTGTGAAATATTTTCCAGGGTCCAGGGAATCCGTTTTACAAAGTTATGTTGTCTCACCGGACAATCCGCTTTATTGCAAATGGGGCATTGAAAGGGAAGACAGCCGTCTGAATGTACAAATAACTCTACTGTTTCCCCAAACTCTCCGCGCACAATCGCGGCAAGCTGATCAATTTCCACGTGGGCCTCATGCACATTGAAATACCAGGGAACAGTCAGGTGGCAGTCAATATGCAACACGGCGCCATACTTGATCACTCTCAGATTATGCAGGTCCACCCATTCTGTCTGGCGTTGCTGCTCGAGCAACTCCGCCAGTTTTGTCACCAGCTTTTCATCAGCCTCATCCATGATGCCCGCGATGGAACGGCGCAGGATCCGGTAGCCCATATAGATAATGAAGAGGCCGAAACAGATAGCTATTACTCCATCGATCCAGTCCCACCCGGTGAAATAGATCACGACAAGCCCTGCAACAATACCCAGGGTGGAAATCGTATCAGTCTGCAGGTGTTTTCCACTGGCGATCAGCGCCAGCGAACTATTCTTTCTGCCGATACGCACGCAGTAGACGCCCAGGAACAGGTTCACCAGGGCCGTAGATGAAACGAGGATGATGCCGAGATCGAGCCTGGCAAGTTCTGTAGGATAGATGAACTGCTGTACCGATTTGTAAATGATGATCACACCTGCGATACCAATCATTGTACCTTCCACGGCTGCGGAGAGGAATTCAGCCTTGCCATGACCATAGGGATGATCACGGTCTCTGGGCTTGGCCGCAACGAACAGGCTGTATAATCCAATCAAACCTGCGGCAACGTTCACAATGCTTTCCAGGGCATCGGTAAGAATCGAGACCGACCGCGTGAAATAATAGGCAGCAAATTTCACCAGGAGCAAGGCGATCGATATTCCTGCTACCCATTTCTGTACCTGGAGATTTTGCTTTGCTGCGGACACGGCTGAGGTTGAGGTTGAGGTTAAGGTTGAGGTTAAGGTTGAGGTTGAGGTTAAACAATTGTGGACTTCGCTCTCGCTCTCTTTCTTACTCCTCGTCAACGTTTATCCAGCATCACATCATCGGGCATCCAGGCACCCCGGAATTCCGGCTACCCCGCACTCCACACTCCGCACTCCACACTCCGGCTACTTCTTCTTCCCCGGAAAATAATTCCGGAGCTGCTTCGCCATTCTGTAGTACCACTCTTTACTGAACAGTTGTGAATCACGCATAGCCTTGTAAGTCAGGAACGCACCGATGGGGACGAGGATAAATGCGGCCAGCCACATGCCCATGAACGGGCTCAAGGTATTTTCTTTTGCCAGTTTCTCTCCCATCGTTGTGCTGAAATAAAAGACCATGAAGAAGCTGATCGCTGCAATCAGCGGTGTACCGAGACCGCCCTTTCGTATGATGGAGCCCAGAGGCGCGCCTATCATAAAAAGTATCACACACGAAAATGAAAGTACCAGCTTTCGGTGCCACTCGATCTTATGCTTTCGATAAACGCGTTCTTTCTGTTTAAGTATTTCCTGTTGTGAAGCAAGTGTTGCGCTGAGCGAGGTCACCTCATTCACGCCCTGTTGCTGTACCTGGTTTCTTGCCGAATCCGGTATAAGATCATTGAAGTTCCGGGCCTTTTTAAGGAAGCTGTCGGCACGAAGGAACTGCACGCGAAGGCTGTCCATGGCCGGCGGTTTCGGTGCAATACTGTCGCGGTAGCGCATGAGAGGCTGACCATCATAAATACCCTTCTGAATTTGCCTGCGCAGCCGGTCGTTGTCCTTTTTGATGGAATCGATGGCAATGTTCAACTGCCGCATGCTGTATACGCGTTCATTGTTTCGCCCATTGCTGTCAGATGACCAGTTGATCATGAAAGAGCTAAGGTCGAACTGCTTCCGGTACTCCTTGAAACCAAGCCGGATATAATCTGTTTTTGTATCGCTGAAATCGTTTCCTTTTTCCTGGTATCGCCAGCCATCTTTCAGATTGAATTCAAGGTAGCGCTTATCATCGGAGATGCGCATCAGCCCGCTCCTGGCGATAATGAAATTATCCTGGAGATTATTTCCCTGTTCGTACACGATCACATCCCTTATGACGCTGTCATTGTCTTCCTTTTTGCCGATTTTAATGGCGAACCCTGCTATCCGATCGTAGAATATCCCTTCCTTGAGATCGAATGCAGGCTTTGCATAAACGATGTCGGAAAGCAAGGTTCTGGATTTAAGGAAAGCAACCGGGATGATGAAATTTGAGAACATAAAGGCAAGCCCGCTGATCATGACAGAAATAATGAACAGTGGGCGCATAAACCGCAATAGCGAGATACCCGATGATTTGATGGCTACCAGTTCAAAGCTTTCACCCAGGTTACCAAAGGTCATTAATGACGAAAGAAGGATCGCAAGAGGCAGGGCAAGCGGAACAAGTACGGCACTCTGGTACCAGATGAATTTCAACACCACATCAGCACCCAGGCCCTTTCCAACGAAATCGTCAATGTAAAGCCAGAAGAACTGCATCACTAACACCAGCAACGTGATGAAGAACGTGGCGATGAAAGGCCCGATGAAGGCTTTTATGATGAGCTTGTCTAACTTTTTGAACACTTACCTTTAATTAATGGAGTCCGCAAAAATAAGGCTTTCGCCAGAGGAGGCGGCATTGATAAAAAATGCAGACTGGATTTTAACAAAGAACAGCCTGTTGCATAAGGTGAATGCCCTGCTGGCTTCGTTGCAGGAATTCCAGGAAGAGGCCCTTCAGTGCGGAGCCGCCTATCTGCCGCATGAGGTGCTGCATACAACACCAAAGATCTCGCGCGGCGAAAACTACCTTGGTCTTCCCTGGCAGATCCTCGACTATCCACGAATATTTACAAAGGATCATGTGTTTGCGATCAGGACGATGTTCTGGTGGGGCCGCTATTTCAGCACAACGCTGCATCTTTCGGGGAAATGGAAAACCCAATATGGAGAAACTGTTTTTTCCCGAATGCGCGGACATGAAGGCTGGAGAATAAACCACACTTCAGAATGGGATCATGATGCATATGGCCCCCAGTATACACCTGTGAGAGAAGAAATGCTAGATCCGCTCGCCCTGCAGGCAGCTCCCTTTATGAAGGTTACCCGGCTACAGTCCATCGATGCATGGGCTGATCTGCCCAAGCTGTTGAATGAAGACTATGGGAAAATTTTATGGTTGCTGGCGGGTTAGTTACCCAGGCGGTGAAACAGGTCTTTGACCTGGTGATCCCAGAGCAGGCTCTGGTCTTTGATATCTTTTTTCTCCGCAAAATCCTTTACCACCAGGATGGTTTGGTTGGTGATCTCGGATTTTTCAATGGCAAATTCGAAGTACTCCCCCTTGGGCGCCTCAAGCCAGCGGAACCGGATGAATTTGGCTTCCTCGCTCTCGAGGACCTCGGCCGTGTCAAAAGAACCATTCCACCCAAAATAGAAAATATTGTCACGCTCATCTACCTTATCGGCAAACCATTCGCCCAGACCGGCAGGAGTTGAAAGAAATTCATAGAGGATTGAAGGTGAACACCTGACGGGGAATTCAAGGGTATATAATTGCTTGCTCATCGGTTTTAATGTGTCGTTCTATTGCTGCAATAATAAATAATAAATCGTCCCGGCAAACTTATTTCCCGTTTATTTTTCGGGTTATTTACAGGCTAAATCGTCATTTTTAAAATAAAAGGTATATATGTGCGTTAAAGACTTGTGAAAGAATTTTTTGGGGCATATAGGCATATGCCCTAAATTAGTTCTGAAGTCCAATATGATTGAAGACCACCAGAATCTGTGATGGGTCATTTTAAAGGAGTATTTACCAAAACTATTTCAAACCCTTAAAATACCGTCTAAAACCAAACCTATGAGTATGCGCCAATTGAAGATCACGAAATCAATTACGAATCGTGAATCTCAAAGCCTGGAGAAGTATCTTCAGGAGATCGGTAAAGTGGAGCTTATCACGCCAGAAGAGGAAGTAAGACTCGCTACCATGATCAGGCAGGGATGTCAAAAATCCCTGGACCGTCTCACCAAAGCCAACCTTCGCTTTGTTGTTTCCGTTGCCAAACAGTATCAGAATCAGGGATTATCGCTCCCCGACCTCATCAATGAGGGCAATCTTGGATTGATCAAAGCCGCCCAGCGGTTTGATGAAACAAGGGGGTTCAAATTCATTTCTTATGCCGTGTGGTGGATTCGCCAGAGTATCCTGCAGGCACTGGCTGAACAATCGAGGATTGTACGCCTGCCGCTGAACAAAGTAGGGCTCACAAACCGCATCCAGAAGGCATTTTCAACGCTGGAACAGCAGTTTGAGCGGGAACCTTCCGCCGAAGAGCTGGCTGACATGCTCCAGATGGACCTGGAAGAAGTGACCGCAACACTTGGCATTTCCGCCCGGCATGTGAGCATGGACACCCCCATTTCAGAAGGTGAAGATGGTACACTGCTGGACGTATTGGAAAACCCGAATGCGGATAAAACCGACAGCGACCTTGATCACCGGGAATCCCTTAAGACCGAGATCGAACGGTCACTTAAGACGCTGACCGAGCGGCAGAAAGAAGTGATCTGCTATTTCTTCGGCATTGGCGTGGATCATCCCATGAGCCTGGAGGATATCGGGGAAAAATTCAACCTGACCCGCGAACGCGTTCGGCAGATCAAAGACAAGGCCATCACCAAGCTCAGGACCACCAACCGCTGCAAGCTGCTCCGCGTTTACCTGGGCTGATCGTTTCACCATTAAAACCAGAAATCACTGAATTAATTTTTACACTTCTACTTTATATTTGCAACTCGTTAAAAAGTGAACTTTACTGTTCACTTTTTTATTTGTCGTCCAGGCGACCGCCTAAAAACAACGCAGTATGTTCAACTCATTACAGGAAAAGCTGGAATCGGCCTTCAAGAACCTGAAAGGCCAGGGAAGAATCACAGAGATAAATGTAGCTTCTACCGTAAAGGACATCCGTCGTGCGCTGGTAGATGCCGATGTGAACTATAAGATAGCCAAGGAATTCACCGACCGCATCAAGGACAAAGCGATGGGTGAAAAGGTATTAAACGCCATCAGCCCGGGCCAGTTGATGACAAAGATCGTGAAGGACGAGCTCGCTGATCTGATGGGCGGCGCCGAAGCACCGTTCAATGCCAAAGGCAACCCTGCTGTGATCCTGATCGCCGGATTACAGGGTAGTGGTAAGACCACGTTCAGTGGTAAACTGGCCAGCTATCTCAAAACCAAAAAAGGTCTTTCCCCGATGCTTGTTGCCGCGGACATCTATCGGCCTGCCGCGATGGAACAGTTGCGTGTGCTGGGTGAGCAGATCAGCGTACCGGTGCACATCGAGTTGGAAAATAAGGATGCAGTATCGATTGCACAGAACGCGCTGAAAGAAGCCAGGAGCAAGAATCGCAATGTACTGATCATAGATACCGCCGGCCGTCTCGCCATTGATGAGGCGATGATGACCGAAGTAGCCAACATCAAAAACGCGGTTTCCCCCAACGAGATTCTGTTCGTAGTGGACAGCATGACGGGCCAGGATGCAGTGAATACGGCCAAGGCCTTCAACGACCGTCTTGATTTCAGCGGTGTTGTATTGACCAAACTGGATGGTGATACCCGCGGTGGTGCGGCGCTTTCCATCAAGTATACCGTAAATAAGCCGATCAAGTTTATCAGCAGCGGTGAAAAGATGGATACGCTGGATGTATTTTATCCTGAGCGGATGGCACAGCGGATCCTGGGAATGGGTGATATCACCTCCCTCGTTGAAAAGGCACAGGCTCAGTTTGATGAAGAGCAGGCGAAAAAGCTGGAGAGTAAGATCCGGAAGAATAAATTCGATTTTGCCGACTTCAAGATGCAATTGGAGCAGATCAAGAAGATGGGTAATATGAAGGACCTGTTGGGTATGATCCCGGGGTTAGGCAGCAAAATAAAAGATCTTGACATCAATGATGACTCTTTCAAGGGAATCGAGGCGATGATCAACTCGATGACGCCTGCGGAGCGCGCTGATCCGGACCTGATCGATGGCAGCCGCCGGAAACGTATCGCAGCCGGGGCAGGCAAGGATATCAGCGAGGTAAATGCATTCATGAAACAATTCGAGCAGATGCGTGACATGATGAAAGGAATGAATAAGATGAATATGTTCGGCAAGATGATGCCGGGGATGCGGAGATGACGGGATGCGGGTCTGCCTGTCGGAGCGAACCGGAGGTGGGATGCTGGATGCGCAACAATTAGTTTTTCATTTACTTATCTCCGCACTCCACTCTCCGCTCTCCGCACTCACATTGGCCGCTCATCAAAAGATGGTTTGTCTTTTCCGGATCGGTTCCTTACTTTTGCCGTCCGGTATCTACCGGACTTAACAATTATTGTTTAACGCCTTTAAATTTCTATTTAAAATGGCAGCGAAAATCCGGCTCCAACGCCACGGGTCTAAGAAAAGACCTTTCTATTTCATCGTAATTGCAGACTCCCGCAGTCCCCGCGATGGTAAATTCATCCAAAAATTAGGTACTTACAATCCCCTGACTGTTCCTGCTACAATTCAGCTTGATCGTCAGAAGGCGCTTGAGTGGCTGAACAAAGGTGCTACCCCTACGGACACCGTTCGCCGTATCCTGAGCTTCAAAGGTGTATTGTACCTGAAGCACCTTCTCCGCGGAGTTGGTCTCGGATTGTTTGATGATGCAACTGCAATGGAAAAATTCACCAAGTGGAGTGCTGAGCATGAAGCGCAGGTGAAAAAACGCCAGGAAGAAGCTCACCGTCAGAAAAGATCCCGCCGTCCGATGCCAGGTCGCCGACCTGAAAGAAGGACCGAAGGAAACGGTAGTGAAGGATAAATTGTCATGCAGCTAAGCTGCATCCATCCGATCCTGAAAGTTCATGAGGCGACATTTTACAATGTCGCCTTTTTTTTATCAAAGCAATCCAGATGGCTGAATACTACAAGACAGGTAAAATTGCGGGCACACATGGCCTCAAAGGCGAAGTGGTGTTTCGGCATTCCTTTGGCAAAAAGACCGGGCTCAAAGGTTTACAGGCGATCTTTATCGAAGACCGGTCTCAATCGTTCCTGCCCTGGTTCATTGAATCTGTCACCATCAAAAATGACTCGGAGGTTTATCTCAAACTGGAAGGACTTGACTCAAAAGAAGCAGCCAATGGGCTCAACCAGAAAGAGGTCTGGTTGCCGGAACAGGACTTCAAGAAATATGCAGCAAAGTCAGCGCCGGTCAACCTGTTGGGTTATACCATTGTTGATGATGCCACTCCCCTCGGTGCTATCCTCGAGATCATTGAACAGCCACACCAGTTGTTATGCCGCATTGAAATAAAAGGGAAAGAGGTATTGATCCCTTTACATGAGGACAGCCTTGAAAAGGTTGATCATCGAAAAAAGCAGGTATTCGTCACACTTCCTGATGGCCTGCTTGACATATACCTTGGCTGATGGTCACCGGTATCGGTGACAGTGTAAGCCATTTGAGTGATTTGCTGAGATCGGCTTCGCCGGCATCTTTGCAGAGAAATAGTTTCTCATAAGCAGTAGTTTTGGTGAAGCCGGGTCATTCATGACCGGGCTTTTTTATGCATGGGCAAACCTGATGGGTGTTGATTTCAAGGTTTGAAGGGTCCGCTCGATTTGAAGAAAGTGTCGCTGCTCATGCCCAACGAGAAAACGGAATGTATCGCCTGCCTTTAACCGGATCATTTTGCTGATGGAAATTGGTACACGGATGGTGCCGATGTTTTTCGATTTCGCTTTTTCAAGTAATCCCAGCAGAATATGTTGTTGTGCTATGAAGGTTTCAACAACGGGATTGATATCGATATGTGGAGCCGGGGCATGTTCTTTTGGTGATTTCATTTTTGATTTGACCTGCCCCTCAGTCGTCGGGCTGATCAGATTGGTAAAATAATTACCGAGCCAGCCTGGAGTATACCATTCGGTCGAAGCGCTTTTTTGTTGAAGGGCTCTTTCGAGGGCAGGGAGATAATAACGGCCGTAACTATTGAGGTGTTCGAGAATTTGAGCAACGCTCCATGCACCGGGGGCGGGGCTGGCCAGCAGCGTGGCCGGATCTTCAGCACGAAGGCGGATGACGGTTGCCAGGATGGTGCGCGTATCGGCGGAGAGTTGATCCAGCAGGTCAGCAGATTTGATTGTCTTCATCTTGATTTGTTTTTGCGAAGCTACCCGCCGCCCCTTCGAAAAATCTTTGCTTTTGTCAAGATTTAGCCAAAGGTTGTCAACCTTTAAAAGGTTGACAACTTTCATTTTTGCGTAGTTTGTAACAAGTTTCCATCGTGTTTCGATCACCGTCGCGCTGAGGTTTTTATGCCTCCTTGCAGGCAGCCTGCCGCCAGGGTTGTCAACCTTTTAAAGGTTGACAACTTCCGTTTTTGACTAGTTTGCAACCATTTCCCGCGCATTTTCCATCGCGGCGGCTGTGGGCTTCTCACCGCTCAGCATACGTGCAATCGCGGTAATTCGCTCGTCTGTTTCCAGCCGCCGGATGTTGGTTTTCACCGAATTTTTTACAATATCCTTATACACGAAATAATGCGCGTCCGCCTTTCCCGCAATCTGCGGCTGATGCGTGATACATATCAACTGCCGTTCCTTTGCAAGGTCCCTCATGATGAGCCCTACCTGCCGTGCTGCTTCACCGGATATACCCGTATCTATCTCATCAAAGATCATTGTCGGCAGATCAATCGATGCAGCGACCAGCGATTTTATACATAACATCAAGCGGCTCAACTCACCACCACTCGCCACCTTGCGCACCGGCTGAAACTGACCGCTCTTATTGGCATCGAATAAAAATTCCACCAGGTCTGCTCCAAATGCATGCAGCGGTACCGGTTTCAACTCCACTTTCAACGCTGCATTCGGCATGCCCACCTGCGCCAGCAGCTTGTTCACTTGTGCCGACAATGGCGCAGCCTGTGCTTTGCGGGCCGATGTGATCTTCGCGGCCAGCTTACCCGCTTCCTGCTGATATTTCTTTACTTCTGCTTCAGCAGCCTCGATATTCTGATCAATATTTGTCAATACATCAAGCTTGCCGGCCAACTCCGTGCGGATGGCCAGCAACTCGTTGGTCGAATTCACGCCATGCTTCTTTTGCAACCGATACCCCAGGGATAATCGCTCACTCATTTCTTCGATCCTGGCAGGATCGTAATTGATGGCATCACTGATCCGGTCCGTTTCATCTGCAATATCCTGGAGCTCGATCTGTGCTGACTGCAGACGGGCAATCAAGGCTTCGAGAGATGCATGACTGCCGACAAATGGCTGCAATTGATTGATCATTGACTTCAACTGTTGCACGATCGGTGTTTCTGAACTGTCCAGCTCAAAATACACGCGGCTCAATGCTGACTTTATTCCTTCGGCATTGCCCAGCATCCGCAAAGAGGCATCAATTTCCTCCAGTTCATTTTCCTTCAGATCCGCCTCCTCCAGCTCGTTGTACTGGAACCTGTTGTAGTCTGCGTCTTTGTCGGCTCTAACCTTCTCTTCACGCAGTAAGCTCAGCCTGGTATCTGCTGTTTTCCATTTATCATAAGCAATGCGGTACTCACCAAGCACTGCAGCATCACCCGCAAGCGCATCGATGACTTCGCGCTGAAAATCCGACTCCCCGATCGCCAGGGTATCGAATTGCTGATGTAGATCCACCAGCAATGAACTGAGTTCCTGCAATTGGGTCAGGTTAACGGGTGTATCATTGATGAATGCGCGTGATTTTCCATTGACGGCGATCTCACGACGGATTACCAGCTCTTCTTCCGTATCCAGTTCATGACGCAAAAGAAATTCCCGCACAGCGGCTTGTCCGGTCATGTGAAAGAAACCTTCCACAATGCATTTTTTTTCCTTGTTCACCAGCACGGATGAGTCAGCACGCTCACCGAGTATGAGCCCCAGCGCACCCATGATAATTGATTTACCCGCCCCGGTTTCACCGGTAATAACGTTGAAATGTCCTGAGAACCGGATGTCCAGTTCGTCAATGATCGCATAGTTCTGTATCGCTAATTGCCGCAGCATGGAACGAAGATAAAAAAATGGCCGGCTATCAGGCCGGCCATTTACTCCCAAAAAAACGGGTATTAATCTTTTTTACTGAGTTTCACCCTGGCCACAAAAGCGTCGGCGTAATTCTCCAGTGCTTTCTTTGCTGCTGCCATGTATTTTTCCTTTGTTGTGGTAACTACCATCGGCGTCATGTTGAAATCCTTTGCAAACAGGTTGTCCTTTTTACGAAGTACTTCCTTTGTCTCATCCTGGCTCACGCCTGAGGCGAACGGCATATCGGAATGAATATCGCCGGTCACGTTCAATATTTCCGACTGGCTTTTATGATTCCAGAACATAGATGCACCATTTGTTGACACTTTTACATCAGCGCCAACCTTTGCATCCATTTTGAAATTCTTGGACTTGGTCACTTTAGTGTAGAACATGGTCTCTTCCCGGCTGCTGCTGGTCTTCACATCGCCATCGAGGAAGATGTCTGCGAAATCAACGGTCAGGTGCATGA
>JAEZAM010000012.1 GCA_023430465.1 Bacteroidota bacterium | reverse complement strand
GGTTTGCCTATGCCGGGCATACTGTTATTGGTACAACCACTGGTACTGTAGAAAAAAGCAGGGCTGCAGATGGTGTCGTGCTTCACCAGGTGAACCTTGGAGATGAACGACAGGTGGATGAGTTTGTAGAATGGATGAAAGAACAGCATGGCGTGCCGGATGTGGCAGTATTTACAGCCGGTGGTTTTTCGATGGGAAACTTTGAAACGACCGGCAGGAAGGAGATCATGGATCAATTGGAGTTGAATTTCATGACAACCTATTTACCCGCGCGAAAAATCCTGACGGAAATGATTGCAGCAGGCCGGGGCCAGATTTTTCTGACCGCAGCAGCAGGCGCCATGGACATGAGCCAGGCCACAGATCGTATTGGTTATGGGCTAAGCAAGTCACTTGTGTTTCGATTAGGTGAAATGATAAATGCGGCAGGGAAGGGAAGAGGTGTGTCCTCCCTGGTGCTGGCGCCCGCCATCATCGATACCCCACAAAACAGGAAAGCAATGCCCACCGCCGATTTTAATACCTGGACCAGGCCGGGAGATATTGCTGATGCCGTGATGGCCGTTTGTTCAGGTGAGGATATGCAAGCGGTAAATGGCGTGCTGCAATTTCTCCTCCGGAGTGTATAGTTTTCACCCCATTCCTGTCGCTTCACGATCATAACGCCGGGTTTTTACGTTTGGCGGCTCTCCACGCACTTCTTCTAGGGCAAGTTGCATCAAGTCTGGCAAGCCCTTTGCAAAAGCGCTAACATAAATTATAAACACTATGAAACTAAGATTCTTATTGTTCAGTGCGATTGGTTTGTTCGTCTCTGCGTCCAGCCTTCAGGCACAAAAATCGTCCGCAATTATCCGTGGCGGTGTCAATTTTGCCAATGTTTCCAATGCAACCGATGGTGGTTATGATGAAAACAATTCGCTGACCAGTTTCCAGGCTGGTATCATCGGCGATTTCAACATTTCCAGTTTCTTCGCGATCCAGCCAGGGCTTCTTTACACTGGTAAGGGTGTCAAACTTCAGAGTGGAGATGAAGGTGATGTGCTGTATCAGAAGCTCACTTACAACCCGCAGTATATCGAGGTGCCTGTTAACCTGGTTTTCAAAACACCTACAGGTCGTGCCAAGTTCTTTGTGGGCGCAGGTCCATACGTAGCGGTAGGAGTGGGAGGTAAGTTCAAAGGAGAAGGCATTCTCGAATTTGAGCGAAACATCGAGTTCTCCGATGATGATCCGCTGACCGCAGAAGAGGAAGGTGCTGGTGCATTCCGTATGAAGCGTTTCGACTATGGTCTGAACGGTATCGCTGGTATTGAAGCAGGTAATCTTGTGATCGCTGCCAACTATGGTTACGGTCTTGCAAAGCTGCAATCAGGTGCTGATTCAGATGACAATGATGCTAATAAACACCGGGTGCTCAGTCTTACATTAGGTTTCCGGTTCTAGTCATATAGAGGTAGTGTCAGAGTAAGGCAGCGCTAATGGCGCTGCCTTTTTTGCTTAACTTGCGGCCAATATCAATCGCATGAAATGGATCAACCGGGGTGGCATTTTAGCAGCCCTCATACTTTGCCTGGCCTGTTTCCTGGAATGGATCACGATTCCTTCCCGCTCGCTCGTCATTACCGGTATGGATGCCACTGGTACAAGTTTCGGAAAGCCGGGCCTTGTGCATCTCGTGCTGGCACCAGTCTTTATTATCTTCTCCATTATCCCGCGCGTATGGTGCAAGCGATCCAATCTTGCAGTCACCGCTATCAATACAGCCTGGGCCTTTCGCAATTATTTCCTCATTTCAACATGTTATGGCGGTATATGTCCAGAGAAACAAGTGGGGTTGTTTCTGGTACTTATCACATCAATCCTCATGTTGGTTGCTTCGTTTTTTCCCGATGTTAAACTGTCAGCGGCATCACGTACTAACGATTGATGGATAAACTATCGTTAATTTTTTTTGCTGGAAAAATTATCATGTCTTATATTCGGTAGATCATAACCTGTTCCTGTATAATTTCTTCCCCACCCTTTGAATAATTCGAACTCATTGATCTGAGGGGTTTGTTTCCGAGACACATCATTATTTGTATCCAGCTTTTAGCTGAAATTTATTTCGGTCAGCATCGCCGTGTAAGATAGTTAGCCAACGAAAAACCATTCTATCCCCGCCAGCAGTTAGGCGGGGTTCTTTTTTATCCGGCATTGAATAATGAGGCTACGCCGAATGCAGCACCTGCTGCCAGTGCCCCGATCAGCGTTACTTTGAGTGCGCCGAACCAGGGATTCACGCCCGTGAACTTGCTTTTCAGGAAACCAAACACAAACAAGCAGATGAGCGTGATGATGGCCGAGTATTTCAGCCCGGGCAGGGGCTCGCTTGCAAAATAATACGGAGTTAATGGCACCAGTCCGCCAATAGCATAGGAGACCCCTATGTTGAAAGCGGATTTTGCGGCCCGCTTCGGATCCGGTTTGTCCAGGCCAAGCTCATATTTCATCATGAAGTCCACCCACTGTTTTTTATCGCGGGCAATTTCTTCTGTTGCCTTCAACTGCATCTCCTCACTCAGGCCGATGTTTGCAAAGAACTCACGCACCTCTTCCTTTTCTTTTTCAGGCACACGTTCGACTTCATCGTATTCCCGCTGCAGTTCATGTCGATAATGATCGATCTCGGTCTTGCCTGCAAGATATCCACCCAACCCCATGGCGATAGATCCCGCCGCGATCTCGGCGATACCGGCAATAAGGATGATCGAGTTATTTGCCACCGCGCCACTAAGCCCTGCTGCCAGCGCGAAGGGAACAGTGAGTCCATCACTCATGCCGATCACAACATCAGTGATCATCTGGCTGCTGCGCATATGCGCTTCCCGGTGCGCTTCAGCCCTTGATCCGGTTGGTGGAGTTTCTGTTGTCACACCAGCGAAATTAAAGATTTACCGATGAGCTGTATGCAATCCTCCATTTCCGCGGCGGTGATGATAAGTGGCGGCGCAAAGCGGATCTTATCACCATGTGTAGGTTTGGCGAGCAGTCCATTTTCGGCCATGGCCAGGCAAAGCTTCCAGGCTGCGTCCTTGTCGGGATGCCCGATTACAATAGCATTGAGCAATCCCTTTCCCCTGATCGTTTTTATGTAAGGTGAGTTCAGCGCGGCGAGTCCTGCGCGAAGCTGTTCACCCCTGGCAACGGCATTTTCGGGCATGCGCTCCTTTGTGAGCACTTCCAAAGCTGCAATAGCGGTCCGGCAGGCGAGGGGATTACCACCATACGTGGAGCCATGTTCGCCCGGCCTGATAGTCAGCATGATCTCATCATCAGCAAGTACAGCGCTGACGGGTAACATTCCCCCTGAAAGGGCTTTGCCAAGAATGAGGATATCAGCGCGTACACCTTCATGATCGAGTGCGAGCATTTTGCCGGTGCGACCAAGTCCTGTCTGTATCTCATCACCCAGCAGCAACACATTTGATCTTCGGCACATCTCCGCTGCAATGGAGAGATATCCCTGCGCGGGAACAACCACACCTGCTTCGCCCTGGATCGGTTCAAGGAGGAAACCTGCAACATGAGGATTGGTCAGGGCGGATTCAAGTGCGGCGAGATCATTGAAGGGTATACTTATAAAGCCAGGCAGGTATGGACCAAAATTTCTCGTTGCCGACGGATCGCTGCTGAATGAAATGACACCGGTAGTGCGGCCATGAAAATTTCCTTCACAGACGATGATGATGGCCTGTCCGTCGGGTATTTTCTTTTTCTCATAACCCCATTTCCGGCATAGCTTGATGGCTGTTTCCACTGCCTCTACACCCGTATTCATCGGAAGTACTTTATCATACCCGAACAGCTCCGTTATAAAGCGCGAATACTCACCCAGGGCATCGCAATGAAATGCGCGACTCGTCAGGGCTAGTTTTTTTGCCTGCCTGGTAAAGGCATCAACGATATAGGGATGACAATGTCCCTGGTTAACCGCAGAATAACCACTGAGAAAGTCAACATATTTTTTCCCGGCCACGTCTTGCAGCCAGATCCCTTCGCCGGATTCAAGCACTACGGGTAATGGATGGTAATTATGTGCGCTGTATCGTTCTTCCAGCCCGATAAGATCGGCTGTTGCGTTTGCCGCAGTCTGCATACAATAGATTTGAATAGTAAAGAAAAAGGGGTAGCGATGGGTAGAGCCGGCTACTTAGTGGTTGAGCAGGTCAAGGTTTTCCTGCAGAAAAAATGATATGTGCGAATGCGAAGAGATAATGCGAAATTTAATGCAAGGTAAACAAATTTTTCACGGAAAACAGTTTTATGGCTTATACAGTTCCTGCCGGTACACGCATCGGGCATGTTCACCTGAAAGTAGCGGATCTGGAAAGATCACTGGGATTTTACCGCGACCTGCTTGGTTTCGAAGTGCAGCAATATTATGGCAATGGCGCTGCTTTTATATCGGCGGGCGGTTATCATCATCATATCGGGTTGAATACATGGTACAGCAGGAACGGAAGTCCGGCACCGCAGCACACGGCGGGATTATTTCACACGGCCATTCTTTATCCGACGCGGCGCGATCTTGCCGTCGTGTTGAAGCATCTGGTGAATGCTAAATATCCCCTTACCGGTGCCGCGGATCATGGCGTGTCGGAAGCGATCTATCTCGATGACCCGGATGGCAACGGTGTTGAATTGTACTGGGACAGGCCAAAGGAAGATTGGCCATTGGATCAGAACGGCAACCTCGCAATGGTGACCGAAAACCTGGACCTCGGGGCACTGCTACTGCTCGCAGAGGACTGACCGGTAAAAATAATGGGCTGGTAATCCGGGCAGGGCTGGTTCCCTGTCAAAGAGGCCAAAGACGGTGCTGCCCGTCCCGCTCATGGCCGCATAGCGGGCACCATGCGCATAAAGCATAGCAAGTATGTCTGCGATCTCAGGATAAAGGATCTTCATCGGCTCTTCAAAATCATTCAGGAGTTGCCCTTTCCAGTGTTCTATAGGCAATCCGATGATATCAGCAAGAGAAGAAGATGGTCGAGATGGTTGAATGGAACCAAATGCGGTAGCTGTGCTGATATGGATACCGGGGTTGATGATCACAAGATAAAGACCGCTGAGGGATCGGCTGAGAGGTGTAAGTTTCTCACCACGGCCCGTTGCCAGGGTCAGTTTATTTGCAAGGAAGTATGGGCAATCACTGCCAAGCTGCAACGCAAAGCCCATCAACTCCTCCACGTTGAATCCCAACTGAAATTGCTCATTCAATAATTTTAGTGCAAAGGCTGCATCAGCGCTGCCGCCGCCCAGGCCAGCACCGGTGGGGATCACTTTGTGAAGGTGCATGGACACTTCCGGCAATGCGCTCGTTCGCTCACGCAACAGCGCCCATGCTTTGTAGCAGAGATTGTCCTCCGGTGCGCCGGGAAGGGAGAGGCCTGTGCTGGTGACGCTGGTAATGCCCGTAGTTGACCGGACGATCTCCAGCACATCAGTTATATTAACAGGGTAGAAAACAGTTTCGAGGTCATGATAACCATCCGCTCTTTTTGCGATGACGCGCAAACCAAGATTGATCTTACAATTCGGAAAAACTATCAAAGTGGTAGGTTGTAGCCCGTGAAGGAATCACTTCCTGTTCTTCTTGCGGCTGTTTATTTCATCGCGGATGGCAATGGCGCGAATATAATCTTCACTTTCCAGTACCTCGTTCAGCAGGATGTTAAGTTCTTCGAGGGACATGGTTTTGAGATCTTCGTGACCGGTATTGCCCTGCTCTTCTACGACCACTTCCTGCTTTGCTTTTTTCTTTTTGCCCTTATCGGTGTCCTCCATCAGGATGCCGGCACTTTCCAGGATGTTCTCGTATGTATAAATGGGGCAGCCGAAACGCACGGCCAGGGCAAGAGCATCGGAGGTCCGGGAATCTATTTCGATGGTGTCATTTTCAGAAGAACAAACCAGCTTGGAGTAAAAGATACCCTCCTGGAGATCGCAGATAATGATCTCATGCAGATCGATGGCGAAGGCGTTGAGGAAATTCTTCATAAGATCGTGGGTCAGTGGTCGGCTCGGGTTCATCTTCTCGAGTGCCACGGCGATGGCCTGGGCTTCGAAGCCGCCAATCACGATCGGCAGCCGCCGTAATCCATTCACTTCACCAAGAACAACAGCATAGGAGTGTGTCTGCGTAATGCTATGGGATAAGGCCACTATTTCCAGTTCGATCTTCTTCATAAAATATCACACGAAACTAAGGTTTTTACCCAAAAAATCCGGCCACAAAAATTTAGTTTTTTAAGCTGATCGTTGCCCTGTTACCTAGCTATCAGCGGTTTATTGCACCACACCGGTCTATCAGCGTTCTGCCCCTGCACATGGAATGTAATTGGCTCAAAATAAAAAAACCGGGCACTGGACCCGGCTCTTTTTCTTTATTTTATCAGGCAATACCCCTGAGTTTTTTAATAGCGGCAGTGATCTTTGGCACAACTTCAAACGCGTCGCCGACGATGCCATAATCGGCCGCTTTGAAGAAAGGTGCTTCGGGGTCTTTGTTGATAACAACGATGACCTTGCTGCGGTTTACCCCGGCGAGGTGCTGGATGGCACCTGAGATACCAATAGCGATGTAGAGGTTCGGCGCAATCGCAAAACCCGTCTGGCCCACGTGTTCATTATGCGGGCGCCAGTGTGCATCAGCAACCGGGCGGCTGCACGCTGTGGCAGCATGCAACACTTTTGCAAGATCTTCTACGATGCCCCAGTTTTCCGGACCTTTCATACCCCGGCCGGCACTGACTACGATCTCAGCTTCGGTGAGGGGGACTTCACCACTGGCCTTGGTAGCACTAATCACTTTCACCCTGGCCGCATCAATGGTACCATTATACGCGACAACTTCTGCAGTTCCTTCACCTGCCTGCACAGGGTAGGCGTTGGGGTTCAGGGAAATTATTTTCACCGCAGTGTTTACGGATATGTTGGCAAATGCCTTACCGGAAAATACGTTCTTTTTTACTGTAAAGCCATTGCTTGTATCAGGTAAGCTGATCGCACCGGAAACGAGACCTGCTTTCAATCTTGCAGAAAGGCGTGGCGCAACCGCTTTACCATTCAGGTTATTCGACAGTACGATCACCGTAGCCTGTGAAGCTGTGGCAACATCGGCAATCACTTTCGTATACAATCCGGCATCAAAAGAGTCCAGCGAAGCAGCAGCGGCATGGTGCAGTTTGGTGATGCCATATTTACCGAGGGCTGCAAGATCTTCCGAAGCCGAACCAAGCACGACACCTTCTGCTGAAGTGCCCAGGTTGGCAGCAACCTTTGCTCCATAAGAGAGAGCCTCCAGCGATGATTTCTTTACCTGCCCTTCCGCTGTGTCAACAAAGATTAAAACCGACATAATATGATTGAGTTTAACTGTTGTTTGAAAATTAGATTGCTTTCGCTTCTTCGTGCAGGAGACGAACGAGCTCTTCCACGTTGTCAGCAGGAATAAGTTTCACCCCGGCCTTTGCAGGTGGTAATTCAAAGCTTGTCACGGTTGTGAGTGCATCAACAGCGACTGGCTCCACCACTTTCAATGGCTTGGTACGCGCTGCCATGATCCCGCGCATGTTGGGGATGCGTTGTTCTGCCATTCCTTTTTGTGCGCTCAGCACGAGCGGGAGCGATACTTCGTTCACTTCTTCACCACCTTCGATCTCGCGAGTGATGGTTGCCGTCTGGCCACTCAGGTCAAACTTCGCTGCCAGTGAGACAAATGGCAGGTCGAGCAATTCAGCCACCATTCCGCCGATAGAGGAGCCATTGAAATCAATTGTTTCCTTACCGGTAAATATGAGGTCATAACCACCGTCCTTCGCAACCGCAGCGATTTGTGAGGCTATGTAAAAACTATCATGGGTATCTGCATTGACGCGAATGGCTTCATCACCTCCGATGGCAAGGGCCTTGCGTATCACAGGTTCAGCATCAGCGCCACCCACGGTCACCAGGTGGACAACGACAGTGGCATCCTTTTCTTTCAGTTCCACAGCACGTACAAGAGAATACCATTCATCATACGGATTGATGATCCACTGCACGCCATTGGTGTCGAATTTCGTGTTGTTGTCGGTGAAGGCTATTTTTGCCGTCGTATCCGGTGTCTTGCTGATACAAACTAATATTTTCATAATCAAGTTTTGTTAGACTCTGGCAAATAGTTGTTTATGCAACTAAAACAAAGATAAGTGTTGCAAAGATAAAACGGGATTTTTTGGACAAATTTTTTAATTCATGATGGACCGCATTGCGCGTTTGAAAGAATTTCTGGCGGATAATCCAGGTGACAGCTTTGTACAGCATGCGCTGGCCCTTGAATATATCAAAGCAGGCGATGACGCCACTGCACTGGCGCAATTCGAAGCGCTGCTGACCCGTGATCCGGGATATGTGGGCAGCTACTATCATATAGCCAAACTGCATGAGCGCAACGGGCGTACGGAAGAGGCGATCCGCTGGTATGAAGCCGGCATGGAAAAAGCACGTGCCGCGGGTGACCAGCATGCATTCAATGAACTGCGTGGTGCACACGAAGAACTCACCTTTTAATAAGCCGGATAAATGCGGGATATGTCAATGACGGAGCGTTTCAGGGAGTATGTTCGCACTAACAAACTGTTTAGAGAAAACGATTTGTTGCTGCTTGCGGTGAGCGGTGGGGTTGACTCCATTGTTTTAGCTGAGCTCTGTCACCGCTGTAACTTCAGGTTTGCTCTTGCACATGCCAATTTTTCCCTCCGGGGTACTGAAAGTGACCGGGATGAATCCTTTGTTGCCACCAGGGCATTGCACTATCATGTTCCGTTTTTACAGCAGCGTTTTGATACGATGCAATATGCGGATGAAAGGGGCGTGTCCATCCAGGTGGCTGCGCGGGAGCTTCGGTATAACTGGTTTCGCAGTATCATCGCCGATCCGTCATCTCCGGCCTTTGGTGCCAAATTGCTGACGGCCCATCACCTGGATGACAACGTCGAAACGTCACTTATGAATTTCGTAAAGGGCACCGGCATTCGCGGCCTCCGCGGGATGTTGCCAGCGACCGCAGATGTGATCCGGCCATTGTTGTTTGCATCACGCAGCGAGATCGAAGCATTTGCGCGGGCGGCGCAACTTGAATGGGTGGAGGACAGTTCCAACGCTTCCACCAAATATGCCCGCAATTTTCTACGGCATGAGATACTTCCACGATTGATTGAAGCCTATCCCGACGTTACTGCCAGTCTCGCCCGCAACCTGCAACGCTTTCGCGACACCGAACTTTTATTCAACGAAGCAGTTGGCCGCCATTTGAAAAAACTGTTGCATCTGCGGGGCGATGAGTTGCACATTCCTGTACTTGCCCTGCTCCGGTTGGAAGCCCGCCGAACGATCTTACATGAGATACTTCAGTCTTACGGATTTACTGTGTCCCAGGAGGAAGAGGTGTTGGCCCTGTGTGAAAGTGAATCGGGGCGTTATGTCAGTTCGGCTACGCACCGTGTGATCCGTAACCGCGCCTGGCTGATCATCGCACCATTGAATACCGAAAACACCACCCTGGTCATCATCGATGGCCCGGGCACGTACTCATATCCTGGCGGTATTCTGACGCTGGAGACGATCCGGCGGGAAGCCGGGGTGGGACTGCCTGTTCCGGATAAATACAGGGTTCATGTAGATATGCGTCATATCCGGTTTCCCCTGATCTTGCGACGTGCAAAGACGGGCGATTATTTTTATCCGTTGGGCATGGAGAAGAAGAAGAAGCTGTCGCGTTTTTTCATTGATAACAAATTATCTGCTACGGCGAAAGAGAAAGTCTGGGTACTCGAGTCAGATAAAAAGATCGTCTGGGTGATCGGAATGCGTATTGATCATCGGTTCCGTCATCAGCCATCCACGCAGCAATTGCTTTGCATTGGGCAGCGCCCATAAAAAAACCTCCTCTCCGCGAAGCGAAGAAGAGGCGTTGACTTACTAACTCTATCTGGTAAAGCTTTTGCTACTAATTTTTCGAAATCTTGTATGACTGACCGTTCACCATCAGCACATATACACCAGCGGGAATGTTGCTGTCCACACGGATCGCGTTAGAACCGGAGATGGTGTAATTAACGGCTGCACCGGCAAGGTTGAAGAGGCGAACGTTTCCTTTGTTCAGGTCTGCAGAACGGATACCGCTGATCTGAATTTCATTTGCGAAAGGATTCGGGAACACCTTGATCGGGCCGCTGGTTTTACCATCGTTTACATAGACAACTTTTGAGAAGGTAGTTGTCTGATCGATATCCACCTGGCGGATGCGGTAGTAAGCAGACTGACCAGCCTGGAAGCTTGCATCGATGAACTGGTAGTCTTTTACTTCGATTGAATTGTCACCACTTGCTACCTGGCCAATTGCCTGGTAAGTGCTGCCATTGGTGCTTTTTTCAATAATATATTTTTCGTTGTTCAGTTCGTAAGAGGTAGACCATTTCAGCAATACACCCTGTGCAACGATCTTGCTGGTAAAAGCGCTGAACTTAACCGGCAGGGGAATAGGGGTAGAGATCGTAGCGACATTGCAAATAGAGTCGCCGTCCAGTGAAATGGAGAGAACAGAAACAATGGGATTTGAAGCACAGGAGTATGATACATAAGCAAAGCCAGTTCCGTTAGCGAAGCTTTGGCCTGCATAACCATTGTTGCTATAAATGCTTACGCTGGAAAAAGGAATAGCATTTTGCACATACATGAAGCAATTGCCGTTCAGGGTAAGGCTGGTAGCAATCATTCCTCCGGGTGTGGTGCATTGCGCACGCGCTGATTGAACGGAAAATACGACTGCAAGAAGAGCTAGGGTAAAAATTCTCATGACACGTTAGTTTGATGGTTGACAAAAGGTGGCCCGGGGGCAATGTTGGACATTACCCTGGATTAATATTCTCGATAAATCTTGCGGATATTTTGGATGGTGCTTCTTTGGACGATGGAGGTGGAATCCGGGGATAAAACTAGTAATTATTCTGAAAAAAAAGAATAACTACTCATTTTTTTTAAATAAAATCACATGGTAAATCTACGAGTCAGCCCTAACTTATTGTCGCTCAAACTCAGTACCGGCGGAATGTTTCGATCAGATGTTGTATAAGATTGAAATCTGTAAAGAGCTCAATGGCTACGTAGGTGAACAGGAGGCCATAGATGGCTCCGCTGATGTGGGCACCGTGGCCTATATTATCTCCGCCCTTTCTTGCCAGCACGGTGGAGATGACGAGGAAAAGGATGGCAAAGACGAATCCGGGCATGGGAATGAAAAAGAAGCTGAGCATCGCGGTGGGGCTGAGCAGGATGGTACCGAATATGACGGCTGCTACGGCACCCGAGGCACCAAGCGACTGGTAATAACTGTTGTTCCGGTGTTTGATATAGTCAGGCACGGAGGCAAAGATCAGTGCAGTTAAATATAAAAGGAGATAGACGATCCGCCCATAACGGCCAAACAGCACCTCGCTGGTGAAGTTCGCTTCAAGCACACTACCCAGCGAATAAAGGGCGAGCATGTTAAATATGAGGTGAATGGGATCTGCGTGTATCAGGCCATGCGTAATGAACCGGTACCATTGACCATCCCGTACTGCCGGTGGATAAAAGATAAAATCATATTTCATCTTCTGATTACTAAATGCCCCGAAAGAAATAAGCGCCGTTACCAATATGATCACCACCGTCATTGTAAATCCCATAGTAAACTTTTCAGGGCTTGAAATTAGCCTTATTTATGATGATATTTTTCGTTTTTGATAATCGTGCAGCCGCGGTATATCTGTTCGGCAAGTATAAGCCTGACCAACTGGTGCGGGAACACAAGCGCCGAGAGGCTCCAGGTAAAAGAAGCACGTGCAAGGATGGATTCATCCACACCAAACGCGCCACCGATCAGGAAGATCATTCGTTTTGTGCTGTCGTTGGCGCGTGACTGTAGCAATGCCGACAGGCCTTCGGAGCTAAGCTGTTTTCCGCGCTCATCAAGCAGCACCAGGTAATCGTCCTTTTCCAGTTTTTGGAGTATAAGTTCCCCTTCTTTTTTTTTCAATTCAGATCCCGACAGAGAGGCGGCATTCTTCGGTGCAGGGATCAGCAACCATTCCACTTTGAAATAGTTGCCGATCCTTTTTGTAAAATCTTCAACCCCGGCCTTAACATATGGCTCATGGGTTTTTCCCACCGACCAAAGCTGGATCTTCATGCTGTTGATTTATCAGAATGCTTTCTTTGGCTCTTCCTTTATTTCCACCTGTGTGACAGGGCCATACTTTTCTGCAATCTTTTTTATTTCACTGGATTTCCCGACCAGTACAAAATGAAGCTTGTCCGAAGGGAAATATTTCGCGATGATTTCTTTGGCTCGCGCCAGGGTAAGTCCATCAACATTTTTCTGGAAATTATTTATAAATGACTCGTCGAAATTGTACCAGAACATCTGTGTCAGTAATCCCGCCAGTTGCCCGCTGGTTTCATAGCGTGGGGGGAACTGGCCTTTGACATAGTTCTTCGCCGATGCCAGTGATTGCTCATCGAGTCCTTCTGCATGGAGGCGCTTCAGCACTTCCAGGGACTTATCGATGGCCTGTTCTGTAGTCTTGGTAGCAGTGAACGTAGAGATATAAAACGAACCTGCATGCTTCAGGCTGCTGAACCGGCTGCCGGCTCCATAGGTGAGACCGGTGTTAACACGCAGCTCATCGTTGAGCATGGAAGTAAATCGACCGCCAAACAAGGTGTTGATCACATCGATAGCAACATAGTCGGGGTTGTTGCGCGGAACGCCGGGTGCACCGATATAGAACGTGGTTTCCTTTGCATCATCTTTATTTACCAGCAACACTTTGCTTGATTTTGCATCCATCGACGGTTTGGCAGACGCAGCACCAGCCTGTGGTTCGCCTTTTTTCCATCCTGAAAACAATTTGGTAACCAGGCTCTTCATTTCCTTGCTGTTGAAATCGCCCGCGATAGCTATCGCCGCGCCATTGGGGATATAATTTGCGCTATAGAATTTCCGTATATCTGCCGGGGTAAGCGCGGATACAGTGGAAACTGTGCCGGTGATCAGGTTTCCATATACGTGATCGCCGTAAAGAAATTTATCAAAATAGCCCGATATCACTGACCTGGGGCTTTCCTTTGCCTGTTCCAGCCTGACCAGTGCCCTCTTTTTTTCTTTTGTAAATTCAGCGGTATCAAATGCAGGTGCGGTCAGGATCTCCATGATGAGGGGTAGTATCTTGTCGCGGTCTTTTGCTGCGAAATCGGCTGACAAACCGGCTGATTCTTTTGAGGCATACGTATTGACGGAGGCGCCAAGAAAATCCAATTCTTCTTCCAGCCGATCTTTTGGATAATTCTTTGTACCATGTTGCAATGCCGTTGCCGTCAGCGAAGCAAGACCGGATTTATCACCATCATAAATAGCGCCTGCCGGCAGGATGGCAGATACGCTGATGAGTGGCACTTCATGTTGCTCCATCAGATAAACGGTGAGGCCATTTTTCAGCGTAAATTTCTGGTAGGCCGGTAACTTGTAATCCTGTGCCCTCACAGCGATCATGGCGACGAAAAAACATGCGGCGAGCAGGAGAATGCGTTTATTTAAATACATCATTGGAAGTTGTATCATGAATTAATTATCAGTATTGCTTTTGAGTACGCCAACCGTACGGGTTGACTTGCGCAGGTATTTAGTGGCTACGCGTCGGATGTCATCGGCTGTCACTTTATTGAACAACGCAGGTGCTTCAAACATTTTACGGTAATCACCAAAGTATACCTCATAGGTGCCGAGGTTATTTGATTTCCCATTGATTGTTTCCACCTGGTCGTAGAATGCAACCAGCCGTTGATTCTTTACTTTCTGTAATTCTTTTTCGGTTACACCGCCTGATTTGATCTTTTCAAGCTCAGCATAGATCGCTTCTTCCAGTTTACGTTCATTTACATTTTTTGCTGTGATGGCATAGAACAGGAAAAGTGTCGGATCAAAGCTTTCAGTGTAGGAGGTGGAGATCGATGAGGCGAGCTGTGCACTATCCACCAGCGCAGCATACAGCCGGGAAGATTTGCCGCTGCTCAGGATATCGCTGAGAAGTGTAAGGGCGTAGTAATCGGAGTCGCTGGCCTGAGGCGCCTTGTAGGCGATGTGGAGGTAAGGATTGGCTACATCTTTCTGAACGAGTATCCGGCGCTCACCCGTTTGCTCCGGTTCTTTTATCACTACTGGTGGCGGCGGAGCCTGTGCCGGTATTGGCTCAAGATATTTCTCGGCGAGCTTTTTTATATCTGCTGCTTTTACTGCGCCGGACATGACAACCACGCAATTATTGGGTGCGTAGTAGGTACGAAAATATCGTTCAAGATCAGTTTGTTTCCAGTTTTTCATATCATCCTCATAGCCGATCACCGGCCAGTGATAGGGATGTTCCTGGAAAGCCTGCGCCTGCACGTGCTCGCTGATCACCCGCCAGGGCGAGTTCTCCAGCCCGGTGCTTCTTTCAGATAGTACTACGCCGCGTTCGCTCTCTACCATTTTTGGGTCGATACTCAAGTGGCCTATTCGGTCGGCTTCGAGATCGAAGATCACTTCAGTGGCAGAAGCGGGAAACCAGTTAGTGTACGCGGTGATATCATCACGTGTGTAGGCATTGTTCGCGCCGCCATTGAACTCCATGGTACGGTCGAATTCCTTGGGGCCGAATTTTTTTGCGCCGTTGAACATCATGTGTTCAAAGAAATGTGATAAGCCGGTGATACCCTGGTATTCGTTCCTGGAGCCAACGCGATAGAATAAATACATGTTGGCATTGGGGATGGAAAAATCTTCTACCACCAGGAATTTCATTCCATTTTTCAGGGTGAAGGTGTGCACATCATCAGGTTTCAATTGAGCGTTTGCTGCGCTCATGCCCGCGAGCAGGAAGACAGTCAGAAAGTATTTGATCATGGTGAAATAAATGAGCGATAAAGCTAAGGATTCCGCGTGTAAGTGCGCCGATAATGCTCTTTGCGGATGAGGCTATTTTGCTGCACGGGGAGGCCGCCCTTATACGTATGGCGCCAGTAAAAAGGTAAATATCGTTCCTTTGCCGGGTTCGCTCTGTACAGACACTGACCCGCCATTGTGTTCCACCATTCCTTTGACGAGGTAGAGGCCGATACCTTTTCCTTCCACGCCAGTCGCAAAGCGATTGAATGGGGCAAATAATTTATTCCCGATGGTGCTCAGGTCCATTCCCTGTCCATTGTCACGGAAGCAAAGTTCAATCCGGTCACCGACAGGTTTGCTGGACACATTTATAACAGGTGCAATGTCCGGGTGTCGGTATTTAAGTGAGTTGCTGACCAGGTTGCTGAAGATGCTTGCCAGGTATCCTTCGATGTAGGAGATCATGGGTGCCTGTGTAAACTCAGCATGCAGCGTGGCCCCCGTGTCATGGATGAGCGCAGAATAATTTTCCCGGACCTCTGCAAACAGTTTCTCAAATTCAAGTTGACGTGAAAGCTGAGAAGTCTGGTTTTGAATATCAAGTATCTCGATCAGGCTATTGATGGTCTTGTCGAGCCGGTTGACAGATCGTTCCACTACCGCCTGATAGCTTGCACCATCTTCAGTGGTTACTTCATGCGCCAACTGTTGGGTGGCAAGTTTAAGTGTGCTTAGCGGATTTTTCAGATCATGGGAAATGGCATATGTGAATTCCTTCATCCGGTGGTTGTTGTCAGATAGCTGCCTGTTGAGCTGCCGGATCTCCACCATTTGGGTTTCCACCGTTTTGCTGTTCAGGCGAAGTTCTTCAGTCAGTTCCAGGAGCTGGCTGTTGCGGATCTTCAATTCTTCATATGCAGACAGAGCAGGCTCCTGAGCGATATGTTTCAGCCAGCCATCGATGATTATTTTATTAACGGGTCCGCCGGATCGGGCAGGTATATTTTTCCGCAGGGTAACCGCAGTGCCGGCAGGAGAGGTGTTGACATGAAAGTGATCGGTCAGTCGTCGCGCATAGACCATCCCGATACCACGACCTCGATGGGTATCAGGTCGCCGGGAAAGGATCTCGTCAATATTGGAGATACCGCCACCATGATCCTGTACGGTGGCTTCGAGGTAACCGGGTGCCGGTTCCTTGCTAATGGAAAAATGAAGCTTTCCTCCATCTGCATGTTCGAGCACGTTGCGGCATATTTCTGAAACGGCGGTAGCGAAGCGGGTTTGCTCGGCAAGACTGATACCGGAATATCTAGCAAACTGCATGGCACGCCGGTGAGCGAGCACTACATCCATTTCATTGTGGATGTCCAGCTTCATGATAGACAGCGATGCAGTCATTTCGTCGATTTTATCGTTTTTGCCACTACTACGGTCGCGTCATCCGTACCCCGGGTATGATCTTTATAAATTGCCGCGCAGAGCAGCAGGGGGTGATGGGTGAGGATACCGGGATATTTGCCAAGGTCCCAACGACCGGAAATTCCGTCCGAATGTAAGATAATCAGGTCATTCGGCTGCCATTGAAGAATATGATTATTTATAACGGATGGCATGATATGACCTACAATACCATTATAGGAAAAACAGCCTTTGGAAGAATTGGCAGAGATGACCTTCATCGAGATGTTGCCCACGCCGGAATACGAAAGCTGATTATTGGTTTCATCGAGGTAAACAACGTTGACAACGCCTCCTCTGGTTCTTTTAAGCGCAGGGTGTAAACTGTGCAACTGGTCCGTTGGCGTAGCGCCGGGTTCACTGATAAAATTCTGGATAGCTTCATCAGCTGCCTGCTTTGCAGACACACCATGACCCAGCCCATCAATTATCATGATACGCGTATTCCTCGCGGTTTGTATAAAATGCCATGCATCACCCGATACGGATTCGCCGGGTTTATTGACATTTAAACCGTATACGTGTAATGATTTTGATGCACGGGCTTTATCAGTTTTCTTAATGTAAGTCCGCGTGAGAAGGATCGTACCCCAGCCGGTTAAAGAAAATATGTCAAACACGCTGGCAAGCCGTTGTATTGCGCCGAGGCCCTGTCCCAGGGTGCGCGTTGTGGAAAGCCCGTCTTTCATCATGTCAGAAGCCATCCGTATACCGGGGCCTTCATCTATTGAAATGATTTCGATGCCGGGCATTTCACCCGTGAGTGGGCGTACGAGAAAATATCCGCCGGCGCGGGTATGTTTGGAAATATTGCTGGTGAGTTCGGCAATGATGATCTCCAGTTCGCCCATGCGATGTCCGGTAAACCCAATTGACTCCGCTATCCTGCGCATTTCTGAGCGGACGGAGGCCTGGTAAGTCCGGTCAGGCAGATTGATACGCACATGAGAAGACTCAACCATTTTTCCATTTTAATATCGTCACTGTCGTACCCTTTCCCGGTTTACTTTCTATATCAAATGCATTAACCAGGCGCTTGGCACCCGGCAATCCTACACCTAAACTTTTACCGGTTGAAAATCCATCCTTCATTGCCAGGTTAATATCTTTTATTCCGGGTCCTTTATCAACGAAGCTCAGACGGATACCTGTCTGCAACGTGCCGGAGGAGATTACTTCGCAAACAACATGACCGCCATTGGCGTAGCGGAGCATATTGCGGACGAGTTCGCTCGCTGCGGTCAGTAGTTTGGTCTGGTTTACCAGGCCCATACCGATCTTGCGCGCATACTCGGACACCCGGTTGCGCAAGAACACTGCATCCTGTTCTGTCTTCACCTGAATGCTTTCCTTATTGATGGTAATCATTCCTCATCATCGTTTATTTCTCCGGTGAGGTTAAGTTTCTCTGTAAGCAGTTCCATGCCCTTTTCTACATTGAGGGCAGTTTGGACGCCGGCCATGGGAAGACCCAGTTCGATAAGTGTAATGGCGACCGCGGGCTGCATGCCCACCACCACAGTATGCGCATCAAGGATGTTTGACATCTGGGCAATGTTGCCCAGGATGCGACCCATAAAAGAATCGACGATGTTTACGGCAGAAATATCGATCAAAACACCACGGGCTTTATGCTTCATGATCATATTGACCAGGTCTTTCTCCAGTCCCAGCGCCAGTCTGTCGTACAAATCCACCTGGATAGTGACCAGGAGAAATTGCCCCATTTTCAGGATAGGTATTTTATCCATATGTGATTGATGTTAGAGAATTACCTGTTTATTATTATTAGAATCTCCTGCTTTCCGGACTTCCAGCCTGCGAATGGCAAACGCCGTGCGTAAAGCGTGGGCCAGCGTTGACTTCGTGTTAATATTGGAAAGGTCGATACCGAGGTGTACAATGGTCTGGGCGATCTCCGGCCGGATACCGCTGATGATGCACTCTGCGCCCATCAGTCGGGTGGCCGCTACCGTTTTGATCAGATGTTGCGCAACAAGCGAATCAACTGCTGGTACACCTGAAATATCAAGAATGGCAATCGTGCTTTCGCTTTCCACAATCTTGATAAGGAGGCTTTCCATCACCACCTGGGTGCGGGCGCTGTCGAGTGTCCCAATGATCGGGAGGGCAAGAATACCATCCCAGATCTGGATCACGGGGGTAGATATCTCGGAGATTTCAGATGTCTGGCGGAGTATCACCTCCTCACGGCCGCGTATAAACGTTTCCATCGTTACCATGGCCAGGCTGTCGATGATCTTATTAATCCGCCCTACTTCCTTGAAGAGCGTATCCTTATCGGTGATATATTTTTCCAGGACGGTGTTGAATGCATCCTTCAGGCTGAAAACGAAGGAGGCTGTTTCCCGCGGGGAGAATCCGTTTTTTGCCCTGTTAAGGCAAATCCCGGCCAGGACTTCATTGGCTTTTTCAAACTCCGGTGCATTGACATCATATACATTGTCTTTCTTAATGCCGGAAAGTACCGAGGACAGAAACTCTTCAGAATCCTTTTTAAGATGGTCATTGGACAAAAGATCATCGCGGAGGGATACATCTTTAAATTGCTGACTGATCCACAGCTCGAGAATTTCGGCCTGTTTGGATGGGAGTATCTTGGCAGCGCTTGATTTGGACATGGTGGTAAATTTAATTTGAGTCGGTTAATTTCGTTTTTTAGTTGAGCCGAGTACACGATTGAACGTATGCTTGACATCGGCCATTTCAAAAGGTTTATGAACGAATCCATCGGCCCCACATTCAGCAGCGATGTCAGCCAGGTTCCTGTTGGCGGAGAAAAGAAGCACCGGAGTCGAGCGAAAATGCGGGTGCTGCTTTATAAGTCTGCAGATATCCCTGCCCGAAACACCTTCCATCGTAATATCCAGCAATATGAGATCCGGTTTATCGGCTTCAAGTGTTTCAAATAAGCCGCTGGCATTGTGTGAAGTGATAACCTCATAGCCTTCTTTTCGCAGCGCCCGTTTCATGACAAACAGGAAATCCTCCTCATCATCGACGAGCAATATCTTATGCGCATCGGCCGAGGGCGCGCCGGAGGAACTTGTGTGGTTTTGGAGATTCAGGCGCTAAATATAGGACTTTTAGTGGGAACAGGCGGGATG
>JAEZAM010000009.1 GCA_023430465.1 Bacteroidota bacterium | reverse complement strand
TCTCTAGACGAACCGGGGCCATTGCAAATTTATGCGGAGTTTCGGCCGGCATTGATGATCCCGAATGAACACCGCATCGCTAATTTTTCATATACCTCCTTTGCCGGTGCCTGCACCAATTGCTCTTCAAATTCCCTGATCTTGGTCAGTGCATATTGCTGGATCGTAACGAGCGGCAAGACGATGCGCTCGCGCATTTGTATGGACAACTGATCAACAGGGTAATCAGCCATCAGTTCTGTATGTCCTGTGAGTTTGCCGATGTATTCCCGGGTCAGGTTGAATTCGTCGAAGATCTTCTGCCAGATATCACCGAACAGCTTGTGTCGTGAGAGATAAGCCGTGATGGGGAAATATGATTTCATCATGGCCATTTCACAGTTATCCATGAGCGTCTTAAAGAATAGTGATTCCCTGTAAAGCTTTTGCAATTCAGCAAACTTGCCGCCCTCTTCTATCTTCCGGATTGCGGAGCCAACGCCATAAAAGCCGGTCACATTTTGTTTCAATTGTGCCCATGAACCTGCAAACGGGATAGCGCGCAGATCTTTCAGGGAGAGACCTGAGCCTGAACCACGCTTGGCTGGCCTACTGCCGATGTTTGTTTCACTATAAAAACGCAAAGGGCTTGCGTGCAAAAGGTAATCAGCGAGATAGGGGTGGTCGCGTAATTCCTTGTATGCATCATATCCAGCTTGCGACAGTTCCTGTAACAGGGTCTCCTGTTTCTCATTAAGGGTCACATGGTTGGTGGAGAACAGGTCATTGGATATGCCGGCATTGAGCAACTGTTCAATATTATACTGCGCAGCATCAGTGGTACCGAAGTTCGAGCTTACGGTTTGGCCCTGCACGGTAAGCTGTATTTCCTTATTGGAGATATTTTGTCCCATAGAGGCATAGAACTTATGGGTTTTACCACCGCCACGGGAAGGAGGGCCACCGCGGCCATCAAAGAATATCACATCCACACCATACTCACGGGAGATGCTGGTCAGCTCTTCCTTGGCTTTATAAATGCTCCAGTTAGCCATGAGATAGCCGCCATCCTTGGTGCCGTCCGAAAATCCAAGCATGATTGTCTGCCGGTGGCTGCGACGTTCGAGGTGGGCACGATAAGCGTGATGGGTGTAAAGTTTGCGCATGATGGCGGCCGCACCTTTCAGGTCATCAATCGTCTCAAAGAGCGGGACAACATCGATGTTCATTTCTTCTTTTTTCCATCCCCGCATAAGAAAAAGACCGAAGACTTCCATGGCATTGAGTGCACTGTTGCACTGGCTGATAATATAACGGTTACTGCCCTCGGGACCGTTGAAATGCTGTATGTTTCGGATGGCATCGACAGATGCGAGTGTGTCGCGATGTATGGGTTCCTCAAGGAAACTGCCGTCTGTAACGGTTGTTATCTGTGCGATGGCATCCATTTTTCCTGCCTCGCCCATTTCCTCATAGTTTGTGGGCAAAATCGAGGACCCGGCTGCGATTGCACTGTAGAGCTTGCGGTGAACACTGCTTTCCTGGCGCACGTCCAGGGATGCGAAATGTAATCCAAATACTTCGATCTTGCTGATCAGGTTATTGACGGTATGGAGAAACAGGCCGTTGTGCTGGTGAATGATGGTCTGCCTGATCTGTTCAAGGGTATCGAGGATCTCTTCTTTGGTGAGATTGGTTTTCTGACCGGGTATGAAAAGATTGTTATAGAGTTTCGTCTCGAGCTCGGCAAGCAGGTTATCAACGCCGTGGAATGTGAGCCGGCGTTTCAGCTTCCTTACATCGAGGTAATAACATTTGATGATGCTTCCCCGGAGTGCATCGGCAACCTGCTGGGTGATGGCGCTGGTGACGAATGGATTACCGTCACGATCCCCACCGGGCCAGAAGCCCATCCGGATAACCGGGTTGTCACGATCAAGTGCTTCCGGGAATTGCGACTTCATGGAGGAAATGATCCGGCCTGCAGCGGGATAGAAAACGCTTTCCAGGTACCAGATCAGGCTGACCGCCTCATCGAATGGTGTTGGCTTTTGTTTTTTAAAAAATGGCGTCTTTCCCAATTGCTGGAGGTAGGTATTGACGAGACTTGTATTGTTTTCAGCAAGTGCCCGCGAAAGGTCGTTGATAATGCCTAATACGGGGCCGGGATAAAACTGTGTAGGGTGTGCAGTGAGCACGAGGCGTATGGAAAAGTCTTTCAGCTTTTCGGCAAGTTCATCCTGTTTGTTGTCCTGGATCACCTCCGACTCCAGGTGTTTCAGGGTTCCCACTCCATTCAGGTCGTGCACCTGCCGGAATGCGGCATCTTCCAGAGCGTCAAATAGCACAACCTGGCGCTCCACGTATTGGACAAAGCGAAAGAGAAGATCAGTCTTTTCTTTTTCATTGACGTACGTTGTATGCTTGCTGAAAAAATCGTCGATGATACGGATCGGGCTGAGATTCTTTTTGTATCCTTCTTCGCAGTTGTTGGATAAGAGGGATAGCAGGATCCCGGTCTTTTCTATCCGGTGAAAAGGTAGTGAGGTAAAAAGACTGTTGTAAAGCTGAAAGCGAATACCTACTTCATTACGGAATTGCTGCAGGGATCTGTTAGCATGATGGTCCATCCAGTGAAAAAATTATAGTGAATAAAAACAGCAGCGATCGTTATTGAGGGTAGTGAGGAGTGCGGAGTGCGGAGTGCGGAGTGTCCGAATCCAGTCATCCAGCATCCTGCCTCTGCTTCGCTCCGGCAGGCAGGCCTGCATCACTCCGCTTTAAAATCTGCGAACTCCTTCTCCCCCCACACTCCTGGTGAGATATGACTCCCGGCATTCATCGATATGTTTATATAATTGATATCAGGAGGCGCGGTCAGGTTTATTACCACATCAGCGATGTAGGCTGTTGCGCCGAAGCTACCCATCTTCTGGCCGAGGTATTCGCTGTTGCGGATCTCCGTATAAAGTGTATCACCACTCTGGCGCAGCTTGTCGAGCCGGATGTTCTGATATTTCTGGTTTAGCAGCCGGATGATCATGTCTGTACCAGGTGTTTCTGCATCGTAGGCAGGATTTTTCTTCTTTGTCTTTCTATCGGAGTTCACATACCAGATCAGAAATGTACCGGCAGAATCTTTACTCATTTCCTCCAGCGGGAAAGGGGACGTTGCTGCATCAAGACTATCGGGCTTTGGCTCAGCACCTGTTTTATCCGCCTCATTGTTACATGAGACCAGCAGGATCATTAAAAAGATAAAGACGTTTCTCATACATGTTATTTATTAACCGGGCCGAACCGGGAGGCTGTTAAGTTACGAAAAAGCAGCCCATCGACTTGCAATCGAAGGGAGATTAACACAATATCAGGCGCGGGAAGCGGTAGGAATGAAGATCGGTCAGTTCAAATTTTCTCTTCGCAGAAACTTTCGCAACCGGTTTTCGGTAAGTTGGTCCGGGTGACCATACCAGCAGATGCGGTTGTTGTCATCAATGAGAACGGTGCGGGGAATGACCATGGTGCCGTTGTATTGGATGGCGAGTTTACGCTGGAGGTGACGCAGGGAATCGCTGACCACGATCGTTTCGAAATTAACCCGCTCGAACGTTGGTGCGGTTTTGATTGCGGATTCATACGTTACGGAGAGAAAAACAATGTTTTCACCGCTGAATTGCCGTTGCAGCTTATTTATATGCGGTACTGCACGCAGGCAGGGCGCACACCAGGTGGCCCAGAATTCGAGGACCTTGAATTTCCCGGTGAAACTCGTGTCAGCGGGCTTGTTGAGAAGATATTCGGGTATAATAAGGGTGTCGAGGGTGGTGCCAACCAGCCTCCTTTGCGCAACCTGCATCGGCGTTTGAGCGGAAAGGAAATGTGGAACCAGTATCAGGGAAAGCAGGAGAAATCTCATTCGGAGGTGAAAATGTAAGTAATTAAAAATAAAAAATGAAAAATTAAAAACCGCTCTCGTTCTCCTTCTCGCTCTGCGCAGTACCCAACATCCAGCACCCATTACCCAGCCCGCAGTGCCTTCGATACGCCTCGCTGCGCTCGGCACTCAGTCACCGCTGGGGTAGAGCATGCAGCCATCCAGCCATCCAGCACCCAGTACCCAGTACCCAGCAC
>JAEZAM010000115.1 GCA_023430465.1 Bacteroidota bacterium | reverse complement strand
GGTGCGTGTTCACACGCACCGGGGCATTATTTTAAAATCCTTTCGGCTTCTCCAGCTTCAGGTCCCTCTTCAACATGTCATTTCTGTTGGCCATTTCCCAGGCAGTATAGAACACCAGTTGGCCGCGCTTCGCCATCAGCGGATAGTTGATCTTATCCGGTGTGTCGGTCGGCTTGTGATAATCTTTGTGTACGCCATTGAAATAGAAAATCACAGGCACACCTTTCTCAGCAAAATTGTAATGATCACTTCTGTAGTAGAAGCGGTTCTTGTCGTTTGGATCATTGTACTTCCTGTCCAACACCATCTTCATGTTCTTTTTATTGATGTTATCCGTAATGGGAGTAAGATCCGTGCTGAGCTTGTCATCACCGATCACATACACATAATTGCCGGAATCTTTGCTGGTCAGGTATTCTTCCCCCACGCGGCCGATCATATCAATGTTAAGATCCACCGTTGTTTTCTCTAGTGGAAACAACGGGTTGTTGGCATAATATTCAGAACCCCAGAGACCTTTTTCTTCACCACTTACTGTCATGAATACAATGCTGCGGCGTGGGCCGTGGCCTGCTGCTTTTGCTTTCGCAAATGCTTCTGCCAGTTCAAGCACACCTGTAGTTCCACTACCATCATCGTCCGCGCCGTAGTAGATCGTACTGTCGTTGCGCTTTCCAACGTGATCGTAATGGGAAGTTATAAGTACATACTCATCTTTTTTATCAGTGCCTTCTATCACGCCGGCAACATTTGATGCCTGGGCGATAGTGGTATGGCGGAAGAAAGAAAGATCGATATTGGCAGTATAGGTCTTTGCCCCCGCAAATGATGCTTTCGTTTTTTCCACAACGGACTTTCCATCTTCACCCATAATTGCGGCGGCTACAGTTTCGCTGATGCTGAATGTTTGTGGCAGGATCGATGATGCGTAGCCACGCATTGTATAGTTGGTGGTTGCGTTGAATGATTTGCGCGGGAAGTCTGTGTTGACGATCAATACAGCCGCTGCCCCTTTCTCCTGGGCGCGCGTGAGCTTTGCCATCAATCCACCCGGATTGCCGCCGCTTGTGTTCGATGGCTTATAACCAGTAGGAGTTCCATTGAGAACAATCACGAGTTTACCCCGAACATCCACATCCCGGTAGGGGTTCATTTCTCCATCCACGATACCGAAGCCCACAAAAACCGCCTCTGAAAAACGGAGTTCCGCAGTGTGATTGATGGATGCGCTGGGTTGAAAATCTTTGGTGAGTTCAAACGCGGTACCGTTTACTTTAACGGCAGTATTGGTAACCGAATCCTTGTAGAGAGGGTAATACTGACGATAGCTGCCATTGTTGGCAGGTGTAAGTCCAAGCGACTTGAAATGTTCCTCGATATAGTTGGCCGCTTTCTCGAGCCCGGGTGACGGTGTATCGCGGCCTTCCATTTCCTTGCTGGCAATGATATAAAGATGTTTCTTCATGTCATTGGCTGTAATCGTGGATGCGTACTTGCCCGGTGAGCCTTTTTTCTGGGCAGAGGCAAATAAGCAGAGTCCCAATGAGATTGGGAGGAGAATTCTTCTCATAGATTGTGATGTTTATTAAAGCAATAACACCAAACTTACCGAGAAAAACGCAAGTAAGGAGGGGGAATTGATGAATGGTCTAGCCGCAGGCGATCTTTCCAACACGGTTGGCATGGCGTCCACCTTCAAATGCGGTGCTGATGAAGCTGTCCACCATTTTTTCTGCATCCTGCTTGTTTACGAAGCGTGCGGGAATGCAGAGAATGTTGGCGTCATTGTGCTGTCTGACAAGTTTAGCAATCTCCTCGCCCCAGCAGATGGCGGCGCGGATCTGTTGGTGTTTATTGGCGGTGATGGCAACGCCGTTAGCCGTGCCGCAGAGAAGTATGCCAAAGGCAAATTCGCCGCTTTCAACAGCGAGTGCAACCGGGTGAGCAAAATCGGGGTAATCCACCGAGTCGGGCGAGTAGGTTCCAAAGTTTTTAAAGGCAAGCCCTTTCCCTTCAAGAAAGGAGATCAGCGCTTCTTTCATTTCAAATCCGGCATGGTCACTGCCAATCGCGATCGGTTTGCTAAGATCAAAGGATGACTTCATAACGCAAAGCTACGAATTTCAGAGAGGAGAGCGGATAGCTGAGTGCGGAGTGCGGAGTGCGGAGTGTGGAGTGCGGAGTGTGGAGACCGGAGGACGGAGCTGCCTGCCGGCAGGCAGGGCGTGAAGGGCGGATCGGCATGTACCGAACGTCATTCAGGCAGTTACAAGTTACAACTCCACACTCCACACTCCACACTCCGCACTCCGCACTACTTTAGCTCCATTCTTCAATTTCCTTTTTCTCCTGGGCTTTATTCACGCGTGATGCCACCAGTATACTTGCTTCAAAAAGAATATACAGCGGTATTGTTACAATAGTGAGACTGAAAGGATCGGTGGAAGGTGTGATGATTGCAGCCGCAATGATGATCAGGATAAATGCATGCCGACGGTATTTCCGCAAAAATTTTCCGGTAATGAAACCAATCTTGGCCAATACCATCACGAGCAGGGGCATTTGAAAAAGTATACCGATGCCAACCGTGGTATAGATCAGGTTCTCCAGGTAATCCGAGAACGTAGGCATGATCGTGATCTGCGCACTCAATTTATAGTTGAAATAAAAGTTGACCATAAATGGCGTGAGGATGAAATAACCGAACGCCACTCCCGCAAAGAACAGGAGGGATACCCAGAAGATAACGCCGCTGGTGTTCTTTTTCTCCTTTTCGGATAATGCAGGTTTTACAAATCGCCAGAACTCCCAGAATATGTAAGGAAATGCAACAATGAAACCACCGATGAACGCCAGGGTAAAAGACGCGATGAATTGCCCTGTCATCGTTGTTTCCAGGAACTTTGCATCGATCGCGGGGAAACAAAGCGCGTCGCCAATGCCGATCTTATGCCCAATTGTACACAACCATTTTGCAGAAACGAAATCAGGCTTTGTGGGGGCAAAGAGGATCTGGTCTACCACATAGTCAGAAAAAACAAACACGACAATTGCCGCAACGAGAATGGCGATCACCGAACGGATCAGGTGCCATCTTAATTCCTCCAGGTGGTCAATGAAAGACATTTCGGAGGCGGGGTCCTTCTTGCGGCGATTGATAAAATCCAGTAAGGCCATCAGTTATTTGTATAAAAAGAGGCGTAAAGATAGGCTGGTAGCAAATAATGTAACATTCATACGTACATAATTTACTATTTCAGTTTTTTCATTTTCACCATTTCAATCCGGGTGTCGCTGACGCTGATCACATCGAATTCATAATCGTCGATGATGATCCTGTCCTTTTGCTGCGGGATCGTTTCATGAAAATCGATAATGTATCCGGACAGTGTTTCTGAATCATTTTCAGGAAACTCAAAATTGTATTTCTCCTCCAGGTAATCCAGTTCCAGCCTGCCAGAGAAAATATACTCGTTCTCTGCGATCTGTTTCTCCACAAATTTCTCGGTATCATATTCATCCTTGATCTCACCGAATATCTCTTCCAGCACGTCCTCCATGGTGATGATGCCTGCTGTACCACCAAACTCATCTACCACCCAGGCAATACTTTTACGTTCGCGGCTGAACTTGCTGATCAGGTCTGCCGCGCTCATGCTTTCAGGTACTGCAGGAATGGGTAGCAGAACAGATCGAATGTCCGCAGGCCTGTCGAACATATCCAACTGGTGGACATATCCTATGATGTGATCGATATTGTTTTCATACACGACCAGCTTGCTGAGTTTGGTATCGATGAATTTCTTTTTCAATTCTTCCACGGACGCATTGACGCTCACCCCTACGATCTCTTTCCTGGGTATCAGGCACTGCCGGATGCGCACTTCAGGAAATTTCTGGGCATTCTCCAGCAGTTGTGTATTGCGGTCCTGCCGCTCGATTGTTTCGTTCTGATTAAACAGGTTTTTAAGTTCGGTGTGGGAAAGGGGCTCTTTCTGTTTATCAAACCTGACATTGAATCCCTGGTGCAGTACCCATTTTGCCAGGGCCATCAGGCCTTCGGCAAGCGGGGTAAACATCTGGTAAAAAAAGTCGGTGATGATGGCGGTGCGGGCAAGCAGGGCATTGCTGCGAGCCCGGAAAAATGCGCGGGGGATAAATTCGGCAAAGATGAGCACCACAACAGTAGCGATGGCGATCTCGACAATGATATGAAGCAGGTCAGAGCCGAGGCGCAAATGCCGCCATACTGGCTGCATGACATTGCTGATCTGCAGGCTGAAAAACACCAGGAACAGCTCAAACCCGATCAGCGTGGTGCCGATAAAGTTGGCAGGATTGTCAACAAACTTGCCGAGGAGGTGACTGGTCGTATCCGCTTTTTTTCGCCTCAACTCGATGTTCAGCCGGTTTGCACTGTAGTAGGCCATTTCCACACCGGCAAAAAAGCCCATAAGTAACAGGGTTACGATGAACCAGGTTATCGTTTTCCATTCCACCATGGTATAAAGATAATGAGAGCAGAGCGGAGAACGAAGCGGATGCTGGGAACTGGATGCTGGGTGCTGGGTACTGGGTGCTGGATGCTGGGTG
>JAEZAM010000102.1 GCA_023430465.1 Bacteroidota bacterium | reverse complement strand
GGGAAGGGGTAACAGCCTGGCCGTTCGAGGTAGCAGAAAAATAGAGCATCCCGGCACTTTTGAGGAGGCGGCCATTCGAAGTGGTGTTAATGCCAGAGCGAAGTATCTCATCCGGGGTAAAGACCTCTTTGATTTCCAGGGAAATGGATTGACCGGGTCGGAAGGTGCCTGCTTTGATATTCAGCAAAGTGCCGTGAGCAGTCCGCACGAGCTGATCTTTCCCACCATCTATGGTAAAGTATTGGCTTGCAATATTGGAACGGGTGAGAAGAGCTTTATTCGAAGACTGTTGACAACCTGTATGAATGATGAGAATGAAAGTGAGAATGGTAATGATCCGCATAAGAGGGTTTTGGCAAAACAAAGTAAAGAATACCGGCCCTAATTCGAAATATTGATTTAAAAATATTTTCAGAAATAATTGAAAATAGTGTAAATTTGAATTCTAAATCAGGTATATGAAAGTTGTAATCGTAGGGGGAGGTTTCGGTGGACTGAAACTGGCCCGCAAGCTCAATAATAAACCGGGATTTGAGGTAGTGCTGGTGGATAAATTCAACTATCACCAGTTCCAGCCATTGTTTTACCAGGTGGCCACTGCCGGTCTTGATGCCAGCAACATCTCGTTTCCACTCAGGAAGGTATTTCAGAACAGTCGCAACGTGTCCATCCGCCTCGCGGAATTGAAGGAGGTGGTAGCACCTGAAAACCGTATCGTCACAACGGCCGGCGACATCTCCTACGATGTACTGGTGTTGGCAACCGGTGCAGATACAAACTTTTTTGGCAATAAGGTACTTGCAGAAAATGCCTTTCCAATGAAATCCACCGTAGAGGCTTTGCAGATCAGGCATCGATTGCTGCAATTATTCGAAGATGCCCACACGATCCGTGATAGCGCATCGCTGCAGAGCCTGATGAATATCGTAGTCGTCGGTGGCGGACCCACAGGGGTCGAGGTTGCCGGGGCACTCAGCGAGATGCGGAAATACATTTTGCCGAAGGACTACCCGGAACTTGATTTCTCCCGGATGAATATTTACCTGCTGGAAGGTGGCCCGAAAACGCTCGGGATGATGAGCGAGAAGTCGGCGGAACAATCCTGCCGCTACCTGCAACAGATGGGTGTGACGGTAATGACCAACACAATGGTAAAGGAGTATGATGGCAAGGAAGTGTTGTTGAATGACGGCGCGCGGATTCCGTCGATGACCGTTATATGGGCTGCAGGTATCCGGGGAAATGTTCCAGAGGGAATAGATAAAGACCTGATCACAAAGGGCAACCGGTTGAAGACTGACCGGCAATGCCGCGTGCAGGGCCATGACAACGTATATGCGATAGGTGACGTTGCATACATGGAAACGCCGAAGTATCCGAACGGACATCCGCAGGTCGCACCCGTAGCAATGCAACAGGCGGAGATGCTGGCGGATAACCTGGTGTTCATGGAACGCAAATCAAGCAGGATCTCTGACTTTGAATACCATGATAAAGGTTCAATGGCAACGGTCGGTCGCAACAAGGCGGTGGTTGATGTGCCGAAACCAAAGCTGCACTTCGGCGGGTTTTTCGCCTGGCTGATCTGGATGGGACTGCATTTGATGCTCATATTGGGCGTGAAGAACAGGTTCTTCGTATTCTTCAACTGGGTCTATGCGTATTTCACCCGCGATCAGAATTTGCGGTTGATCTTCCGCGAGTTCAACCGCCCGGAAAGGACAGGTCTGAAGCGGCTGGATCCAAGACGTATCCTGCAGGAAGAAGAAGCAATGGCGTGATAGGATACATGGGAATATCTGCCATGCCGAAGATGATCATTTATTTTTCAATACGCGCCTTGCCCGCGCACGGAAAGCCGCGCCCTCAAATGGCCAGCGTTCCTCGATCACGGTCTTTAATTCGTTTTTGATCTCCGGATATTTTTCAGCCAGCCTCGAGAGTATAGTGATACTTGAAGCTTTTGGCGCTGCTTTTTCTGCAGGATCGGCAATATAGCGAAAGCACAGGTCCATTACCTGGCCTTCAAAGGCTGCGGGGATGTCAATGGCTTCCAGGATGTTCAGTGTATTTCGCTTGATGGCTTCATGTGTATCTGTCCGTTCCAGGTTCTTCAGCAGTGTTCCGAACTTGTTCCGCAAAAAAATTGGGTGTGCTTCAACTGCATAACGCAGCGGCCAGGACGCGCATTGCGCCACCCTGAACTCACCTTTCAGAAATAGTTGAAATAACTCATTGAATCGTTTCAGGTCATCACCGATCCATTGTACGATGGCCGTGCAGTTTCTTTTTGAATGTTCCTTTTGCAGTTGCTGAAGCAGATCCATGCATAAAAATACCGGTAATTCCTAAATCCGGAAAAGCAGTGCCTTCAATTGAACCATGAAATGCGGCAGTTCATTCCATGCGATATTTCTATGATGGTACCGGGTGATAGTTTTGCTCACCTTAATCTTATAAAATTTACATCGCCTGCCATCATACCATATGTTTGGCCGGAACTGTATCCATCATCAACACCATGAGCCGTTTTTCAACCCATGCATTCAGCCTGCTGATCGCGATGACTGTATCGCTTATTCATTTGCCCGCCATTGCGCAGAAAAAGCCACCAAAGATCGAGACGCCAGACATCAATAAGCTGATGAAGATGACGCCAGCACAGCAACGCGCGTATGCGGAGCAGATGCAAAAGAAGATGGGACAGCAGGTTGGCGACCTCGCCGACGAATATGGTATGGCCATAGACAAGACGATTTTGCCCGGCGCAGAGATCAAGCCTCCAGTGAAAGATATCAAGCGTTTATCATTGATCCCCTCCAGGCCACCGACGCGTGAACAACTGTTGCAGGGAGTGGAGACATCACGGCAACAACTGCAACAGGGCCTGCCAAAAGTGGAGGTGGAAGAAGTGAAGCGGATCGTGGTGGAAAAACCAACGCCGCAGATCCAGGATGCAGCAATGGCAAATTTTTATGACAACAAACCTGGAAAAGCGATTTTGCTGATGATCAATGCGGTGAAACAGCAGCCTGATTCCATCATACTTTGGAATAATCTTGGTGCGATGTTCAACATGGCAGGCCTGGAGGAAAAAGGCATACCGATGCTGATGCATTGCCTGGAAAAAGTGCCGCAGAGTAGCATGATACTGAATAACCTCGGGCAGGGATTTATGGGACTCGGTGAACTGATGCAGGCCGAACAATATTTTCGCCAGTGCCTGGCGTTGGATGATCTCAACCCGGACGCCAACCATAGCATGGGCATGCTGCACATGTATAAGAAAGATTTTGATGAGGCGATGAAGCATTTCAACAAGGAGCTGGAGATATCTATGCGTCGAAGTTCATTGGCGTATGCGTTTAAAATGGGTAAGCGCGTTGATCTCCGCGCACTGAGGAATAATAAGTACAGACGGGAGGGTATTGTGCATCAAAATTATTTCGAAGAGATCGAGCTGGGGAAATTTATCATACCTGAGTTTCCCGCCACCGTAAAGCAGGCATGGGAAATGAAAGCAGAATTGGATCATTTTTCGGCCAGTGTTTCAGCAGAGAGTCTTTACTGGCAGTCGATCGATTTTTCTCCGGAAGTGGTCGAGGCCGAAGGCCGTGCCAGACCTGGGTTGTATCATGATCTTGTAGAGGCAATGCTGGAGGATCTGCACAAGGAATTTGAGCCGGATTTTTTGTCCAATTTCAAGGGCAAGCCCGAAACGGATCATATTCTTGGTATCATGGAAAGAACGCGCGTTGATCTGGCGAAGATCAAATGTGAGCCTGCGCCGGCAGGTGCATCCGTGGAAGTTTATGCTGCTTATGCAAAGAGATGTTGCGAGGAGCAGCGGCGGCCACTGTATGACCGACAACTGGCGGAGATCAGCGCTTACATGCGGCCTAAGATCGAGATCGGCCAGCAGCGCTGGAAATCATATTTGAACCAGTTAATTGCTATAGCACGATTGAATCCATCAAGCGGCAACCAGTTAATGGTGTACCGTGCGGTGTCAGGTTATTTTGGTTTTTTGAGTTGGGCGATGCTGTATTCGGTAATGGGCCAGACTGAATTACCGGATTGCGACAATGATTATAATAAAGCAGCCAATGACAGTTTGATCGCGGCAAATCACGACTGGAAAATGCAGTGCCCGGAATGGCTGAATGTGGAGGTTGATCTGCAGATTGTGAAGATGAAAGCTGATTGCTCGAAGTACGCTGTTGAAGGTGGTGTGGGAATACTCGGTGCGTATGAAAAAAGTTTCAAGACAGGAACGTCGACATTAATGGCCGGCGTTGGCATAAAGGGAAAATTTTTGGGTGGCCTGGTAGGCGCGGGTGCAAAGCAGATGGCGTATATTTCGTTTGATAACAACAACCAGTTTGCCGATGTAGGTCTGAAAGGCTCGGCAGATGCGAGCATTGGCGGTTCGACGAGTATTGGTGGGATAAAAGTTGGCGGCAAGGCGATCGGTGTGGAGGTCGGGTATACGCTGGGATTGAATGCTGGTTTTACGCCGGTGGTCAAGGGCAGCGGCCTCGGTGCGATCCTGAAGTGACGGGTCGACCGCCCTCCCGTTGTCACCCTTCGCTCTTTTCCTATAATTTATATTATGTTAAGTGGCGCGTTTGCGACGACGAAAAACCCCACGCTTCTATTTGCGTGATACATCGCAAATGAGTAGGTTCGGGGCTATGAATGAGATTCGGTATCGAATATTGGAATCCTTTATTTTGAATGGGCTGCAAACCAGACAGGAAACTTGGCTTTCCATTCATGACACCATGTCTGACCCAGAGGGAGACGTTTTTGATCAAAATTTCGATACGCTTCTGGGATTACAAAGAATTCAACCCGTAAATGACATTCATCCTTCAGGACATCAGATGTTTGCAATCACTGAAAAGTTTGGAAAAAGATCTTTTAAATTAGAAAAAGCTTCTAGAAAAAAACCTTTCAGGGAAAATTATTGGTGGGTTATTGCAATTCTCACATACGCAACCGGACTTCTATCTCCTAGTTTAAGCAAACTAATCGAAAAAGAAATAGCGCCACCATCCACCCAATCAGAGCCCCCCACTCAGCAATCGATCGATACCGTATACCAGAACCGCTAACATGCCCATCAGAGCGTGCAACATCCTTGCAGTGTTGACAATTGCACAATCATTCCTCATTCTTGATGCATCCCAAAACCCTGGCTTCGGGATTCATCCGCGCATCCCGCGCTGTCATAACCCGGAATAAATCCCGGGGTTATTGGAAGATCAGCTTCATCTACCTGCCGGAATAAATTCCAGCGTGTCCAACGGCTGCCGTTCTTCGATGTCGATTCCTTGCGCCGTGGCTTTAGTCTCGCGAAACGTTCTGAATAACCCCGGGATTATCCCGGGGTGCACGCGGCCCACAATACCGCCGCTTCCCTGTGCACTTGTGGGTCAACCTGACCCAAGTACATCTTCCTGGTGGATTCAACTGCGCTTCCCCCCTTGCGTTAACCCCGGGATAAATCCCGGGGTTATTGGAAAATGCAATCTCATTGCCTTGCCGGGCATGAATTCCGGGCTATTCAAGATCGGGAAATGCCGGAGTAATGCCAGACTGAAAACCTCGAACGCACGTTTAAAAACAATAATGTTGCAGGTGTTTCTATCAGGCCATTTAGGCCACCATTCTTTAGTTTGCACAGCAATTGAAACACAAAGACGACATCATTAAAATTGCGGATACAAAACTTGCAGCCGCAAAGCACTTGCTGAGGGCTGGCTTCTGTGAGGATTCGTATTATATAGGCGGCTATACTATTGAGCTGCTTCTGAAAGCAAGGATATGTGCAACGCTCGGAATCGAAAATTTTTATGAAGAGAGCTTTCTAAGTAAACTAAAGAGCCCTCAGTCTTTCAAAAGTCACAATATCAATCAATTGATAATATTGGCAGGTCTGTACAAAGAGTATAATATTTCATGCCTGAATCCTACGAATGTTCTTAATTGGTCGCAGGTTGTTAAATGGAATGAGGGTCACCGATATATGGTTGATAAGGACAGAGTTGAGGTAAGAAATTTCTTAACTTCGGTAGAGCAAATTGCTAAATGGATAAAAAGCTACTTATAAAGAATCTGAATTCTCTTTTCTGCCAGCTCGGAGCGAAGGGAAAGAGATATGCAGAGGTCTGGCTGGAAGATGCCGACTTCGGCGGACTCTACAGGTCTGGCAAGTTTAGCCTGAAAGCGCGTTCGCAGGAAAGGATCGTCCATTACCATAAGGAACTTAAAGACATCGTTTATTTTTTGCACGACAACGCACCCGCTGAGTACAAATGTATCCTTCACGTGCTTCTTTATAATCCAGATGACCAGGTTCATTGTCAGCAGCCCGATTCGTTGGTCTATGCTGAATCAGCCTGCTCAGTATAGTCGCGTTTTCATTTGAGTGATTATTCGTCCACAGCTTCTTAGCCCCCGGGATAAATCCGGGGGTTATTGGAAGATCAGCTTCATCTACCTGCCCGAATAAATTCCAGCGTTTCCAACTGTCTCCTTCTTCATTAATAATTCCTTGCGCCGTGGCTTTAGCCGCGCGCGCAACGTTCAGCATAACCCCGGGATTTATCCCGGGGTTATGCGCGAATCATGCACTGTTTAAAAAGCTTCGCGAGAACCACAACTTCTTTAACCCCGCGATAAGCCCTGTGGTCTTCGACGATAACACTGCCAGCCGCCCGGCCGGCCACCACCCTACAAAAAAAATCCCCGCTGTTGCGGGGATCTTATACATTCTGCATGGTCATCCATGCCTGCTTACTTACTTGATACTTACATACAAATCATTCCACTTCTTCGCCAGGCCCTCCAGGCGTGTTACTTCCGCCGGCTTGCCTTTTGCCTTCTCGCTTTTGTACAGGTAAATGTCTCCAAGATAGCTAGCCGCCTTCTTGTACTGCTGCTTGTCAATGCCCGACAGTTTTTCCTTCTTGGCATAAATCGCTGCAGCCTTTTCATACGGTGCTATCGCCGCATCAAACGCTTCGCCATATTGCTTGTCAAACTCCGCACGCTTTGCTGCATCTTCCGCAGATACCTTTGCACCTGGTTTGGTGCGCTTGTTCACTTCCTTATTAAAGGCATCTTTCTTCTCATCAATGCGGATCGACTTGTTGATATAATGATCACCAAGAATTAAGAACGCAAGTTCATTATCCTGGTTCGCTGCAGTTGCCTTGTTCAGCGCTGCTACCATTTTAACTTCCAGCTCGGCAGCATTTGCCGGCTGCACTGCACCTTCTTTTTGTGAGTACAGGGTGTCATAAATGATCTGTGCGATCGACAGGTTAGCCTTGTAGTCATTCGGAGTTCCTGCCAGCACCTGCTCCATTGCCTTCAGCCGCGCCTCGAAGTTTTGCTCAAGGCCGATCGCAAAATCCGTCTGATCATAGGTGAAGAATTCTGAATCCGGATACATCGATTTACCAAGTGCGCGGTATTTTTCAAATGCCGCCATGTCCTTGTTCTCGTAGCTATGTGTTACCAGGAAGCGGTAAACGCTTTCATAAGCCGGGCCGGCAACCTTTGCATCCGCCAGGCGGTTGTAATATTGTGCAGCTTCTTTCCTGTCGCCCATGCTCTCCGCTGTAAAAGCCGCGAGCACCAATACATTCGTATCTACGGGGGTGGTCAGCATCTGGTTGGCGCCGAGGATGTCGGAATAACCCGCCACTTTTTTAAAGTAAGCATATGACTCCGCCCATTTTTGATTTTTGTACTGATCATATCCACGGTTGAAATTGAACGTGTAGATATTGATGGGTGCATTCTTGTAAACGGGGTCTTTCAGAAGGCCAAGCGACGGATCCATCTCTTTGTATTTCTGGAAGGCTGTTTCTGCCTCTGCCACCAGCGCCGCTCCTTCCGGGGTCATTTGCGCAGCGCTGTCTGCTCCAAGTGCAGCATAAATGCTGGCTTTGAGCATATAAGCTTCCGGCTTGGAAGCAAATTTTGCATTGCTCATTCTTTTATCTACATCGTCTTTCGCCTTTTTGTACTGACCCAGCAGCATATAACCCTTGATGTCATCATAGGATTGTGCCTGCGTGGCCACAGCAAGCGTAAGCATCGTTAAAATAAACGTGATCTTTTTCATCAGTGTTTTTTTGACTTAAAGATTAATAAATATGGACTATTCTTCTGTTTCGCTATTCAAGGATGGATTTCCGGTCTCATCCGTTGCGTCCGGAGCAATTCCGCCTTCTGCGGGCTGGCTTTCGCCTGTGGCTTCGGCTGCCTGGCTCACCACCTCCTCAATCTCTGCCTGTACCTGCTCTTCATCGAGGCAGGTAATGGCGGCGATCTCATCTCCTTCATCCAGCCTGATCAGCTTAACCCCCTGGGTTGCCCTTCCCTGCTCGCTGATGTTGGCCACTTTCATCCGGATAGTGACGCCGCTGCGGCAGGTGATCATTAGGTCTTGTGAAGAGGATACATCCAGTATGCCGACCAAAGGTCCTGTCTTTTCGGTTACGCTGATCGTTTTGACGCCTTTTCCGCCGCGGTTAGTGAAACGGTATTCATCGACCGGTGTACGTTTACCGTAGCCTTTTTCGCTGACTACCAATACCGTTTTTGATGCATCCGCCTCAGGATTTACACAAATCATACCAACAACCTCATCGTTTGCATCATCCACTTCGATTCCCGCTACACCGATCGCACCGCGTCCGGTTGCGCGTACCTTTTGTTCGGAGAAACGGATCGCACGGCCACTCTTCACCGCCATCATGATCTCTGAATTGCCATCGGTCATTTTCACTTCCAGCAATTCATCGCCTTCTACGATCGTGATCGCGTTGACGCCTGTCTGGCGGGGACGGCTGAAGTCCTCAAGTTCCGTTTTTTTAATGATACCTTTCTTGGTGCAGAGAACAATGTTGTGGGATTTGACAAATTCTTCATCCTTCAGGTCTTTTACATCGATGATGGCGCGGACCTTATCGTCGGGAGGCAACTGCACCAGGTTCTGTATTGCCCGGCCTTTGCTGGTCTTCTCCCCTTCCGGAATTTCGTATACGTTCAACCAGTAGCATCTGCCCTTTTCTGTAAAGAACAGCATCGTATGGTGGGTTGAGGCCACAAAGAGATGTTCGATGAAATCTTCGTCGCGGGTCTTGCCGCCAATCACTCCCCTGCCACCCCGGCGCTGCGCCCTGTATTCATCAGCCGGTGTACGTTTTATGTAACCAAGATGTGAAATGGTGATCACTACATCTTCTTCTTTTATCAGATCCTTGATTCGTACTTCATCATCGAGGTAGGTGATCTCGGTGCGGCGCTCGTCGCCGTACTTATCGCGGATCTCGATGAGTTCTGTTTTGATCAGATCGTACCGCATCACTTCATTGCTCAATAATTCCTTCAGGTGATTGATGAGCTTGAGCAATTCATCATATTCTGCTTTGATCTTCTCCCGCTCCATGCCTGTAAGACGTTGCAGTCGCAACTCAAGTATCGCTTTGGCCTGGATCTCATCCAGTCCCCATCCTGCATTGATCAGGTTGTCTTTCGCAATCTCGGGCGTGGAAGAACTGCGGATCAGTGCGATGACTTCATCGAGATGATCCAGGGCGATCAGGTAACCCTGTAAGATATGTGCACGTTTTTCAGCTTCGCGAAGTTCAAATTTCGCGCGGCGGGTGATCACTTCATGGCGGAACTCCACGAACTCACTGATCATATCGCGGAGGTTCAGTGTCTTCGGCCGGCCCTTGACGATCGCCACATTGTTGATCCCGTATGAAGTCTGCAGCTCGGTGAGCTTGTATAGCTGGTTGACAATCACGTTCGCATTGCCATCACGCTTCAGGTCGATGACGATGCGCGTACCTTCTTTGTTATTTGATTCGTTGTTAACGTGAGCAACGCCATCGATCACTTTTTCATTCACCAGTTCCCCGATACGGTTGGTCAGGGAGTCACGATTCACCTGGTAGGGTACCTCTGTGATGATGATCTGTTCGCGGCCGCTGGCTTTTGTTTCAATACTGAGTTTCCCGCGGACAACTACCCTGCCCCGGCCGAAGTTCATCGCAGCCTTGACACCTTCCATGCCGTAGATGGTACCACCTGTTGGAAAATCAGGCGCCTTGACATATTCCATCAGTTCATTCGGCGTGATCTCGCGGTTGTCGATGTAGGCTACACATCCGTTGATCACCTCGGTGAGGTTATGCGGCATCATGTTGGTAGCCATACCGACGGCAATACCGCTTGAGCCATTGACGAGCAACTGCGGAATCCGTGTGGGAAGGATCGATGGTTCTTTTTCAGAATCGTCGAAATTGAGCTGGAAGTCTACGGTATCTTTTTCGATATCATCGAGCATGTGCTCGCCGAGACGGTCGAGCCTCACCTCGGTGTATCGCATGGCTGCGGGATCATCACCATCCTGGTTACCGAAGTTACCCTGGCCATCTACAAGCGTATAGCGCATGTTCCATTCCTGCGCGAGGCGGGCCATGGCAAAATAAACGGAGGAGTCACCATGGGGGTGATACTTACCGAGCACTTCCCCCACTACCCTCGCAGATTTTTTGTAAGGACGGTTGAAACGCAGTCCGAGTTCGTTCATCGCAAACAGTATCCGGCGATGTACAGGCTTAAAACCGTCACGTACATCGGGCAATGCACGACCAACGATTACCGACATCGAATAATCGATGTAAGCCGTTTTCATCTGCTCTTCAATGTTAACTGGAATGATACGGTCACTGTCCTGCGTGGCCTGTGGTTCTAAATTTTCTTCCATGGTTTTATTTCGAATTCTATGATCTGGTTCTGCATATCTTTCAGGTTGAGAACCAGAATTTTGGATAGCCTGCAAATTTACCTTTTTTGACCCTGATAACCTGACTTTCCAAGGCAATTTTTACCCCATTTTTCCACTACTGTGGATAGCTTTCAGGTCGATATCCAGCCACCTTTTATAACAAGGCTTTTGCACTTGGCGGCACACAATTTTCCCGTTCTTACGTTATCATTTCAACTCATGAGCAGCTATTTACTTTTACGGAACAATAAAGAAACCGGGCCTTTCACACTCGAGCAATTGGTGTCGGGGGGATTGAAGCCCTATGATCTTGTATGGCTCCAGGGTAAAAGTGCTGCCTGGCGGTATCCGAGCGAGATTGCAGAGCTGCAGCCGTATGCTCCCGTAGTGGAAGAGCAGCCATTCGATCGTTTTTATAAAAAAACGGAAGAAGCCGGCCAACCGGAATTGCCTGCCGTGCAACAGGCTGTCCCCGAGAAAACCCAAGCGGTCACAGAGGTCAAAGCGCAACCGCTGCAAGCCTCACCCTGGGAACCGAAGATCAGCCAGGATTTGCCGCAGACGCGTAAATCCGTGTTTGTCACCCTTCCCGCTTCTGCCCAAAAAACCGTTACGCCGAAACCAATTCCCGCTCCAAAGCCAACACCCCAGCCGATGGAAGACGAGCCGGTTGTTGCTGAAATAAAATACTCCCAGCCGCTCGATGATATCAAGGAAATGTATGTGAAAACGCTCCATGAGCGGCGCCATCGTACGGCAAAGAAGCAGGTGCTCGTGGCCAATGCGAAGAAAGCGGCTGTAGTGGTGGGTATACTTCTGGCTGGAGTGCTCGCCGGGTTTGCGCTGCGGTCCGGCGATAGCGGCGACAAGCAGCCGGTAATTGCTGCCAGTAGCGCGCCGGCACCCGTTGAACAGCAGTTCCCCGAGCCGGACCTTGAGGCCCTGCCCACGGGCGAAACAACAACGGTTGTAATTCCGATGATCGACGCCTCCCGTACACAGCCAACAACCAGGCCGGTGGCCCAGAACAATGGATTATTCAAACGGGAGGAATCCCCAAGGGAGATCCGCGTTACCCGCGAAGCACTTGAAACCGCTGTCCGGGCATCTTCCGCACAGCCCGCTGAGGTTAAGCCGATGCCGGCATCAATTGACCCCGGGACGGGCGAACGCTCACGTCGCACCCGCAATGAAGACGTATCTGATCCAACCCCTGCCCTGCCGTCAAAACGTGTACAACGAAACGCGTGGGAGGACCTGGTCAACGTAACTGCTAACGATTACAAACGCGTGGCCTTCGGTGGCATCCGCAACCTCGAACTCACCGTTACAAATAATTCAAAATACCCCATCGAAAATGTGGTCGTCCAACTGGAATACATTAAGCCAAGTGAAGAGACACTTCGGACAGAAAACATTCATTTCCGTTCCATAGGGGCGAATGAACATTCCACCATTCGCATTCCGGATACCAATCGCGGGATTCGGGTAAACTACCGCATTATCCAGGTTAGCAGCCGTGAAATGGCGGAAAGCCTTGCCAACAAAAATTGATTTCATCGACTCAGCGGGAAAGTAATACTTACCTGCAGAACACTATTTTTGAAATCCGGATCGGGGTTATTCGCGGTTTGATCGAAATCGCCGACTTTAGAAAGACCTACCAGATAGCGTGCCCCGATGCCCAGGCCTCGCTTCGTCTGGAAACCCAACCCGGCAGCGGCTGACAGATCGAGATCCTTCGCGAAGTTTTCAATGGTTTCATTTTTTACATCTTCACTCAGTTTAAAACCAAATTGCGGCCCCAGTTCAAAATATAGTCCAGCGGCAGTCCGGTACTTCAACATTACGGGAACGTTTGCATACACCAGTCGCCAGTCGTAGCTGCCGTTCACACTATCGATCTTTGCGCCCTGGGTGGACACCATCACCTCGGGCTGCAGCGAAATAGCGCCCAGGGCAAAATTGAAAAAAAGTCCGCCATGAAATCCGACAAGTGCTTTCTTTTCCACGGCATCAAAATCACCGCCGGAGAAGTTACTTACGTTTACGCCAGCCTTTAGTCCGACCGAAACCTGGGCATGTACGCACACTGACAATAGCAGCGAGGCTGCAAGGAGAAGTTTTTTCATAAAACCAGTTTGGATAATTCAGAGCAATCCGCAGGCCAATCATTCTTGCAGGGCGGAATTGCCTGTTTCCGATATTTGCCGGATGAAGCAAATACTTGTCTTTGGTGCAGGGAAATCTGCTACGGTACTGATCGATTATATTCTTGGTAATGCCGATGCAGAAAACTGGCATCTTACACTGGCCGATGCTAACCTGGCGCTGGCACGGCAGAAAGTGGGTGATTCGTCGCACGGCACTGCCGTGTCATTTGATATCAATGATGCCCGGCAGCGCGAGGAACATATCGCTGTAGCAGACCTTGTGATCTCCATGTTGCCCCCCGCCCTGCACCGGCTCGTGGCCGCTGATTGCCTGGCGGCTTCGCGCAGCCTGTTGACTGCCTCGTACGTAGACAGTGAAATGCTTGCCCTTGCAGACGAGATCAAGGCGAAAGGGCTGTTGTTTCTATGTGAAATGGGCCTTGATCCCGGCATCGATCACATGAGCGCGATGCAGATCATTGATTCCATTCGCGCCCAGGGCGGACATATCACGTCATTTCGCTCTCATTGCGGCGGACTTGTAGCACCAGAAAGCGACGACAATCCCTGGCATTATAAAATCAGTTGGAACCCGCGCAACATTGTACTTGCCGGTAAAGCAGGTGCGCATTACCGGGAGAACGGAAAGGATGTACACCTGGCCTATGAACAACTCTTCGCTACTCAGCGGCTTGTTGATATACCAGGCCTTGGCAACCTGAGCTGGTATCCGAACCGCGACTCCCTGAGTTATGAAAAGCTGTATGGCCTGGATGCGACAAATACATTTGTCCGCACTACACTTCGGCACCCGGAATTCATTTCGGGCTGGAATAATATCGTCACCCTGGGTCTGACCGATGAAACACCTGCCTACGAAAGCAAGGGCCGGTCACTCGCTGAATTGTTTGCAGAACATGTAGAAAAGCATGGTCACCAGGAATTTTTGGAAAAAATGTCAGCCCGAAACCGGCAAATGCTGAATGGTCTGGTAGAGTTGATGAAGGCCGAGAAAAAACTGGCAGATACAGGTGACGAGCCGCCTTCTAGTTACATGAGCGCGGATAGTGAAGGTCGCCTGGAAGAGATAGACATCAATGCTGTAAAGGACCAGGTGGCCACTTCGCTTGCTGTGAATATTCGCGAAAGCAATTTGGCACTTACACAGCTTGAATATCTTGGATTATATGACCGCGAGACCTCCGTTGATATCGGCTTCTGCAGCGCTGCTGATATTCTGCAGCAGGCCGCAGAAACCAAACTTGCACTTCAACCCAATGATCGCGATATGATCGTGATGCTGCATGAATTTGCATACGAGCAGGACGGGAAAAACAAATCGGTTTCAAGTTCACTCGTGGTAAAGGGCCAGGACAGCCTCCGGACAGCCATGGCTGCTACCGTTGGATTACCGCTCGCCATCGCAGCGCGGCTGATCCTGCGCGGAGAAATAACACGCACCGGGCTTTGCATTCCTACCACAACAGATATCTATGAGCCCGTGCTGAAGGAACTGGAACAGTATGGGGTAAGGTTTGAGGAGAAGAGCGAGTGAAATCAGAAAGTCAAAACTCAAAATGAAAAACTCAAAACATAAAACTCAAACGAAAACTTTAAAACCCAAAATATAGAACGCTAAACTGAAAACGTACATCGAAGGTTCTAACATCGATCCTCTTCAAGCGTTTATTCTTCACCAGTTTCAAGGTTTGAGTTTCTCATTTGAGTTTTGAAGTTTCATTATCTCCGCAGCAGCAGCAGCTCGCGCAGTTGCACAACCCCCTCCGTGGCAGGTTTTTCGATCACCGTGATGTCGGGTATATGTGAAGTGTCCGGAACATTTTTATCGATGATAAATTTCGGAATACCTCGCCTTGCATAATCCACCAGCCCGGCTGCAGGATAAACTACGAGTGATGTGCCGATGATGACAAGCATGTCAGCCTGTGAGACGATCCTGGCAGCAATGCTGATCATTGGTACAGGTTCTTCAAACCAGACGATAGCCGGGCGCAAGGCTCCTCCGTCTTCTGCCAGCGAACCAACTGTCATGTCGTCCTGAATCGGATAAACCAGGTCTTCATTCAGATCGCTGCGCATTTTGAAAATTTCACCATGCAGGTGCACCACATTCGATGAGCCGGCACGTTCATGCAGGTCATCGATGTTTTGTGTGATGATCGTGACGTCGAAATCCGTTTCAAGTTCAGCAAGTGCCCGGTGGGCCGCGTTTGGCGAAGCAGCAGCAACATCACGCCGCCGCATGTTGTAAAAGTCCAGTACGAGCGCAGGATTTTTTTTCCATGCCCCAGGAGTGGCCACCTCTCTGACGTCATATCCTTCCCAAAGGCCATCACTGTCGCGAAATGTGCGCAGGCCACTTTCGGCACTGATGCCTGCGCCGGTGAGGACAACGAGTTTTTGCTTTGTCATGTCCTATTAAAATTAAAAAGTAAAAATGAAAAAAATCAAAATTCAACCTTAACCTTAACCTCAACCTCAACCTCCGCACTCCAATAACCATTATTTTCGCATTTCAACATTTACCATGGCTTACTGGCTCATCAAATCCGAACCGTTCAAATATTCCTGGGATCAATTTGAAAAAGATAAGCGCACCACCTGGGATGGTGTACGCAATTATGCTGCGCGGAATAATCTTCGTGCGATGAAAAAAGGCGATCAGGCATTTTATTATCATAGCAATGAAGGGCTGGAGATAGTCGGTATTGCAAAGGTGGTGAAAGAAGCCTACCAGGATCCCACAACCGACCAGGAAGCATGGCTGGCCGTCGATTTTGCACCCCATAAGAAATTAAAGAAGCCGGTGACATTGGCACAAATAAAAGAAGTCGGAAGCCTGGCAAACATGGCCCTGATCAGGCTGGGTCGTTTGTCGGTTCAACCCGTTACCGCCGAAGAATGGGAAACGATCATGGACATGGCGAAATGATCAGTCCCAACCAGATGCCAGTACATCTGCAAGGTGCATGGCTTTCAGGTCATACCCTTTCTTTTTTATATACCCATCCAGGTGCATCAGGCAGGAATGGTCTGTAGAGATCAGGTATTGCGCACCCGTCGCGAGCGCGTTCTCCACTTTCTGCTCGCCCATCGCTACGGAGATGGATTCATACTTAACAGCAAACGTTCCGCCGAAGCCGCAGCAGGTTTCTACATCGTTCATCTCGGCCAGTTCAAGTCCCTGCACACCTGCCAGCAACTGCCGGGGTTCCTGCTTGATCCGGCATTCCCGTAAGCCCGCGCAACTGTCGTGGTAGGTAGCACGACCTTCCAGCACGGCTCCCACCTTATCGATCTTGAGAATATCGATCATGAATTCTGAAAACTCGAACAACCGCTTGCCGATATCCGCTACTTCATGGTGAAGAGAAGAATTGCCAAACAGTTTGGGATAGTAATTTCTTACAAACCCGGTACAACTCGCGCTTGGTGCAACGATGTAGTCAGCACCCTTAAAATCTTTGAGAAATTTTGTACAAACGGCCTTTGATTCATCCCAGAACCCTGCATTGAAGGCGGGCTGACCGCAGCAGGTCTGGGAGGCGTTATACGAAACCGTACACCCGGCTTTCTTCAATACCTTGATCATGTTGAACGCTGTATCGGGGAAAAGCTGGTCAACAAAACAGGGAACGAAAAGCTGGATATTCATCGCGGGTTATTGTTTTCTGAATGATTGTTGAAGACCGATCATTTTCAATGCCGTCACCGCAGCTTCCTCACCTTTATGACCATGCACGCCACCGATGCGCTCGTCGGCCTGCTGCTGGTTGTCCACCGTAAGCACACCAAATACAGTTGGTACGGGCAGGTCCTTAATGAGCAAGACTATGCCGTCGGTGATTCCCTGACACA
>JAEZAM010000082.1 GCA_023430465.1 Bacteroidota bacterium | reverse complement strand
GATCCGGCCCCTGTCGTCATAATAGTTGATGGCCCAGAGGTATTGTGACGCCGTACCAAGCACCTTTGTCATTGTACCGGTGATGGCACCACGGGTGGCAAAGCTCTGCGTCAATGCCTGCGCATAGGGCGGCGTTGTGCCGGGTGCCAGAAACAAGCCATCGTCAGCCGTACTGCGGTTTATGGAAAACATATTTCCATTGGCGGCCACCCAGTCATAGTTGTCATAAAAGGTCTGCGTAAGAAGTTCCCAGTATGTGCTTGCTGGAGTGGCAGAGGTCGAAAAGGGATAAGTGGTGGATCCACTGGCAGCAGCCCCATGCTGCGCAAAACTGCGGTTTGCCACTCCACCAATAACATTTGTATTCTTCATCAGCCCGGTCATAACGGGGCGATTCATGGCATCATAGAGCGTCACCAGCCAGCGCGCTACGGGGTTCGCGCCCGTGATGGTTCTAAGGTTCGCATCTTGCGTCATCACCAGCCGATCCCGGGCATCATAGACCATGTATACTTCGCCAGCACCCGGCACCTTTTTCATACTCATCCGGCCACGCTCATCATATTCATACCGGAAGCACTGCTCAGTCAGAATTGCGCCGCCGGCCGCGTTTATATTCCAGCTATTTATACGGAGCAACTCCACCCCCTCCGGTTGAATTACACAGCGAAGTAAGCCAAGGGCGTCATAAATATAATAGGTGCAAAGCCAATTCTCATGGTTTGATCCCGCACCATTGTCAGCATTCGCCGTTAATCGCACCTTTTTCAGGATCGTTTTTCCTTCTTTGTCTGTGAAGGTTATGACCTGCTTTCCGTCCTCATCCGTTACAGACGTCTTGTAAAGTAAATCGGCTGAGTATGTCCCGTTATAATTGATCGTGCCCCAGGTGCCATTTACATCGGTGACTGACCATTTTTTTACATCATCTGCCGATGTATTCAACCATTGTTTTGTCACAACGCCCCGCTCACTCCCGGCCCAACTGTTACCGGGCGCCATCTGTTTTTCCACCCGACCCAGGGGCGATGCTTCAAACTCCGTTTTACCATAATACCAGGTTTGCCCCTGCCCAGCCAGGGGATTTTGGGCTGGATTGCCACTACCATAGAAGGATGCCTGCTGGTTAAACGGGTCAGTCTTGAATGAACCATTGTCCTTCGTTGCGTCGGTGGCCGTTGACGCATACGGCAGGTAACTCAGACTTACCCGGCTATAGGCATCGTAAACAACAGGACTGACCATATCCACGTTCGTACCTGTAACAGTGGTAAGCGATGCTTTGCGGCTGACCGTTTGCAGCAGCCTGCCTAAACCATCAAAGTAAGCGGTCTGCTCCTGTACGTCCCGGACTGACCGTCCCATCAATGCATTCGGATCCTGTTCAGGAGCTGTAGCATCCCAGGTTCGTACATAATTTGTTTTTACCCCGGCTGGATAGGCTGCCGGTGGTGCCTGTGGAGACTGAGTCCAGCCCTTCAATGTTAGCAGCACCAGGAGCACTGTAAACAGTTGTCGGGGCTGCCGGAAAGTTGCCGGTAATATGCGTCGGTAGTTCATTTAACCCTTTGGTTTAATCGTTGCTGACGAGTCTGCGTTTATTTGAACGGTAGAGCGGATATTTCTCCTCTCCCAGAATGGGACGATACAGTGAGTCCCGCGAATTTTCAATTTGTTGGATGTGGTGGGTCAGTGAATCACCGGGGTGTAACTCCCGGGCGGCCAACTTCTGCTGATGCAGATCCAGGTTGACCTGGTAGATCGCGTTCTTTTGTGACACGGTCAACTGAAGGGAATCTTTGAGCCTGGCCGCGATTTTTTCCGCTAACAGCTCCGATGGCGCCTGCCCGAATGCAGCGCAACAACTAAAGAAACACCCGGCAGTGAATAGAAGGCATCTTATCATAACGACATTTTTACTAATCTTCTGTAATGAAACACATGGTATTCGAAATCTCCGTCTGTGTGCTTGACCACGAGCCATCGCTGAACTCATAGTGATAATAGCAGAACCATTTTCGCAGTGTCGAATCGTATACCGAGGAGGTATAGACCTTGATCCCGGTTTCACAATTATTATTGATACATTTTTTAGTTATACCCGAACAGTTCGACGGTCCACAGGTCACCGCACACACACCATTGGCATTGGCATATGCCTGGCCATTAGCGGAAAGCAAGGCAACCGCCTGCGCATTGGCATCCGCCACACTAACCGACGAGACGATAGATTGGGCGGGGATGGTAAATACCACCGTGCTTCCGGTAAAACCCGCCGGGCACTCCTTCGTGAAACTCTGCGATTGAACATCGTTGTAATAAACCGAACAGTTCTCCGGCTGACCGGAATAGTTATAACAAATCTTCCTGATGATATTTCGATCCGGATCCCTGACCAGGAATAACCTGCCCAGGACATCGTATTCAAAATAGGTAATCACATTGTTCATGTCGCACTGACTTGTCACACCGACACCCGGTTCATGGGTGGTGGTTGTCATCAAAGCTGTGGCTGGATAAAGCCTCAATTCATCCAGCCAACCCGTACCACTTACGGATGTATTGGTAATACCGGTCACCCGGTGTTCGTAATAGGTCCACCCATTGATTGTTCTCCCTGCCACAGGATACCCGCTTTGCGTACCCGTTACCGTATACGGAGAGCTATTTTTTGTCCAGTAAGAAACGATGTAAACAGTGCCTGCGGTGAGACCGGTGCGGGAAACCGTTTTACCTGGACTTAGCTGAACCGCCCGGTTACCGGTTGGTGGTTGGTGAGTGAATTCCGGGACGATGGTGTAGGTCCATCCTCCTTTAGTTTCGTGCTCAAAGGATGAATAGGCGACCTGAGATGCCGACGCATTCTGAATTTTTGCAGCCACCAGTCCTTCCTTGTACCCCCAGATATAGCTCAAACGTTCGTCATTCTCCTTGGACACTTCCAGCACATTGCCAAGGGTGTCATAAGCGTGAAATATCACTCGGCCGGGAGCAGCCGCCGACCTGATCTTCACCTCGGTCTGCTGCGGGGCAATGATGTTCCCATTGGCAAACCAGTCTGAAAAGGAATTAGTTTTCGTAACCTGCAACACATTGTTGGAAAACTGCTTTTCTTCGAGCACAGGTGAAACCACGTTGCGGTTCAACATGAAGTTCACGGTTGTGTAATCCTGTGGGTACTTGTATTCAACCCGGGTGACCACCCCGTCGCTTCCTGTGGTTGTAACTGATTTTGGGTAGGTGTAATCGCTCCCGTATTGATAGCTCGTTGTTTTTGTCAGGAAAGAGGTCGATGACTGGTATTCCTTCTCCACGGTCTCTGCAATACGTACGCTGGAGCAGTAGAAGTAATATCTCGACACATCAAAGGGGTCGAACTCCTCGGGGGCTGGCGGGCTAAAGCTGCAATAATTTATATAATTCTTACGAATAACATAATTGTCTATAAAGCCCGTGCTATAATTGACCAAATCATGTTCGGTGCTTTTTACAAGTTCATACCCGCCTCCGTTTTTCTTAAACACGCGGGTTAGCGTTTCACCGCGGAAAGGCTCTACAACAACATTAAAAGATGTGCCGAGTATCGCACTTCCCCAAAGCGTATTTGGGAGGAAACTACCGAAGTATGAGTAAGTGTGTTCGACATAGCCGTTGTTTTCTGTCTCCGATTCCTCTGTCCATTCCGTAACGAATTTGTGATAAAGATGCTGACCATTGTATAGTTGCAAGGGCAATTGCGAATTCGATGTCACTGTTGCGTAACTGCAACCGGCTCCGTGGCAAAGCGGATAGCTGCCTGGCGACATCGTACTGGATGTTGTACTGAAAATCATGTTGTCATTGATCAGCATGGAGGAGGACGAGTGGTCAGTCAAATACCGGTAATAAAATCGCTTTTCCAATACTTTATTCCCAGAAAATGTATAAGACCTTATTCGTTGAACAGAACTGCCTCCCGCGAGCCGTTCCCCGCCGCCTGATTGGGCGAAGCGATTGGCAAGATAATCGAGCTCATCAAATCCCCCGGTGGGATAGGTGATCCTGGTTAGTAAACCTCGTTTACAATAGGTCGTGTCTACCGAACGGTCGCCGAAAGTTGTTGCACCACCACCCGTCCCATTGTTAAACGTAGCATAGTTGACGTCACCAGAATTGAGTATCGGTATCAAACTCGGGTTGGAAGTTTTACCGTTGTAATATCCATACCAGTCCTGCCCAAAGGACAGCCTGGCCGGTAATGACGTCGAATTGTTGTATTCGAAGCTGTACCGTGCAAAAGGCTCGCTTGTTCCGCTGGCATATCCCTGAATTTTTACATTGTCCAAAAACAGCCGGGAGCTATGGTATGAGTTGGAGAGAACGACGTCTGTTATTAATCTTCCATTGCGGTTGAAGTACCGGCCACCGACGAGCCGCTTGCCGCCATAAAGATCGGTGCGGTTTGTGCCGTAGGAAAACGATACTCTTTCACCATCAGAGGTCTCAATAGTTGAAATAAATTTGGAGGCGACGGTTTGCCGGGGAATACACTCAGTAAACGTGTAAACGTTCGGACTACAGTAAGCACCACCATCCACGTTCATTACTTTGGTCAGGGAGTGAGAGATGCCCGATTCAAATTCGACATCCGAGTTGATATAGGAAAAAGTGATCTCCCGCTTGCGAGAGGGTAAAATAATTCTTTTTAAATACCAACTGGTCGTTATAGAAGTTCCGGCAGCGGGCTTCGAACAATTCTCCCCGTATGGGTTGCGATTAGTGCTGATTTCTTTTTCGGTAAAAATGTATTGTGTTCCATTGTCTGTCGTGATAGAAAAGCCATCGGTAATGTTTTCAATCTTGAGATTCTGTTTTGAGAACTGTACAGGTATACGGTTCTGATCCCAATAAAACTTGCCCGAAAATCCAGGGAAGCTAAAGGAGAATACATCCGTCTCTTTATCAGCGGTGTTGTTAAGGAAATCCAGCAATGCCTGGTTTTGCGTAGAAGGGCTAGGTGCATTAAAATTTGTGATGTAAGTAGATGACCGGGTTTCATCCGGTAAGCCGGCTACTGTCCGGCTAATCACCCCACCTGCATTAAGCGACCATCCCATACCAACCGAACTGGCGTACTCGTCTACTTTCACCCCTGTAGAGGCATAATTCAGGGATACCGGCAACTGATAACCGCTCTGTGAAAGCGTAAATAGCGGTATGTTGATGTTTGGTGAACCGGTAGTATACCCCACGCTAAGGTTATCAGCCTTCAGTAAAGACACGGCTTCCGGCGTAGGCGGAATGTAATCGGGCAAATTGTTTCGCAGTTTGCTGCCATCCTGGGCAGGCAATAAATTGCTGAAAAGAACTCCGGCGCATATCAATAAAACCTGTTTCATCATGTAATACAGCAAAGAAGTTTAAAAACTGTACCCCACCCTAAACACAATCGGCTGGGCTTTTGGCACCTGCTGGTAACTCATAAAGTCCCAGAGCAACTGCGCCTTTGTTTTTTTGAAAAATTTTGTTTTGAGTGATATCACCTTGCTCACTCCCACCAACCCGCTCGTCTGCCAGGCGGAATAATTATTCAGCACTTCAATCCGGTTGATCTCACTGCGGTAGTTCATCTCGTAACCCCCACTTACCCAGAACGATCCTTTCAGCTTCCAATCAATAAAGCTGCGCAGACCCAGGCCCTGGTGAGTAATATTGATATTGCGGATGTTCGCTCCAAGGCCGAGCTTATAACTCGCGCCTGCTCCTATTACACTTTTGTCATTCAGTTTATAACCCACTGAAAGGCCCAGGTCAGTTGTAGTGGGGAACCACCCATTCGATTTTTGCGATTGCATATTGGTTCCAACCTCCAGGCGGTCTTTGAATCGCTTCGTTTTCTGGTTATTCGGTTTGAACCCTTCGGGCATATCCATGTCGGCCCTATTGCTGCCAAGCCGAGCGACTTTGTCTTTCAACTGGCTCAATTGGCTCTGAGCTTCCTGCATGTTTTGTTGGAACTGTGCCTGGGCATTGGGACCACCAGCGGTGAGTTGCTGTTGAATAAGTCCGTTCACATGGGCGCGCGTCTGAAGGCCCGTCAGCCCCGTCATCTGCGTGGGATCGTTGGGATCCCCCGGCATTCTGAACAGCGCGGCCAACTGACTATGTTTCCGCATAAAATCCTTGAACGGCTTACTCTTAGCGAGCAACTCAAGCGCCTTGCGCTCTGCTTTCTTATGATCCTTCAGCATTTCCTTGTACCCGGCAAGTTGTTCGGCATAATAATATGCCTGCTTATTGATTTGTTTCAGCTCTTTCACAAAACCAAGATCACCGAGTTGTTGGCGGATATAGCTTTTTCGTTCCTTAAGAAACTGCTTGAGTTGTTCCGCCTGACTCAATTGGGACTTTAATCCGTCAACCTTACCGAGGGCGTCTTTTATTTTTGCACCTGCATCACCCTTCAGGAAGCTAGGAGCCTGGTTAAGGAAATTCAGTGAAGACGTTATCGTATCAAGCGATGGAATATATTGCTGAAGCGGTGCTCGTGACATCAAGCGTTCTTGTAAGGAAGCGTATTGGTCACCCATAGCTTTTTCGTATGCTCTCGCTCTGACCGAATCCTTTCTGTAGAGTTTACGCAGGATGCGCTCTTCCTGCTTTTGAAACTTATGCAATACCTTCTTCCCCTCCTTATCCAGACGAGCCTCCAGCTTTCCCGCCCGATCTGCTACCGCCGAAACATAAGACGTAGAAATAGAAAGAGAGTCCGCCCCCTGCCCGGATTGAGCATACAGTTTCGCGCAGGCAAGAACGCCTGACAATAAAAGAATTTTTTTTAGTAGCAGCATCAGATAGCAGTGGTTGCGGTCATGAAGATGGGATAAAATCGGACAATAAAAAAAGTGCCAGCACTGTTTTTATTAAAATCATTTCAGAAGCCCTCTGATATTTAAGAATAAAATAATCTGACAATGATTTTTGTATTCAATCGGAATCTCGCCTCCCCTTTATATACGGGGACTAGTGGATGGTTTATTGCAGTTCTCGTCTTTGGGAAACTAAACAAAAAAGACCGCCTTCACAGACGGTCTTTGAATATCTTATTTCGGTTTCTTAGTACTCAATCACAAACTCCAGCTTCTTCCCATCACTGAAGAAATCATCCAGGTCTGAATTGATCGTTACTTTCTTCTTATCGTCAGACAACTTCACATTCTTGCCTTCCGCTTTCTTCGCCGCCTTGGGCAGGTTGAAGATCAACGTCGTTGTCACCGGCATACCCTGCTGCGACATTTCCTTCATCGCCTGCATTCCCTTGTCATTATCCAGGTCTGCATATTTCGCGGCATTCAGCGTACGGCTGATCTTTCCTTTGGTGTAAGTCATCGTGAAATAATCATCCAGTGATCCTTCCGGCATTTCTTCCTCACCCATCTGCTGCTTTGCTTCTTCGCCGGCAGCATCCATGGCTTTCTTCATACTCTGCGTGAGCATCTTCCCGGAGAGTTGCTCTACCTGGCCGAGTTTGTCCATACCTGTATAAGGGATCGCTACCTTGATCAGGAATTTTTCGTCATCAAGGTTCATCTTCAGGTTTACTGTGCCATTCTTCACCAGCGCCTTTTCTTCTGCGGTGAAGCCCTGAACACTGTCTACGATGTTCGCCAGGGACATGGTGGTATCCTTTGCGGCATCCTTCATTTTATCCATGTCTTTGTCCTGGCCGGCCATTTTTGCCAACCCTATAAGGGCACTCATATCGGCAGTCGTCACCACGGTGCCGCCTCCATCTTCGTTAATGGTAATCTCACGGGTGGTGTCGCAACTGGTCAGGAAAAGCGCACATGCCGCCACAAGCAGCAGGGAAAGTTGTTTCATCTTGTTTTTTTAGAATTTATATGCAGATTCAAATTACGGGGGAATAGTTGCACAAAGAAAATCTATTTCGGCAAGATCAGGACATGATTTTTACCAGCATTTCCTTGAGCAGCGCGGCATCGCCGGCGCCCGAACTGTTGATACCGATGCTTTTCAGGTTGTACTGGTGCAGGAGAAGCAGGATCCGCTCCGTTCCCTCATAGCCGTAGGCCCGGGAGGCCTGGATATAGTCCTTTACAAAAAAGGCATTGACACCAATGGTACCCGCTACCGCCCGCTCGTCCTGCGACGGCGCGGCAAATATCATGAACACCTTGCTGAAAAATCCGTACAGCGACGGCAGGATCAACTGGATCGGGCCAGCCTTGGGATTGGACTCGAAATACTGGACGATCCGTATCGCTGCAGGAAGGTCCTTCCGGCCAATGGCAGCCTGCAATTCAAATACATTGAACTCCTTGCTTACGCCGACAAATTCTTCGATATCATCCTCCGTGATCGTTTTCTTCTTACCGAGGTTAACGCTGATCTTGTCGATCTCATTTTCCAGCCGGGTCAGATCGTTGCCAATATGATCTACCAGGAGAGCCAGGCCTTTCGGCGAAAGCGTGAAGCCTTTTGATTTAGCCATCTCCTGCGTCCACTCCGGCAGCTTATCCTCGTACATTTTTTTGGTTGTAACAAAGACCGCTTTTTCCTTCAGCACTTTCGCAAACTTTGTGCGGCCATCCACCTTCTTATCCTTATAAGCAACAACCAGGATAGTTGATCCGAGCGGGTTTTCGATATAAGGTTCCAACTTCTCGATATCGCGCATGTGTTGCGCCTCTTTTACCAGCACTACCTGTCGTTCCGAGAACATAGGGTAACGCCGGCAGGCGTTGATCACATCCGGCCACGTAGTATCACGACCGTAAAAAACAGTCAGGTTGAACGAAGCTTCACTCTCACTAAGTATAGCTGATTCGGCATAACTTACAGCCTTGTCGATGAAGTATTCTTCTTCGCCTTCAAGCCAGTAAACCGGTCTGAAACTGCCGCTCTTCCAATCCGCTATGATTTTGTCAACCGCCATAAGGCGCTAAGATACAGCGTTTAACCGGGTCGCAAAAAGTTCAGGAATTAACTTTTGCACATGCAACTACCTGTTTCTGGCACGGTTTTCGGAATCCATGTGCCGAATGGATATCCGCTGTTAAACTAACCCATTGTTTGATCGATATTCATTTACTAAACTCATACTTCAATTAAAACCATCTTGTATGACAAACACGAATTATCCATCTGCGACTCCGCCCAATCAACCGCCTGCTCCGCAGAACCGCGGCAATAAAAATCTGCTGATCGGTATTCTTGCTGCAGGCCTGCTTGGTACTTGGGGATACCTCCTGTGGGATAAAAACAAATCTGGTGAGCAAATCCAGACAGCGCAGGTTCAATCTGAAAGCTACATGAGTCAGCGTGACTCACTCAAGCTGATGTACGATGAAGCTGAGCTCCGTCTTGATTCCATCACTGGCGCCAACAACAATCTCCAGGGTGAGAAATCAGAGCTGCAAAAGCAAATTGAATCAAATCGTGCAGAGATCAAAAGGATCCTGAACGATAAGAATGCTACAGCTGCTGATCTGAAAAGAGCGCAATCAATGATCGCTAACCTGAACAATCAGCTCGCCAGCCTGGAAGCAGAAGTTTCCCGCCTGACAGGTGAAAACCAGGAGCTCTCCGCCAACAATTCTCAACTGACGGCTGAGAAACAAGTACTCGAGCAAAACCTGACCACTTCAGCCACTGAAAAGGAAGCGCTTGCTGAAGTTGTTGATGTAGGGTCTACTTTCAGTGCATCCAACATTGCGATCACGCCAGTAAATGAAAAGAAAAATGGTAAAGAGAAAACTACCACAACCGCTAAGCGTGTTGACAAGCTCGTAGTTTCTTTCGATATCGAAAACCGTATCGCCCGCTCCGGTCCTGCTGATATGTATATCATCGTGACTGCTCCTGACGGAAAGGTTGTTTCTGATGCTGCTGTAGGATCAGGTACACTGACCACCCGTACTGAAGGCGATAAAGCGTTCACTGCCCGTGTTCCGGTAGAATACGAACAAGGCACTCGTAAAGCACTTTCATTCCCTATCCGCCAGGCGGATTTCCAAAGGGGTGACTATAAGATTGAGGTTTATCACAATGGCTTCAAGATCGGAGAAGGCGTGAGAACTTTGAAAAAAGGTGGTTTATTCGGTTAAAAGCAGTTGCACTCCTGCAACACGACCGTCTCGCTTTCCAAGTGAGGCGGTTTTTTTTATGCCCATCCCCTCCTCCATCGCATTCATGGAAATGATTATCTTTCCATAGCCGCCTATGCGAGATATACGACCATTACTGCTCATACTGCTGTCCACAGGCCTGGTTGCCACCTGGGTCTATCATATCTATGACAAGACCCGGTATACCCGGATCCGGAACGAGGTCTTTGTCCGTGATTCCGCCGCGGTTGCCGCAGCAGTGCGGGACTCGCTCTCCCTCATTTTTACAAACACGATCCATACGATGGACGCCCGCCTGGATTCCACGAGATCAAGTGCCGACTCCCTCCGGCAGGACCTGTCAGGTCGCGTTGCGGTCATCAACCAGCTCCGCCAGGAAATTGGCTCCATCCTTTCCAAAACATCGGTCTCTCAGCAAGACCTCGACACCGCCCGTGAAAAGATCAACGAACTGCAACAACTGGTTGCGTCGCTCCGGGCGCGGAATACAAGCATGGAAGAGGAAAAGCAACATCTGACGGGCATACTGGATCAACTTGGAAAAACGGCCGACAGTCTTCAGAAGAACATCCGGCGGCTCAGTGATGAAAATACCGTCTTACAGGAAAAGGTTGGGCTTGCTGCCATCTTTGTCGCTTCAGAAATCAGGCTTTCGGCAGTGGATGTGCGTGGCGACCGGGAAGACCCTACCAACGTTGCGAAGAAAGCCGATAAGTTCATCGTTTCCTTCGTGCTTCAAAATAACGTCAACGATTACAACGGAGCAGAAGTCGCCGTCCTGGTTATCCAGCCGGATAAAAAAGTGCTGCAGAATGTGAACTGGAACTCCGGCCAGTTTGAGACCCGCCAGGAAGGCCGTAAAGCATTTACCCGCATGGTTCGGTTCGATTATGAACGGGGTGAGCGGAAGGAATTACAGTTTACTCTTGACCCGGATGATTTCCTGAAAGGGAATTATGTTTTGCAGGTCTGGCACAAGGGAGTGCTGATCGGTTCTTCGGGTTGCTCTCTACAGTAGTTGCACTCGATATTTCACGCAAAGGCGCCAAGTAAATTAAGAACGCAAAAAAGCCGTGAAACTAAAAAAGGGCGCCTCGAATGAGACGCCCTTTGCAATATTATAACCATTCCTTCTTAGAACAGATTGTATCCGTAGCTAACATAGTACAGACCACCCACCGCAGGGCTACCATAACCTGTGCGGTAGTAGTTGTTACCGATGTTTGTTGCACCAATGCGGAACACGCTCTTTGTCTGAGCAGGACGATAGCTGATCTGTGCGTCAACCCAGGTGAAGTAAGGGAGTGTACCGGTTACGAAGGTTCCTTCATAATAGTTGTTATCCTGCCATTTTACCACCACGTTATAACCAACGCCTTTGTAGATATTGTCATTTCTCAGACCGATGTTGAAGCGGTATTTCGGAGCGTTGAAGAACGAGATGAATCCTGGAGGAAGATCGCGGATCTCATCAGAGAATACGTTTCCATAAAGGAAGTTGTTACCGATCGCCTGGTAGTCGATGCTGATACCCCATCCGTAGGTTTTCACCTTGGTGGAAGTATTTTGCTGGTAAGAGAAGTTGGTAGACTGACCTGGATCCAGTGCAGCGGCTGCAGAAGCGGCTTTTACCACAGCAGTACGTGCGAGGAAGTCGGTGTACTGGCTGTAGTAAGCGTATGCATCGATCAGGAGTCTTCTTGAAAGAAGTCCTTTGTAACCGATCTCATAAGACGCCACGCTTTCTGGTTTCATACCTGTAAACGATGCTGTCTGAAGCAGACCGGCATTACCGGCAGCTCTTGCTTCGGCTACGCTCTCAGCAGTGTAAGTACCATTGGCGAGATCATATTTGTCCTGGAACTCAGGCAGACCACCGATGAGACGGGCAGAACCCGTGTTCAGGTCGATGTACTGATCCTGGTTGGTTGGGAAACGATACGCAGTCTGGTAAGACAGGCGGATGTTGTTGTCTTTCGCTACCTGGATCACAGCCGTTACGCGTGGCGTAAAGCGTCCGTCAAAGTTCTCATGCTTGTCATAGCGGCCTGAAGCGGTCAGGGTCAGTGCTTCGATGATCTTCTTTTTCAACTGTACATAACCACCATATTCTGAAACCTTGATCGGGCCAGCCTGGTCGGCAAACAGTGTACCTTCTGAATTCAGCACGTTTTGTCTCCAGTTACCACCTACGAGTACTTCGATGGTTTCTGAAAAACGGAGGGCGTCTGAGATATTGAGTTGTGCTTCTGCTACCCAGAGGTCAGTTTTGTCAAGGAATTTCGCTCCTACCGGAAGCGGCGTGTTCATGATGTTTTCTTTCGCGTTGTTAAACGCTGCTGTGCCAGGCATCAGGCGTCTTGTACCACCGGCTGTATCAGCATACTGGCGGGCGAATGCATGAGCCTGCTGGTAGCTGTTGGCTCCACCGGCACCAGCCTGTTGCATGTAGCTGTAGAAAGAGGCAACATATTGTGGGTACCAGGTTGTGCTGGGCTTGTATGCTTCATTCAGCAGTCGTCCCAGTGCTGTCGCCTGGTAAGCGTTTCCTGCATTTTCCTGTGTGGTATAACCACGGATGAACCAGCTATTCGCGCGTAATTCCAGTTTGTGCTGCGCGATCTTCAGGTTGCGCAGTGAGTAACGGTCGGCACCGGTGTACACGGTTGTACCTGTACCGAAATAGGTGTTCCAGGATGCTTCCAGTTTGTCGGTGATCTTGTAGTGCAGACCGCCGGCAAGTTTTACATTGTATGTATTATAATCTACCAGGTCTCTTTCTTTGTAACCTTCGCGGGATACGTTTTGATTAGGGATGGCATTGTTACGCAGACCAAAGTAGAATGGGATCAGGTTGGTAACAGAACCACGGATAGCGGCGGGGAGGCTGCCGATGAAAGCGCTGATCTGTGCCGGGGAGGCGTTCGCAGGAAGAGCATTGTTCAGCAGGGCCACGATGTCTACTGTGTTACCGGTAGCATTGAGGATACCCTGGCGGGTGAGGTTTTGTACGTTCATTGCTACACCCTGCATGTTCACAGAGGTTTCATCTCCGTACATATTCACGCCATCATAGTTCGGGTCGTTGCCGCGATTACCGCCGATCACCTTGCTGAGTACGTTGGTGCGGGATACGTTGCGATAGTCGTCTGCTTCCCAGTCCTGTGCCTGGATGAGCTGTGCTGAAACCTTGAAGGCAAATTTATTCTTGAATGCTTTAGCGTAGCGTACGGTCCAGTCGTAGTAAGGAGCAACGCCACGGTTCTCATCGTTGATGTGGTTGATCCCCTGCTTGATGTTATAGCTGAGGCCCTGGTATTTGAAAGGGTTCTTGCTGGTGATGAGGATGGTTCCGTTCATACCGCCGGATCCGTAGAGGGCGGAAGAAGCACCTGCAAGTAATTCGACGTTGTCCACATCCAGTTCTGTCGGGCCGATGATGGATCCAACAGAGAAGTTCAGGCCCGGTGCCTGGTTGTCCATACCGTCGATGAGCTGGTTAAGTTTGGTGTTACCGGAGCTGACAAATCCGCGGGTAGTAACCGTGCGGAAGGTAAGGCTCGCCGTATGCATATCTACGCCCTTGAGGTTGGCGAGCGCTTCGTAGTAACTTGGTGCAGGTACGTTACGGAGAGTAGCACTGCTAAGGCGCTCAACGGTAACCGGGGATTCCAGTATTCTCGTAGGCGTACGGGTCGCGGCAACCACTACCTCCTGGCCAAGGGTGCTGGCAGGGGTAAAATCAACTTCAATCTTCGCTGCTGCATCAGAGACGCTGACCTCGTAATTGTCGTATCCAACTGAACTAAAAACAAGTGTAACGGGTAATTTGGGGACGGAGAGGCTGAATTCGCCGTTTGCGTTGGTATAGGTGCCCTGCGTTGATCCTTTGACTACAACCGAGACGGCCTGCACCAGTTCCTTTGTAGAGCTGTTACGCACCGTACCGCTGACGGTAACATTTTGCGCAAAAGCAGCAATCGAAAACAGGCTTGCAATTAAAGAGACAGCCAAAAAGCGAAAGCTTTTTCTCATAAATAAGCAATTTTGGTTTGGAATTGGCCGGAAAAATAAGCATTGTAATGTTCTCCTAAAAATTTAATTTTTAAGGAGAAAGAATAAAATGTTGAAATCTTGAACCCTCTTCTGAAGGGTCATTTTTTTGAACATCTTACTTTCGGGTATGGCTAGTTTTTCCTTCCCCGGTCAGACCGCTTTTTACAGTGGCAAGGTCCGTGACGTTTATACTTTTGACAACTTGTTGGTCATGGTCGCATCCGACAGGATCTCTGCCTTCGACGTGATCCTCCCCCGCCCCATTCCTTTCAAGGGCCAGGTGCTGAACCAGATCGCTGCCTATATGCTCCATGCCACCCGGGACGTATGCCCCAACTGGTTGCTGGATGTACCGGCGCCCATGGTATCTGTGGGACGTAAATGCACCCCATTCCGGATTGAAATGGTGGTTCGTGGGAACCTGACCGGTCATGCATGGCGTACCTATGCCTCCGGCAAACGGGTACTTTGCGGTGCTGCCATGCCCGAAGGGATGAAAGAAAACGATTATTTCCCCACCCCCATCATCACCCCTTCTACGAAAGCAGAACAGGGTCATGACGAAGACATCTCCCCCGATGAGATCATCCGCCAGGGCCTGGCCAGCGCGGATGAATGGAATGTCCTGTCCCAGTATGCTCTGGAACTTTTTGAACGTGGACGGGAAATTGCTGCGCGGCAGGGACTAATACTGGTCGATACCAAATACGAATTCGGTAAAATTGGGGATACCATCTACCTGATGGACGAAATACATACACCCGACAGCTCCCGCTACTTTTATGCTGATGGATTTGAAGAGCGCCAGGTAAAAGGCGAGCGCCAGAAACAGCTCAGCAAGGAGTTTGTACGGGAATGGCTGATCAGCAAGAACTTCATGGGCAAAGAAGGCCAGGTGGTTCCTGCAATGGATGATGAGTGGGTGGACACCATCTCTGCCCGATACATTGAATTGTATGAAAAAGTGATCGGGGAAAAATTTGTCCCCACCCCCATGGATGATAACGAGATCCAGGAGCGGGTCATGGCTTCACTCGCAAAACTCCGGGCATAAAAAAACGCAACCCTGGGGCTGCGTTCTGAGAAAGGAAGGCTGCTTATTTCTTTTTCAACAATCCCTGTTTGATCACTTTCTTCTCGCCACCTTTACCATAGGTATAGCAAAGGTTGTCGATGAGATACTGGGCATCAGCATAGCTCAGCCAGTAGTCTGTCACTTCACCACGGATGATCATATCATCTGTATAGTTCAGAAAATCACGGTAACCCCGGCGGCTGAGATCACCATAGATCTCGTCGCCTTCATAAGGAGTATAACCTGATGTGGCGCGTATGATGGTATAGCCATCATAAGTTTCGACCACGTAATATGGACAGTAGGTATCGCTGTACACCACTACACCATTTTCCTGGCGCAACCAGTAATCATAGCCATCATCGTGGGCATAACCACCGCCTCTTTTGGAACATGCTGCGAGTAATAAACTTGCTACAAGCACAACGGACAGGTAAGTATAAATCTTTTTCATTTGTCGGAATTTAAGCGTTAATAATTGCTGTTGTTTCTAATAATGATAAGACCGTGCCATACAAGCAATAGTTTCATCGGTGCTTGTTAAAGTCAATTAAAATCAATTGCCAAGTGTTAAAGATTTTATAGCAGCCTTCTAAACTTCTATGTAATTTAACCGTATGAAAAATTTATTTGTTGCTGCGATGCTTCCGCTCTTTCTTTTTCAGCCAAAGCCGAAGGAGAGCTACCTCATAACCGGCACCTATACGGGTGGAAAAAGTAAAGGCATATATGTCTTCAAATTCAACCACCGGACCGGCGAGGCCACAGAGGTTAGTGTGACGGAAACCTCCAACCCATCGTTTGTGGCGGTATCCCCCGGCGAACAATTTGTGTTTGCCGTGCATGAAGATGCAAATGGTGGCAAAGGCGGGAAAGTGTCATCGTACCGGTTCGATAAGCAATCCGGCAGGCTGACCCTGATCAATACCCAATCTACAGAAGGTGACCATCCCTGTTATGTGGATGTAGATAAGACCGGGAGATGGGTGTTCACGGCAAATTATAGCAGCGGCTCATTGTCTGTGCTGCCCGTTCAGCCGGATGGCAGCCTGGGAAAAGCCACGCAGACGATCGTACACGAAGGCTCCGGAGCCAATAAACAGCGCCAGGAAAAACCACACGTGCATGCTACCTATGTTTCACCGGATAATAAATTTCTCCTTGTTCCTGATCTTGGCATCGACAAGATCATGGTCTATGCATTTGATGCGGCAACCGGTCGCCTGACACCTGCCTCACAACCGTTTCTCGGTTCGGAGCCGGGTGCAGGACCCCGTCATGTTGACTTTGCACCAAATGGCAAGACTGTTTACGCGATTGAAGAACTGACCGGGCATGTTACCGTGTACCGCAATAACGATGGTAAATTCGAAAAGATCCAGCGGATCAGTACGGTAAAACCCGGCGCTTCGGGGTTTGCGGGAAGTGCGGACATCCATGTGTCCAAAGATGGAAAATACCTTTATGCATCGAACCGTGGTGATTTCAATGACATAGCCGTCTATGAGATACACAAAGCTGATGGTGCCCTCCGGCTGGTGAGCCATCACGATGTCGGCAGCGCACCGAGAAATTTCACCATCAACCCAACCGGCAAATATTTGCTGGCTGGCAGCCAGGGAAAGGATGAGATCGTGGTCTTTCAGCGCAGCAAAGCCACCGGACAATTGAAAGATACCGGTAAAAGAATCGCGGTTGGCAAACCGGTTTGCCTGAAATGGGTGGGGATGAACTAGTGTAGAATTCCTTGGTGCTATAACGCCGGGATTAATCCCGGCGTTAACGATCATTCAGACTGTTTGTCCATCCTCTTCAGCTCTTCCATTCGCACTCTCGACTTGTTAAAGATGTTCCTTCCCTTGTCGAGCCCAGCGCGTTTTTCTTTCTGTTCCTCAGGCGGAAGATGGATAAACTCTTTGCACTCGTCGCTGCAGCAGCCTTGAAATTTTTCCCGGCATTCATCGCATTGAATGAATAGCAGGTGACAGGCATCATTGACGCAGTTCACGTGTGTATCTGCAGGCTTACCGCATTGATGGCAATTGGCGATGATCTCATCCGTTATCCGTTCACCCAGGCGTTGATCGAATACGAAATTCTTTCCCCTGAATTTATTTTCCAGTTGTTTTTGTTTCACCTGGTTGGTGTAGTTGATGATGCCGCCTTCGAGGTGAAAGACATTGGTGAAACCGTTGTGCAGCATGTAAGCCGATGCCTTCTCACAACGGATGCCGCCAGTGCAGTACATGATGATGTTCCGGTCCTTGTTATCTTTCATCATGTCCACGGCCATGGGCAATTGCTCGCGGAAAGTATCCGACGGGATTTCGATGGCGTTGGAGAAATGCCCTACTTCATACTCGTAGTGATTGCGCATATCGATGACGACGGTGTCGGGATCATTGGTCAACCGGTTGAATCCTTCAGCGTCCACATATTTCCCCCTGTTCTGCATATCAAAAGCCGGATCCTCAATGCCGTCCGCTACGATCTTCTTTCTGACCTTAATGTCGAGGACGTAGAAGGATTTGCCATCGTCGTCCACTGCAACGTTCAATCGTATTCCCCTGAGTGCTTCATACTGATCCAGGCAGGCGCGGAACGCGTCCGTGTTCGCTGCGGGAATGCTTATCTGCGCATTGATGCCTTCGTGAGCTACATAGATTCGGCCCAATACACCAAGGGCGGCCAATTTGCGATAAAGTTCATCACGGAAAGTGCTGACCTCCTCAATGGGGAAATAACAATAAAATGAGATTGTCTGCCGCGGAGTCGGATCCTGCTGGATACGCTCCTTCAGTTCGCGCCGGGAAACGCGGTTGTGTAAAGCCATTATTTCGGATTTGTCTTCCTTTCAGGGGAAGAAGTTTGCTAATCGGTCAGTTGCAGGCTGAACCAAATTCCGGTGCAAAGGTAGGGGAAGTTGAGGTTAAGGTTGAGGTTGAGGTTGAGTTCACCCAACGGTTTCACGCAAATCCCGAAGCTTCGGGAAACGGAGCAAAGACACAACTAAAAATTAAAAATGAAAAAAGGAGCACGAATCTTTTCCTCAAGACACCGGGCACGCAGGCGATTCGAGGATGCCCACATTCGACAAGGGCTTTAGCCCGCCGGTCGGACAATTTCATAGCCCGGACTTTAGTCCGGGGAAATGGAAGCTCAAATAAAAAGTCTGACAGCGATAACCCAAATTCAAAACTTAACAGTCAAAAGTCCTCATGGCGTGCTCCGGGCTTTTGGTGGGAGCCCTCATTTTGTTAGGGTCGGAAGACCGAACACCAACAGCGGCGGCAGGTGTTCATTCGCACTACCCAAACCTGCAGCACCCAGCATCCTACCTCCGCTTCGCCAGGCAGGCCCGCATCCGGTTCCTACTGTCCACTCGAAAACCGCAGCTTACCCCCTATCAGTCCGCCAAACCCGATGCGTACTCCAAAATTATTCCCCGTTTCCTGCTGGTAGGCGGTTACGAAATCGACCCGTATCACTTTGAAGATGTTCTCGATTCCTGCAAATAGTTCCAGGTAATAGTTATCCTTGTTTACATAGAACGTATTTGCGCCACCGACCAGGTGCCATTTCAGCCGGTTGAATAGGGGGATTTTGTTTGTCAGCAGGCCATTGAAATGATGTTCTGCATGGCCGTACAGGAAAAAGGGCTCTGTATTGCTATACCGGTAATACGGTGCGAGTTGAAAACTGTTGAGGTAGTTGGTATTATAAAATGTTTCATTGCCATTGAAATGCCGGAAGTCCGGGATCGATACACTTTTGTCGTTTAAAAATCCTCCGGCACCAATGCGATATTTGAACTCACCGCGCAGCTTCAAATTAATATTATCCGATACCGAGAACTTCCATTTATCAAAGTCGGCATCGCTGCCTAATACAGACCTGATGCCCTTTTCATAGTTCAGCTCAAAGGTTGGCGCATCAGAGCCGATCGACATTTTCTGGTTAGGATACTCGATGTATCGCTGGCCGGGCTGAAAGCTCAATGTAACTGCTGCAATGACGGCCTGGTTTCGGTTGAAAGGAATGCCTGCAAGTTCATAGGGATGATTGGGCATCATTTCCCTGTCTTTTTTGAAAAAGGAAAAGTCGGTGGTATTGTTCAGCGGCAGCCTGTCTTCGTACCGCAAGGAGAAGTTCATGCTGAAACCGTTTTCGAGGCGGTTGTTGTATTCAGCCATTCCAAACCAATTCTCATACAGCTTCATGTAATTTCTTCGTGCAGTAAGCGTGTAGACTGCGTTTGCCAATGGGCCGATCGGATTATCCTGGTTGAACTGTGATACACGCTTACCACCCGCAAAACGCAAATAGCGATTTCGGTAAAATGCACCGCGGGGTGCAATGTTGAGCACGCCGTATGTATTGAAATGTTGATTGCTGAAGCCGTACCTGGAGTTGACGTCAAGCGTCACGTTGCGCTTCATGTTCTTCCGGTAAAATGCAAAGGACTGTTCTACATTGATTGAAAGCCCTTCGACCGTATTGTATTCCATCTGCCTGATCAGCGGCTTCAGTGACCAGGCTACATGCGTGCCCTTACCGCGGATCCCCGCGCCCTGGCCGGTCCAAAGGATTTTTTTAAGTGAAAATTTATTTCGTTGGCGACTTGCGGAGTCACGGACCAGGCCCCAGGCCGAATCCCGGGCTATTGAAACACTGTCTTTGAAAATGAAGTCCTGTTTTTCATCCGGCTCCAGTGCGACCGGTCTGATAGCGTTCCAGTAATTGCTGTCCTTTTTATTGAAAGCCGTATCATATTTCATCAGGGTGCGGCCGAAATGCTTTTTTTCAAAGCCGGGATCGATGTTATAATCGTTGTAGACATTCACAAAGTTCCCTGCGATGTTGAAACCCATCATCTTGAACCCAAACTGCAATACCTGGCTATTCGTTTTCCAGACATCATCGGTGACCGGCCCATGCAGTTGCGTCACGCGAAGTGTATCCAGCATTTCAAGCTGGTATTGTTTGGTGGTCAGCAGATCGATGCTGTATATCTTCCAGTCGTCTTCCGTGATCTCGATGGTTCCGGTGAAAAGCGGCTCATTTTTTCGGCGTGGGATCACCTTGATCGTGTTTACCATTTTTCCGTCGGCAATAAAACTTCCCTGGTACCGAAACCGGTAATAGTTCATGGCGCCATCGGAGATGGGTGAAACAAACCCGCGGGGATTCAGGTTATCGCCAAAAACGCTGACATTGTTCTGGTAAAAATTGATGAAGAAGGGGAAGCTAAGGCCGTATCCTCCCCCACTCTGCCTTGAGGAGATGACATTGTATTTGATGTTACCCCTTGTATAATCCACGCGGGTGAGTGATTCTGAAAGGAACACAATGCCCTTGCCTGCTGAGTCAAGCCCGTCACTCGCGTCGCGCTCGATCTTCTGGCCCATGAACCGGGTTGGCAGTCCGCGCGAACGCAATAGTCCTTTGATATAAACGTCAACCGTAAATGAATCTACCTGGCGGTTGTAATAGTCGCGCTTTTTGATCGCCTGCCGGATGATCTCATAGGCAGGATCCTCTCCTTTTTTTACGATCACTTCACCCAGCGTGTATTCCTGCACCTGTAAGATAAAGTCGACGGTGGCGGATTTTCCGCTGATCGTTACCGGTTTTTCCACCTTACTATAACCGACGTACTGGCAAACGAGGGTGTAAGAACCATTGTCGAGATTGAGTGTGTACACGCCGGCGCTGTTGGATGTGGTGCCCCGGGTTGTTCCCTTCACCGTTACGGAGGCATAAGGCAACGGGTTTCCTTTATCATCTTTTATTGTTCCCGTAACACGACCGGCATGGGCAAAACTGAAATTGATCGCAAGGAAAAGCAGGAGTAAAATTCTTCTCATAAACAGTTTGATGTGACGAAAATAGCCAAGCGTTTGTTACAATAAATAAAAAGTGTTGCAAGAACTTTTTCGTGAAATCAATCTTTATGTGTACTGCCGATTTCTATGCGAATTACATTATCGTTTGCGGAGAATGGATCGGAGCAGACTTCCGGTCAAAGCGGCAATCCCGGCAACAAGCCCGCCAATCAGTCCGGTGATCAGCATCACCAGCATGGGGGAACGGCCTACACCAAGCAGGTCTCCAATCTTGGATGAGAGGATGCTGTCATTGGGAATATCCCGCCATAACGCAAGCAGTATCCAAAGCAGGAACAAGGCCAGAAATCCCGACAGAAAAGCTCTCCAGCCGCGTTGATGGATCACCAGCGCAACAACAAACGAGATTACGGCAATGCCCCACCACGGAAGGTAAAGTCCGCTAATGAAGGAAAGTAGCAATGTAATGATGACGGCGGCTATGAATTTCATAATATTCGTTGTGCTAGGTTTTTGAGAATGTGATACTGCCCCGCACGCGTTTGTCGATCGCATCGGATTTCGTCATGATCCAAAGGCGATAGTAATCACCTTTGACCCAGGTGGGGATAAAGTTATCGTAGTATGGGCTGCCTGGGTTTCCGCTTTGTCCACCGGGATAAACACCATAAGCTTCCGTTACCGTGGCCATATTGATCACCATTCTCCAGCTCGGACCGTGATCCTGTTTGGTTGCATTGATTATGCCCGCGCCACCACCAATATTAAGGTCAGCATGACTGAAGGCAGGTAGTTTTAGCAGGTGCTGCACTTTTGTGCCTTTGAATTTCGCCCATTCGAGCTTGTTCTCACTTTCCGCCGCTTTGAGCCTTATCGTGGCTTTTTTCAAAGAGCCTGCAAGGAGCTCAGGCAGGGTCTCTTTTGCCGCCGTGGTTATATCGTCGACGAACCGGTATGCCGTGTCGCGGTGCAATGCTTCTACCAGCGTGCTTTCATTTGGCCACGGAAGGGGTACACCGGCTTTTTCTATCTCATCCGACCAGATGCTTTTCTCGAGTTCTGTCCACCAGACATGAAAAACCGTCGCTCCATTTTCTGCAGGATCATTGCGCAGGTTCCAGTTACGGAACATTTCCAGGAAACGCGATTCATCACTGTTCAACATTCCAGCATCGGTGGAAAGTAAAATATCCCGTGCGAATTCTGCCTTCACATTGTAATTGTCGGTCTGGAGTTTCTTCATATCATCCACCGTAACCCCCGTCATGTTATCCAGGTAACGATTGATGATATAGCCACGATATACGGGGAAGCTGTTGCCGGTGTAGTAGGGATAGGATGAATCGACGGACAGTTGGTTTGCGCTGCTGACATAGCCTCTGGATGGATTGACCATGTGCGGATTTTCCTGCTGGGGGATGATGCCTGCCCAGAGATAACTGCTGTCGGTACCTGGCATAATGAAATCGCCCTGGCGCCGCCATTTTGCGGGAAAATCGCCCTGTTGCCAGATGGCAATGTCACCGCGCTTGCTGGCAAAAACGGGGTTCTGACCAGGGCACCCGAGATATTTTATTGCATCCGCATAATCTTCATAATTCTTTGCACGATTTAATCCATAAAAGATCATCAGCTCATTTGACGGATCATGTGCCTTCCATTTCACCGCATAACTTTTTTTGTCCTTATCAGATGCGGGAAAGCGGGGATCATAGATAACTGGTCCAAACAATGTATAAACGACAGTGTCCTCCAGGTCCTTGCCACCGCGCACGCCAATCACTTCTACCCTTTTTGTCGATTTGACCCAGGTGCTGTCGAACCAGTATTCCGACATAGACGCATCTTTGAACCGGATCTCATAATAATCCTTCACATCACGCCCCGCGTTGGTAAACCCAAAGGCTATGCTATCGTTGAACCCGATAATAACGTTCGGTGCCCCCGGGAAGGTGACACCATAGGCATTGAAGTTGGGCGTTGTGATCTGCATCTCATACCATATCGATGGAAGATTCAGACCGAGGTGTGGATCATTGCACAGGATCGCACTGGAGCCGGTCTTTATGGCCGATACGGCCCAGTTGTTACTTCCGTTATCCTTATCGGGCTTGGGTAAAATATTGGTGATGCTGTCACTGCGATAAGTGAAATATGCTGAATCAGCAGTGACCGGCTTCTTCACTTCGAATGCCGTTACGGCCGGGTATGGGTTTTCTGCATTGGCCGGTACAATGGGCTTCAGCGAATCCTGGATCACTGGGTACAAGTCCTCGAAATCTTTCAGCGAAAAGAAACTGCGGGCATTGCTATACTCCATGTCGTCATCATGCCCGGCAAGATCATAACTAATGTATTTTGTAAACAGCGCGGTCTTGAGATTTGTCCAGCGTTGTGGTTTATAGTCAAGCAATTTATATTCAAGTGGAAGTTCACTTTCTTTCATCTGGTCGATGTAGGCATTTACACCCGCAGTGTAAGCGTCCTGCTGTGCTTTTGCCTGCGGATTTTTTTCGGTTTCCTCGACCGCCCTTTCTGCAGCATAGATCATACCCAGGCGACGCATGCTGCGGTCATAACGAAGGTACCGGCCATCATCACCCGCTCCGGTTACCTGGCTGACCATCCCAGCTGCCGCGAACGTTTGAAACTCCATTTGCCATAAACGGAACTTCGCATGGAGGAAGCCCTGGATGAAATAGGCGTCATCATCATGGTCGGCAAATACATGCGGTACCATGCGTTCATCAAAATAGACTGAAGCATTTCCATGCAGATCAGGAAAATGCAAGGTCTCAGCGGTGCGCTCCGAAATGCTTTCGGCATTTTGCCAGAAGCCGTGTTGGGGACTGAAAAATTTACCCAGTGGTGGTATAGAACCCCATTTGCTGTTGAGCGCTATGATGAGCCCGACAGTTACAAGCAGGGACAGTGCAAAAGAAACGATGCGCATAAGCAGTTAATATGTGTGAAAATAGATAACGGCCAGCAGATTCGGAAGTTTTTTCGCGGGCATCGGCAGGCTCAGGGAACAATCTCGAACATTAGCAACTGGTTGCGCTCCCTGTCGTTGAAATTATCATCCACCACGAAGAAAATGCTTTGCCGGCCGTTGGACAATTTAGGCCCCAGGGTCATCCCTTCGATGTTATAGATATCACGCCCAAGCGTGTCAAAATCCAGCAGCAGTTTTTTTCGAATCGGCCGGAAGGATGTTTCCTGCTCCTCCGGACCAAGCGGACGCTGCGATGACAGAGATGCGATCCCGGATACGTCAGTGGCATTACTGAAATCGGCGAGCCATAATTTCACCTGGCAGGTCATGGTACCGGTCGACCAAGCCCTTTCTATCACAAGGTAATTTGAACTTCCTATCCATAACAGGTCGGTGACCCCGTTTACCTTGAAAGCGGATGCCGGTACCGGCACTTTAGGTACGGGACTCAGGGGATAGGCATATTGCGCAACCTGCTTCCTGGATTTAAGATCGAACGCAGCGATGCGGCTCCACGCGCTGCTGTCGCCCGTAGCGGCGCGCGGACCGTCGTCATACAGCGCATCTTCAACGGCTACCAGTATTTCCCGGTAATCATTTCGGAAGGTCAGTCCTTCAAAAACGGAATTGTGTCGCGGACCTTTCTCCATGCTGTCTATACGGAAATTTGCTGGCAGCCGGAATGTATCACGGAAACGTCCCTGTATATCCATGATCACGACTTCAGGTTGTTGAAACTGTGTTTTCATTGGCCCCTGGGCGCGCTGACCCTCGGTCGACCTGATCAATTGCCGGGTGCGGGGATTGTAACGCATCGCTTCTACATCCGCGGAATGTACCCGGTCTTTGCGGATGTCGGGATACCGCTGGCCGCGGGCATCGAGCAGAGGTACCATAGATGTGAAAACCATGGTATCTATCTTAACATCGTCAATGCGAATCTCTGCCGTATAAAATCGTGCGGGTCCATAGGCGGAAGGATCGTCACAGATCAGGTAATAGATGTTCTTCTTTGCATCATAGTCAATGCCTGAAAGTCCGCCAATGACCGAGGTGTCGAGGACCTGCTTTCCGGGAAACTGGTACTCATCGAGAAAGCGCAGCGAGCTGACAGAAACAGGTTTCGCAAGCTGCATCGCGGGTTTGCATGCAATAAGAAATAATAATAAACAGTAAAGCAAAAGTCTGGTCAACTGAATCATGGGTCAAAGCTAAGGGAGATTGGCTGGATACTGGGAACTGGGGCCTGGGGGCTGGGTGCTGGGGCCTGGGTGCTGGGTACTGGATAGCTGGATACCCTGGATGCTGGATAGCTGGATGACTGGATTGAAGATAAAACTTTGCTCACTTGGCTCCCGAAGTTTCGGGATTTGCGTGTCGCATGCCGGACATAAAAAAGCCCGGGAGATTCCCGGGCCGCTTGCTTGCCCTTTCTTATACTATTCGGATCAGGGTAGGATCACGATCTTTTGCTCTGTATTATTATTCCACTGCAGCAAAGCCTTGTTATCGCAGCCACCATTTGCCGGGTAGCGATAATCCAGGCTGAAATCCACGCCATTAACTTCAATATCCAGTGAGCCATCACTGACCCACGCACAGTTTGCTTTCTTTACCAGGTTATCGATCGTAGTCAGCGTCACGGTGCGGCCATTGCTGAAGGTGGTATGCACCTCCCCCTCGATCTCGTAAATATCATCGCTCAATTGCTGGGTAGCTGCACCGGCAACCTGGGTGATGTATTTGCTGGTCTCATACACATACCCCCGGCCATTCGGGAATCTTACCTGGCCACCATCCACTTCCACACTGAAGCGGATTTCACCATTTGCGCTGAGGTTCGTGATCACTTTCGTACCGCTTATCTGCAGTGGTCCTACTTTGTAATTTTCCAGTGTTATTGTAAGTACGGATCCTGCTTCGCGGATCGGGCCAGTCAGGTGCAGGATGATCTTGCCTTTTCGGGAACGAAGATCAGCCCCCATCGCTCCATTGCCGAAATCGATTGTCACCGTTTTTGGATACGTGTTGTCATTTGGTGATACTGTAATCGAGGCATTGTTTCCGATGCGAAGACGCAATTGCAGGAACAGGTTCAGGCGGACATCATTGCCGCGACCTGCACTTTCAATGCCTTCTTCGTCGGCTGCAGTGAGCGCAATATCCTGTACTTCATTGTACGAGGCATCAGCCTCCATCATTTCAGCGGCCAGCTCAGGATCTGAAGCTGCCGGCGCATTCACATCCTCGTCAGTATTCTTCTGACAGGAGACGAATATAACTGCAGACGCTGCCGCTACAAGGGCAAAACGAATAGGGTACAGACTAACTAATTTCATACTTGTACATTTAGGGTTATGGAAAATATTACTGCATCTTTGGACGCGCGGGTTTATCCAAAGTTTAACGGACACTTAGAAAAATTGATGCAACCCTGATGAAGGATATCCTTGGTTACATAGCCACCTACTGGCGGGAAGTGGATAAAAGAGCACTGGTGATCTGCTCGCTGTTCACCGGTATACTTATTTATTTCAATTACGCCCATGGGCTGGAGTTGATGCTTACATCGCCAGGCCTGTGGCCGCTTCCAGCGTTCACGGGGCACGTTGTGTTGTTCATTATTGCATTTGTCATCCCCCATCTCGTTGTGCAGTTTTCAAAGAAAATAAATGAAGCTATGCGCACCGGCCTGGTGGTGTGCCTGTTGCTCGCGCCAATGATCTTTGCATTGAAAATGAGCATCGAAACTCAACTGTCCATTGGCAGCTCTCTTCACTGGATGGATTACTGGAACCAGATTCTCTATTGGCCGGTTCGCTTGTTGATCATGCTACTGTTGCTGGTTATCACGTGGAGGATTTTTCATCGCGATGAGGGCTTCTATGGCCTGAATAAATCTTCCGTCAATTATCGTCCTTACATTATCATGCTTGTCATCATGGTGCCGCTCATCGCGTTGGCATCCACACAACCCGATTTCCTCCGTACCTATCCAAAACTGCACAACGTATTGCCGCTCCCACCCGGGGCGGAGCCTTCATGGTGGTATAAACTCCTGTTTGAACTTTCGTATGGATCGGATTTTGTCTCTATAGAACTATTCTTCCGCGGCTTTCTGGTGATAGGTATTGCAAAATGGGTGGGCAAAGATGCTATACTGCCGATGGCATGTTTCTATTGTACCATACATTTTGGAAAACCGCTGGGCGAATGTATCAGTTCCTATTTTGGCGGACTGCTTCTCGGAATCGTTTCCTATCACACCCGATCCATTTATGGCGGCTTGATGGTGCATCTTGGAATAGCCTGGCTAATGGAAGCCGGAGGTTATATCGGGCAGGCACTAAAAGGGTGATGCCGGAACTCGTCCGGCATCATAATGTTGTTACAGGCCTGTAAGCCGGATTCTGTTCTCCTAATAAACAAGGAGCGATCATCATTTATCTGTCCCGGTCATTGCTGGCCGGGCTCAATCTGCCTACCCTCCATCGCGCCGTAAACGAACTCAGCCGGGTCGGCTTTCTGCGATGGTATATGTGGCATTTCAGCATGCAAGGTTTACCCCCGGCAACTGTTGCCAGTTGCCGCCGTGAGCTCTTACCTCACGTTTTCACCTTTACCCTTTGCAGGGAAGTAATTTTCTGTGGCACTGTCTGTTCCCGCCGAAACGGGACCCGGCTATTCACCGGTGCACTACCCTTTGCTGTCCGGACTTTCCTCCTCCGCATAGCGGACGCGATGATCCGTCCTGTAACAATGATTTCTGCAAAACTACAACTAATACTGGAAGAATATCTCCGTGGCGCCATAGCCAAACCGGGAATCGTATTGATTTACAAAAGACTTCACTTCCCTTCTCAACCTGAGCAGATCATGGATCTCATCGCGCAGCCGGCCCGTACCCATTCCGTGCACAACAATCAGCGATGGCTGCATGTGCGCAAGCGCGAGCTCATAATACTTTTCAAATGTCTTCAATTGCAAGGCCACTATCTCATAATTGCTCATACCCTCCCAATTATCCGTCAGTTTTTCTATGTGCAGATCAATAACACTCCTGGGCGACTCCAGGTGCTGCCGGGCTTCCTTTGCGTTGTACATTTTGAAACCTCTCGCTGCCAGCTTACCCAACTCGAGCTTATCTTCCACCAGCCTGTCGGGGTATTTCTCCATCAACAGGTAACTGAAGGTCGCTTCATTCTTCTTTCTTGTCTCCTCTATGCGGTTGAATACCTGTTTGGGTTTTGGTTTGATGACGGCTTCGAAATGAGGGGCTTTGCGTTTATCCGGTTCGGTGAGAGAGAATTCAAAACTGAAGGAAGGACTGTCATTCATATTTTCAAACGCCACATCATGCAGGTAAAAATCTTCGAATGGCCGGATCGTATTATTTAACTCAAAATCTTTCTCGCCGAGATAGTGCAACTGGTAGATGAATTTATACGTGTTGTTGGTGCGGTTTACCAGGTGGAGTTTTAGTTCCTCCACGACCTCGTCACCAAACTCATCGGTATCCATCACCGGCAGCAGTGTTAACCATACCCCGTCTTCTACCCGCTCTACCTGTTTCGGTTTCTCGCGACGTACGTCATCGATGAATTTTTTCTGTTTGGGCTGGATCTTCTTTTTCTCCGTAAAACGTTTGAAGTAGGGGAAATCTATCTGGTCCATATATACCGGGAACTTCACGCCTTTGACATTTACCATCACCATCTTATCATTGATGAAATCAATGATCTCACCTTCTTCATTGGAATGCTGAATCAACACAATGTCACCGATCTGGTACTTCATGTTGCAAAAATAGGAAAGCCACCCGATTAAAACCGGGCAGCTATCTGGAGACCAGGACAAAAAACCTTACCGTTCCGCCTGCTGCGGAGCGCGATTCAGCTTGCTGTTTCGGAAGCTATAGGCAAAGTAAATGACCAGCCCGATACCCAGCCAGATCAGGAATCGTAGCCAGTTGGAGTGGTGTTCCTGCGCCATCAGGTAGAAACAACTGATCATGCCGAACACAGGCAGGAGCGATAATTTCTTCAGGAAAGAAAGGATAGCCAGGATGATACAGATAAGCCAGAACAGGACCATAGGGAAACGTTCAAGCGTAAAAATCTCCTGGAAATGCGTTGGAGAATAATTTACTGTCAATGCAATGGCCGCTATCACCAGCACGGGGAAAATGAACTGGCCATTTACATATGGAACTTTGAATTTTGATGCCGGCGTATTTTTTCTAGTCTGCAGCACGAGCACGCCCCCGCAGACAAGCACAAAGGCGAATAGTGTACCAATGCTGGTCAATGCCAGTACGGTTTCAAGATTCAGGAACAGCGCAGGTATCGCTACCACAAAACCCGTTACGATCGTTGAAAACGAGGGTGTCTTATAGATCGGGTGTATCCTTGAAAATATTTTCGGCAGCAATCCGTCGCGGCTCATGCTCATCCATATCCGCGGCTGTCCCATCTGGAAAACAAGCAATACGCTTGCAGTGGCAAAGATGGCGCTGACGGCGATGACGGCAGAAATGAATTTCATTCCCCTTGCATCGAACACCATTGCCAGCGGGTCACCCACATTGAGGGAGGTATACGGTACCATTCCTGTGAGCACCAGTGCGAGAAGAACATACAAGACGGTACAAATGATCAGAGAATAGATCATTCCCCTTGGCAGATCGCGCTGGGGGTTCTTGCACTCTTCAGCGGTAGTGGAGATTGCATCAAAACCTATGTAGGCAAAGAACACGGCTGACACACCTTTCAGGATACCACTGATACCAGTTGGGGTAAACGGCGACCAGTTGTCGGGGTTTATATAAAATGCCCCGAGTACGATGACAAAGAATATAACGGCCAGTTTGAGCAATACCATGAAGTTGCTGGCATTTCTCGATTCTTTCACCCCACGGAAGACGATGTATGTGATCAATGCAACGATCAGCAAAGCAGGGAGATCCATGATAAGGCGAAATCCGAATATCTGGGGTGCATTTGTCCAGGCAGATGATTGCTCCAGCAAGCCTGTATCGATGGCTGATAACGCGGTTCCGCTGGTTGTAAGTTCGTTCACCTCCGCAAATCCCCGCGAGGCCGTGACATAATCCATCGTTAGCCAGTCGGGAATATGAAACCCGGCTTTGGAAGTCAGATTGGTGAAATAATCACTCCATGAGATGGCAACCGCGATGTTGCCGATGGCGTACTCCATCAACAGGTCCCACCCGATGATCCAGGCGAATATTTCTCCGAAGGCAACGTAAGAATAAGTATAAGCACTGCCCGCAACAGGCACGGTAGAAGCAAACTGGGCATAACACAACGCGGCGAAGCCACAGGCGATTGCGGTGAATATGTACAGAAATACAACCCCGGGCCCACCATCTGCCGAAGCTTTTCCGATGCTGCTGAATACCCCGGCGCCGATCACCGCCGCGATGCCTAGTGCAGTGAGGTCTTTCACACCGAGGACACGTTTAAGCCCCGAGGTATGCCCCTCTGCATCGGTAAGGCCGGACTCTGCCTCGCGTAAAATTGCCGGGATCGATTTCTTTCTGAATATGTCAGCCATCAGTGCATCAGTTTTGGTCGTTCAAAATAGGGGAAAATTATGGAATAACGTTAGAAGGCTCAATGCTCCCGCTGTACAAGGTAGTAAGCCAGTTCCCTCAATGGTTCTTTCCTGGCTGAAAGCACGGCAATATCATCGAGGTGAAGCAGTGCTTCATCCAGAAACCGGTTCTTTAGCTGCACCGCCCATTCATCCACACCACATTCGCGGAACAGGTTCAATACGGCTTCAACTTTTCCCTCCCCATCCGTTTTCAGCAGTCGTTCGAGCTCCTGTTTCTGTGCTGGTTTTGCCGTTTGCAGGGCGTGGATCAGGAGAAATGTTTTTTTATTCGAGAGGATATCACCGCCCACCTGCTTGCCAAACTTCGCCGGATCGCCGAATGCATCGAGGTAATCATCCTGCACCTGGAAGGCAAGGCCCAGTTTTTTCCCGAAATCATATACGAGGTTCTGGTTGCGCTCTCCCGCTCCGCCCAGTATGGCGCCCATTTTCAGGCTCGCCGCCAGAAGCACGGAGGTCTTCAGCGTGATCATATGCAGGTATTCGTCCAGCGCAACAGTTGTTGTTTTCTCAAAATCCATGTCCAACTGCTGTCCTTCACAGACCTCCTTGGCCGTGGTGTTGAACAACTCTATGATCGGGTGAAGCATTGAATTCCTGATCCGGTTAAGGTAATCGTACGCTACAACCAGCATTACATCACCCGCCAGTATGGCGGTGGAGTCACCATATCGCGTATGAACGGTTTCCATACCCCGCCGTAAAGGAGCTTTGTCCATGATATCATCATGGATCAGGGTGAAGTTGTGAAATAATTCAATGGCAGTGGCTACTTCCCAGGCATTGGGTGATATTTCATCAAATAGTTCATTGCCCATCAGGCACAGCACAGGTCGAACCCTTTTCCCGCCAAGTTTCAGGAAATATTCATTAGGGTTGTATAGCGTGGCGGGTTTTTCGGGGAAATGTCTTTGAGCAAACCGCGCCGAGAATTCCGAGGAAAGTTGTTCGAATGAATGCATGAATCAGTTCTGTCGTTTTTCTTTCTTTTTTGGTTTTGATTTGGAAGGGGCATCTGCAGCATCTTCTGCCGTCATTACCCATTCGTAATCGAGCTGGCGTTTACCAAGATTGGCGGCCGCAACTTTGATCCTGACTTTGTCTCCCATCCGGAATTTCTTGCCGCTGCGCATACCAACGAGACTGTAGTCAGCTTCCTGGTGGCGGAACTCGTCATATTCCAGCAGGCTGTTAACACTGACGAGTCCTTCACATTTATGCTCGATGGTTTCCACCCAGAATCCAAAGCTCGCCACCCCACTGATCACCCCGTCAAAATCCTCGCCTACATAATTGCGCATGTATTGTACTTGTTTGTACTTGTTAGCGGCACGTTCGGCTTCCATGGCAGCACGTTCGCGATCACTGGAGTGTTTGCATTTCTCTTCCAGTTTTTTATCAGGTGTAGCCTTGCCATCGAGCACCTCCTGAAGGATGCGGTGCACCATGATGTCAGGATAGCGGCGAATGGGTGAAGTAAAATGACAATAGTGTTCAAAGCCGAGACCATAATGGCCAACATTCTCGGTCGTATATTTTGCTTTGGCCATGGTGCGGATACCCAGCTGCTCGAGGACATGCTGCTCAGGCTTCCCGTGCGCATCTTTAAGTAGCTGGTTGAACGATGCCGCAATCGCTTCGGGCGAAGATGAGTCGAATTTATGTCCGAATTTTTTGGCGAAAGCCATGAATGGGAGCAACTTCTCCTCATCCGGTGTATCGTGGATACGGTAAGGAAACGGAAGGGTTTTACCTTTCACCTTCACCTTTGATACGTGTTCTGCAACGTAGCGGTTAGCGAGCAACATGAATTCCTCGATCAGTTGATGTGCTTCTTTGCTCTCTTTGATCACTATACCGATCGGGTCGCCATTTTCATCAAGCCTGAAGCGAACTTCCTGTGAAGAAAAGTTGATAGCGCCTTTATTGAAACGGCGTTTACGCATTTTCTGTGCGAGGTCATTGAGAAATAAGATCTCCTCTGCATGATCGCCTTCTTTTGTCTCGATGATCTCCTGTGCTTCTTCGTAGGTGAAGCGGCGATCTGAATGGATGATGGTCCGGCCAAGCCAGTAATGTTTTACATCACCTTTTGTATTCATCTGGAAGATGGCCGAGAAGGTGAGTTTATCCTCATCGGGCCTGAGCGAACATAGTACGTTGGAAATATGTTCGGGCAGCATCGGGTTCACCCGGTCAGGAAGATAAACAGATGTTGCTTTTTGATAGGCCGCTTTATCGAGAGCATTATCCGGTTCTACGAAGTGGCTGACATCGGCGATGTGTACACCTATTTCGTAGAGGTCATCTTTGAGTTTGCGGATAGAGATCGCGTCGTCAAAATCCTTGGCGTCTGCAGGATCGATGGTGAAGGTGAGGATATCCCGCACGTCTTTGCGACGGGCTGCCTCCTGGCTGCTGATGGTATCTGGGATACGGGCGGCCACTTCCAATGCCTCATCAGGAAATTCAAGCGGGAAGCCACTTTCCAGCAGTATCTCTTTCATGGCAGCGTCGTTCGTGTTCTCTGCATCGAGTACGCTTACCACTTCACCTACCGGGCGCTTGTCACCTTTCTCCCATTTCACCAGCCGGGCCACCACCCTGTCCTTGTCTTTGGCCCCGTTTATGGCGGAAAGAGGAATGAAAAAATCAGGCATTGGCTTTTCCGATTCCCCGACGAAGAAGGCAAATTCCGGGCTGACCTGAAGTTCGCCGATGAACTCTTTGCGTTTGCGCTCCAGTACTTCTATCACTTCGCCCTGTTCACGCCGGCCGCCTCCATTTTTTACGCGCACGATGACCGTATCGCCATGCATCGCCGTATTGAAATCATTCGGCCGGATAAGAATGTCCGTCTCCATACTCGGGACGATCACGAAACCCATACCGGAACGGGTGATGTCCAGTGTGCCCTTGAATGTTTTACCGCTGGTTGATCCGAGCTTATGCTTCTTTTTCGTACTGTTCTTTCTGCCCATAGTGTAATTTTACAATGGCCGCTGGAAGGCCTGTATAAAGTTAAGCACCTTCTCATCGAAGATCGCTCCTTCGTCAAATAAAAATCGGTGTCGCACCGGTATCACGTAAAGTGGCCATTCAGCAATTTCCGAATTGAATTTCATCAACCGCACGGCATCCTTTTCGGTTGTGAGGATGATCTTGTTACCGTGACTGATAGCAGCAAATTTTTTTCCAATTTCACGTACGTCATCTATCGTAAAGATATGATGATCGGAATAGGAAAGCAGGTGATATGCGCCTGTCTTGGCCTCCAGCAATACCTTCAATGGACGGGGATTGGCAATACCCGTCACGAGCAAAACCTCCGTGTTATCGTCCAGTGTATAATGACTGTGATGGAGGATATGATACAATGCACCATATTCCACACTGGTAAAGAATACCTGCTGTGAGTCACCAGGTGCCAACTCATTTATTATTTTGGTCCGTTCCGCCTGCGAAAGATCTTCAGGTGATTTTGTCACCACGATCACATCGGCGCGTTTAGCGGAAGACTTCAGATCGCGGAGATCCCCTGTGGGAAGGTAAAAATCGCGGGTATACAGATTGCTGTACTCGGTCAGGATAATATTCAGTCCCGCTTTGATACTGCGGTGCTGAAAAGCATCATCCAGGATGATCACTTCAGTCCCGGGACGATCGTGCAACAACTGCGGAACCGCTACCAGCCGCTCCTCACCCACCGCAACAGCGACGCCGGGAAATTTCAGGTGGAACTGCATGGGCTCATCGCCAATATCCAGTGCCGTGGTTGATTCATTGGCAAGCGCATAACCCTTTGTTTTTCGTTTATAGCCACGACTCAGCGTTGCCACCTGGAAACGATTACCTAGCAGTCTCAACAGGTACTCGACCATCGGTGACTTGCCCGTGCCACCAACGGAAAGGTTGCCGACGGTGATCAGGGGAAGCCCGAAGCCCGTGGATCGGAGAATGCTTTTGTCGAATAAAAAATTACGTATGGAAATCACCAGCCAGTACACCAGTGCAAATGGCAACAAGAGGATGCGAAAGGATTTAAGAAAATAATTAGAAAACATAGACATTACCTGGGGTGATACAAATGTCTAAAGGTATGTCAAATTGATCGCGGTCATCGATGGTGTTAATCGGCTCGAAATAACTGAAACCAATCTTTAGGCAGTCATCGCTGCAGGAAGCCAGGTACCGGTCATAAAAGCCTTTGCCATAGCCAACCCTGTAACCTTCCATGTCCACCGCCAGCAGGGGAACGAATACCAGGTCGAGTTGATCAGCAGGCAGCACCTCTACTCCCTGGGGCTCGTGAATATTCAGGTCTGTACGCACGAATGGCGTATCAACGTCCGTAACGACAGCCTGCATGCTCCCGCTATTGAAATCAGCAACGGGATAGCAAACCTTCAATTCCGGGTTTCGGAACTTCAGGAATTCAGTGAAGAGATGGGTGTTGGGCTCGTTATTTTCCTCAATGGGCCAGTAAGTGAGCAAAGATTCAAGAAAAGGTATTTCTGCTGCCTGGAACTGAATAAGCAACAGGTCGTCTGCCTTCATTTGCTCTGTCCCACTCAGCTTCATTCTTTTTTCCCTGTATAGTTTTCTTGCAGCGGCCTTAGTCATTGGCAGCGGGATTTAGTTCATTGATAAAAATGCTGAAGATGGTTGTACCGTAATTTTTTTCCATCCTGTACAATTCAAACTTTTTGTAGTCATTGCGTGGCGTATGTTCCAGCACAAACCATCCTCCGGGAAGCAGCAATTGCCGTTCCACTATTCTCCTTGGCAGATCATCAATGGTGTTAAGTGCATAGGGTGGACCTGCAAAAATGAAATCATATTTTTCTGTGGCCTGATCGATAAAGCGGAACACATCCATACGGATGATCCGCAGTTGTTCCTTCAGTCTGAGGGTATCCGAGGTTTTGGTGATAAACTCCACCATTTTCGGATCTTTTTCCACGATGGTAAGGTCAGTAGCACCGCGCGATGCGAGCTCATAGCTGATGCTGCCAGTTCCACCAAAAAGATCAAGTGTTTTAAGCGAGCTGATGTCCAGTTTATGCTGGATCATGTTGAACAGGCCTTCCTTGGCTATGTCCGTGGTCGGGCGCGTGAACGGCATCTTGGCCGGTGGATTGAATTTTCTTCCGCCGTGCTCTCCTCCTATGATGCGCATTTTGCCAGGTCATTAAGTGGTGTGAAGAAATGCGGCGGATAAGGTGATTCCTCTGAAGATACAAGCGTCCATGATGGTTCGCGGAACCGGACATTGAGAAAATACTGGTACAGTTCGCGGTAAAGCGCTGACTCCTTTTCAATGAGCCCTGATATAGCCACGCGCACTGTTTCCTGGGAAAAGGAGAACTGCCGGCAGACTTCGAGGAGCGTGTAGATCACATCTGCAGGTGTTGAATAAGGATATGTTTCAGCCAGCAGGAGTTTATTTGCTTTTGACACCAGTAGTTCGAAATCCTCCGCGCGAAAGCTGGCACTGAGTGAACCTTCAAAGTTGGTGGCTTCGATCGTTCGGATGCCGATAGAGTGTGCATGATGCAGTTCAGCTCGCGGGAACTGTTGTTGTACCCAGTGGCTGATCGATGGCGGAACTGCATACACATTGCTGATCTGCCATCCCGTAACCGGATCAACGGCATGACCGTAACTGGCAACTCCTGGATGCACCGCATGCAGCATAGTTTCGGCCAGTTCATCACGGTACACCGCCTGCGGCACAAGTACGTGATGGGGATGATCAAAACAAACTGCCACCCGGGCAAAGGGCCTGGTGGCCAGATTTCGGCCCGTAAAAATTTCATCAAGGAGTTCCTCGTCCACATCCGTTCCGGTATGCATGGATATTTCGATTACCTCCTCCAGGTTATTGCTTGAGATGGAGAAACCGGCATGTCTTTCACCTATTCGAATGCAAAGTAATTGTTCTGCCGGGTCGCCGGTATTGGCTGATGCGATGTTAAACGACTGTTTCAATGGTGTTAAGTTGCTGCAATGTTAAAGAATAAGATGCATCTCCGCCTAAAGGTACTTCCCTCCTGCGCAATAATTGCTCCACAAAATGCTAAGATTTGCGGCTACTACATCCAGCTTGCCTCGCAGGTCACAGTAGATGAACCACTGAATCCATCTATTGGTGGATTCAGCTTTTCAACGGAAACGCGCGCAGAGAGAACCGCGGGAAATTCTTTATGGATACGCGCTGCAATGGATTGCACCAGCGTCTCAAGCAGATCAACCGGCTTTTGCATAGTCTCATCTATGATCCGGAAAAGCTGACCATAATCGATCGTTTGCTCCAGGCTGGTCACCAGTTTGACATCCGGTTCATACATCACACTAAGGTTTACGACGAAGTCGTTCCCTTTCTGCCGTTCTTCCGGGTATAACCCATGATATGCGCGGAATCTTACATTATTCAGCGCTATGGTAAGCGGGTGGGCCATCTGGTTTCATTTAGATCAGTGAAGACCTTTTGCGCTGAGATATCGTTCAGCATCGAGGGCGGCCATACAACCACTGCCTGCAGCCGTTACAGCCTGGCGGTAAATCTTATCCTGTACATCGCCACAGGCAAATACGCCTTCCAGTTTGGTTTTGCTGGTGCCTGGTGTAGTGATGATATATCCTGCTTCGTCCATATCGAGGAAGGGTTTGAAGATCGCTGAATTGGGTTCATGCCCGATCGCTACAAAAAACCCGTTCACTGCCACCTCGGATATTTCGTTGGTCTTGTTGTTTCTTATGCGTACACCGGTCACGGTCTTGTCGCCCAGGACTTCTTCTGTTTCGGTGTTCCAGTATACCTTTATGTTCGGCGTTTGCAACACGCGATCCTGCATCACTTTGCTGGCGCGCATTTCTCCTTTTCTCACAAACATGTGCACCTGCGTACAGAGTTTGGAAAGATAGAGAGCTTCTTCAGCAGCGGTGTCACCGGCACCTACGATAGCTACCTCTTTATTCCGGAAGAAAAACCCATCGCAAACAGCGCAGGCACTGACTCCGAAGCCATTCAGACGTTGTTCACTTTCCAGTCCGAGCCATTTTGCAGATGCGCCGGTGGCAATGATCACTGCGTCAGTCTCTATCCATTTTTCTTCATCGATCTGCACGCGATAAGGTTGTTTGGAAAAGTCAACACCCGTTGCCAGTCCGAAGCGGATATCCGCACCCATGCGTTTGGCCTGTTTTTCAAAGTCAACCATCATCTCCGGGCCCTGAATGCCATCGGGATAGCCCGGGTAATTTTCAACCTCCGTGGTGATGGTGAGCTGGCCGCCGGGCTGGATGCCCTGGTAGAGGACAGGCGTCAGGTTTGCACGGCTTGCGTAAATAGCAGCAGTGTAACCCGCGGGGCCACTGCCTATGATCAGTAAAGGAACTTTTTCGGTACTCATCTGGATTTAATAATCGTCAAAAATAGGGGAAATCAAAATCGGAAGTCCATCGGTACAACACCCGGCGGGGGCAATAAGTTTCGATAGCGTAAGGAAGCGGGTTCCGGGAGGCAGTGTGGATGATATGTACAAAAAAAGGCAACCCCAGGGAAGACGGTTGTCGACCTTTTAAAGGTTGACAACCCTTGTCCACTGAGGTTGCACTTGTAAATAAACCCACCGAAATCTCCGGAAAACCGGAGTGCTGCTATGTAAATTCCTTTCGGAATATTAACCGAGGTATGCTTTCAGCGCGCTGCTGTAGCGGGCTTTCTGCAGGCGTTTGATGGCTCTTTCCTTGATCTGGCGAATACGCTCTTTAGTAAGGTCATATTTCTGGCCAATCTGCTCGATCGTAACACCCTGCTCGCCATCGAGGCCGAAATAGGCGTTCACGATCTCCGCTTCACGCGGACTGAGAGATTTCAACACGCGACGGATTTCGTTGCGCAGCGAATCTTTCATTACATCATCATCGGTATCGTCGCCACCTTCCAGAAGGTCACCCATGGCCACATCTTCGGCTTCATGCACGGGGGCGTCGAGGGAGGTGTGACGGGTATTGCTCTGGAAAATGTTGTTGATCTCTGTTTCGCTCATTTCCAGGAGTTCAGCCAGCTCTTCGGTAGAGGGCTCGCGCTCATGTTCCTGCTCGAAAGCCATGTAAGCCTTGTTGGCTTTGTTGTAAGTACCGATCTTATTTTGGGGAAGGCGCACCAGCCTGCCTTGCTCGGCCAAAGCCTGCAGGATAGACTGACGTATCCACCAAACCGCGTATGAAATGAATTTAAAACCTTTTGTTTCGTCAAAGCGCTGTGCGGCTTTGATCAGGCCAAGATTACCTTCATTGATCAGATCTGACAAAGACAGCCCCTGGTGTTGGTATTGCTTTGCCACAGATACCACGAAACGGAGGTTAGCCTGCACCAGTTTATCCAGTGCTTTCTGGTCTCCCATTTTGATACGTTGCGCTAAAGTGGTTTCCTCCTCCGGGGTGATCATCGAGATCTTGGAGATCTCCTGCAGGTATTTTTCAACCGCCTGGGAATCTCTGTTGGTAATCTGGGTAGCAATTTTTAGCTGCCTCATAATGAATACATCTGTTTAAAAATAAACGAATAGTAGACAGTCTTTGTTTGCTGAATGTTGCAAATGCGTAGTTAATAAAACCGTCCAAGGTCCGTCTGCAAAAATACATTGCAATAACGGATTCTCATAGCCGTTGTCGATAATTCTCAGGGCGGAACAGGCGTGGCGGCCGTGTAAATTTCAAATAAAATTATGCCAATACCGGCTGGTAGTCAGTTTCAGCCACTACGGTTTTTTTTCTGATTTCACCAAAAAAATCAGGCCGTGATGGTGGATTTCGTTGTTTTTGCCCGGCGCACGAGATAAATCCAGAGAAAAATACCGGTCAGGATCAGCAATGTCGAGATGACTTCTGCCTGGGTTGGGTGAAACCCGAACAGGTTCATCGGTACATTGACCCGGATCTTTTCGATCAGGAAGCGTTCCACACCGTTCAATATCAAATACAATGCGAATAATGTGCCGGGAACTTTGAATCGTTTACGCAGCGACCAGAGTACACCAAACAGGAGCAATGCCATGATCACTTCATAGAACGGTGTTGGATAATGCGGCGGATTAAGTTCGTTGCAATATTTTCCGATGCAGCCGGGAATGGGTTCGCCCGCCTCATTGACATTGTGCGGGTAATTGTAAGACCACATCCAGTCGGGCAGCCAGCTAAACGGGTTCGGCTTTGCATTTACTATACCCCAGTCGCCATCTCCTGCCACCTGGCAACCGATGCGGCCAAGACCGTAAGCTAGCATCAGCGTTGGTGCGGCGGCATCATTGAGGTGCCAGAATCCGATCTGGTGCTTTTTTGCATAGATCCAGATCGCAATGGCGGCACAGATAAGTCCACCATAGAATGTCAACCCTGCAGGGGATAAGAGATAATCAGAGGGCCGTTTCAGGAAATCGCTCCAGTTTTCAAAAATATCGAACAGCTTTGCACCAGCCAGGCCAAATACGAGTGCGATGATGGTGATCTCCCCCACTCTGTCCTGTGGCCAGATTCTCACCACACGCTTCTCCGGCCGGGGTAGCTTCTGTTTATTTTTCTCATACCATTTAAGTCCGGCGAAAAGTAAGCCCAGGATGATACCTGCCGGCCAACTGCCAATGCCGGAAAAGATGAACGCCTGAGGATCGTCGGTTGCTGAACTGTCCATGATGAACAGCGCTACGATCTTATAACCCAGCAGGAAGCCGAGTAGAAAATTAAGGAGCAGTTCGCTGATCGTAGCGGGGCGCCCGACTACCACCTGCATCTCCGTTGGTTGCAGCAGCTTTTCCCGGCTTTTGCGGCGCAACTCGGCGGCGAGGACCAGGGCGGATATGATGAAGGCGATGGCAACAAAAAAGCCGAAGGAATTAACAAAACGAAGGAAGGTCCACTCTACGCCAAAAAGGTCTTTGAAGGCAAAATACAGGTTTGGATACATTGAAAAGTGGTTGGTTTTGAGCAGGCGAATATACAATCTAATACCATCGGGGCGAAAATAATAATACCTCCCGGCGGGGAGGTATTATGCATTATCTGGAGTGAAGATCAATTGCAATGTTGCTCGAAAGCACTGATAAGGTTATTGGCGATCATCTGAGCCGGGCGGCCCTCAATCTGGTGACGTTCGATAAAATGCACCAGTTGCCCATTCTTAAACAGGGCAATGGCCGGAGACGAAGGAGGATAAGGCAGCAGGTGCTGACGCAGTTTGCTCACAGCTTCCACATCAAAGCCGGCGAATGTGGTAGTCAGGAAATCGGGTTTGCTGGCTGCATTGTGTACCGCCATCAATACACCCGGGCGGGCGCTGCCTGCGGAACAACCACACACACTGTTGATCATCACCAGCGTGGTGCCCTGCTGTTTCAACTGACTGTCAACTTCTTCACCTGTCAATAATTCTGAAAAGCCATTGTCCGTAAGCTCTTCCTTCATCGGGAGTACTATTTCTTCGGGATACATATTTTTTTGTTTGTTTAAGCAACACAAAATTAGTTAAAAAGTTGCTTGTACGGATTTCTTGCTTTTTTGTCAGGCTCGCCGGTGGGTAAATGGCATTATGTCATGCGAACTGGTGGTAGAGGGTTGAATTTGACCAAATACGTCAGCTTCTTTGGGGTGGTATGTAATTTGAAAAATGGTTTAAAACATTTAAAAAAACAAAAAAATAAGATAGCATGACACACGTAAAATTTAACCGCGTTCCATTTGAGAAAAGCTTTAACAATTTGGTAGACGACCTTTTCTCCGAGTTCCCCGTCATTTACAAGCAAGGCCAGAACGGTTTTGTGCCGGTAAACATCCAGGAGTCTGAAAAGGCCTATACACTGGAAGTGGTTGCACCGGGTTTTGACAAGGCTGATTTCAAGGTGAATGTGGAGGAAAATATTCTGACTGTATCTGCAGAGAAAGCAGCAGAACAAGCTACTGAGAAGCAAAAGCAAATCAGAAAGGAATACAATTACCGCTCTTTCAAAAGGTCGTTTACGCTGGATGAAAAGATCGACGCATCCGGTATCGAGGCAAAATATAATAATGGCGTCCTCGTATTAAACCTTCCCAAGAAAGAAGTAGTCAAAGCATCAGCACAGACAATAAGTATTCAATAAATCTTTCTCATAAGCAGTTGGTTTTGGTTTACACCCGTCGTTTCTACGACGGGTTTTCTTTTTTTCTCACCAACCGCCATTCACTAAAATCAGGTAAATTCGCAGACGTTTATACCAACCTATAAGGCATGATTAGAAAGTATGTATCGCTCCTTTTGTTGTTAGTTCTTTCTTTTGGCGTTGTCCGTGCCCAGGTGGAGACTGACACCATCCCCACCCTGCCGCGCGAATTGCCACACGAGGAACCCGATACCAGCCTTCGGATCACCAACCTGAACCCCTACATCACCCTTCACGTAGATTCCATGCTGTCTTACCCGCTTGCTATCAATAAAGAGGCAAGCAAGTATTACTGGTACCTGAAGAACTCACCGGTGGGCCTGAAGATCAATAAGGACAATGGCATTCTCACGTTCAAGGCAGAAAAATCGTTCTTCCTTTCAGGTAAACTGAAATATGATGTGGAATACCACGTGCCCATTGGCGTACAGAATCTGCAAAATCCAAAGGAAAAGGTGGATACCAGTTTCACCCTGGTGTTCTACAACACCGAGATCATTCTCCCCAAAGTAAAGCCGACGGTAGCGAATACACTGACCGTTGAAGAAGGTCAGACCATCAATTTCCGCATTCAATGTGAAGACGGCAATTTTCCCATCGATGATATCCTGTTTTCCAGTAATATCACCATCGAGAATTACAAGCTGGTGAAAAAATGTGATGAAGCGTTTGAATGGACGCCTCCGTACAATTTTGTTAAGGAAACAGACAGTGCCCGGATGAAGTTGCTGCTGCTCACGTTCGTCGGATCTACGAAATTCAAAGTGAGAGACACCGCTGTTGTAAGAGTGATTGTAAAGGATGCACTGAACTACCCGGAAGCCAAACAGGAATATGATATCGTGGTAGCGAATATCCGAAGCTACATTCTCCGGTTGAAATACACCTTCCTGCAGCTTGATCGTAAATTGAAGAAGACCAAAACGGCAAGAACATCGTTCGACCTTACATCCGCTACTACCGCATTATCCGGAACCGTACTGACTACAGCAGGAAATGAAAGCACGCAAACCGCGGGCAAGATCCTGCCGAGTGTGGGTCTTGCACTGGTGCCTGTAAAGGAGGCAACTGCTCCCAACAAGAATGTCGAGCAAAACCAGGCTTCCCTGATCCGCGCATCCATCAAGCGACTCGATTACATGGTGTATGATTATACACTTGTAGGTGACAAGGATCCGAATATCATGGCAAAGATCAATAAGCTGAAGGAAGAACTGAAACAAAGCCAGATGCAACTGATCGATGTACCGATCGAGATAACACAGGGAATGTCAGAGCAACAGTTGAATGACTACTTCAACAGCCCGAAGGTGAATAAGAAGTATCGGTTAACGAGATGAGTTTCGCGCAAAGGCGCAAAGAGAAATACAAAAGACGCAAAGAAAGTTCCTTCATAGAATTGTCTTTGCGTCTTTGTTTTTTTCGCGTCTTTGCGTGAAACCTAAAGACAGTTTGTTCTTCGTCTGGTATCCACCAGGTACTGAATCTTCCACTCCCCGTTGTATTTCACCAACTGGAATGAATTGACCCCGCAATGGCTGAAGTTCCCATTGTGATAAAATTTATACGGCGTCCAGGCAATGGCCAGTGCTCCATCGATCTTTATCATGTCGAACGTGATCCGCTCATCCGCAGAATCTTTTTTTAGTTTCGCGACAAAGCCCGCAAACTCACTGAGTTTGTCCGTCGCCACCACGGTCTGACGTTGCTTGTTCATCCCTATTGTCTGCAGGATGGCGTCCGGTGCGAAGGTAGACATGAACATGGCGGAGTCTGCATTTTTCATTCCGGCAAACATTTTATTGATCACCATTTTCACTGAATCCTCCGAGGATTGGGCGGTTGCGGTTACAGACAAACTAACAAGTGTTAATGATATTAGAAATGCTTTCATATTAACATGCTTTAAGAACTTCCGGTGATAGAATTGTCGTCTCAAATTAAAAGCATCCCTTATGAAACGATTTGGTTTTTTACAAGTGGTCGTATTGATCGCAGTAGCGGCAATTATCAGCAGTTGCTCTTCCGGCAGGAGATACCACGACTATCCCCCACCTCCGCCTGCAAGGACATCGGTGTCACTGATCCTGCATTCAGGACCGGGCATGGTGGTGAGCAGGTATCCGGACGGAAGGTATTATTACCGCAGCCCCCAGGGCTACATGTACTGGCGGGGATATGACAATCGCTATTATCTCGACAGGCGTTATGTGAAGCGATCTTATGGCGGGCATTACCAGTACCGCGACTGGAAGCGGTATCATGGACGTCGCAGATAGCTTAAATTTCACGCAAAGTCGCAAAGAGAGCAAAGCACGCTAAGCTTTGCGTCTTTGCGTGAAACTTTACAACATTTTCCGCTACTTCACGTACCCCAATATCTTTAACATGCTCTGCGCGGTTTGCTCACGCGCATAGAGCCAGTCTACCAGTTTACCATTTTTATCATGACCCACGATCACGTGTTTGGGTGATGGGATCAGGCAGTGTTTGATGCCGCCGTATCCGCTGATCTGGTCCTGGTAGGCCCCAGTATGGAAGAAGCCGACATAGAGCGGCTCGCCATTATTCAGTTTAGGAAGAAACACTTCATTGATGTGTTCTTCCGAATCGTAGTAATCATGGCTGTCGCAGGTGATCCCTCCCAGTACCACACGCTGGTATTCGATGTCCCATTTATTGACAGGCAACATAAGGAAGCGTTCACCAATGCCCCAGGTATCGGGAAGGGTTGTAATGAAGGAGGAATCGATCATGTACCAGTTCTCGCGATCGTTCTGAACCTTCTCGCCGATTACGCTGTAAATATGCGCCATGCTTTCTCCGACAGTGTAGCTGCCGAATTCGGTGAATATATTTGGCATCGGCACTTTGGCTTTCTTACAGGCTGACTTGATGTTGCCCACGATCTCGTTGATCATGAACTGGTAGTCGTATTCAAATCCGAGCGAGTGCTTGATGGGGAAGCCACCACCGATGTTGATCGAGTCAAGTTCGGGGCAGATCTTTTTGAGCTGGCAATAGAGGTTAATGATCTTGTTAAGCTCACTCCAGTAGTATATATCATCCTTGATGCCCTTATTCAGGAAGATGTGAAGCATCTTCAACTGGAATTTGCTTTCATACCCTTCTATCCTGTCAACATAAAATTCCAGGATGTCCTTTGCCCGGATGCCCAGACGCGAGGTATAGAACGGGAAAGTGGGTTCTTCTTCTGCGGCTACGCGGATGCCCAGTTTGAAAGGAACTTTCACTGACTTGGCGTACTCACGGAGTTCTTCCTTGTTGTCAAGTACCGGTATCACATTCTGGAACCCCGAATTGAGCAGGCTGGCGATGCGGCGGGTATATCCCTTCTGCTTATAACCGTTGCAGATGATATGAATATCCTTGGTGATCTTTTTCTTTTCGTAGAGCTTTTTGATGATCTCGATATCGTAAGCGTAGGAGGTTTCGAGATGGATCTCATGTCTCAGAGCTTCTTCCACGATGAAACTGAAATGCGAGCTTTTCGTGCAGTAGCAATAGAAGTATTTGCCTTCGTATTTATGCTTTTTGAAAGCCGCGGCAAACATGGTCTTGGCTTTCCTGATCTGCATCCCGATCTTGGGCAGGTAGGTGAGTTTGAGAGGAGTACCATACTTGTCGATCAGGGCCTTGATGTCAAGTCCGTTGTATTGCAGGTATCCGTCCTTTACTTCGAATCCTTCCTGGGGGAAATTGAAGGTTTGCTTAACAAGATCAGCGTAGGTATTATTCATTTATACATTAGGGGGTTTCAGAGAAAAAATCCGGGTACAAATGTATACGATTGCAACATGTGATGGCGAAAAAAAACGGCCCCTTGGAAAGGAGCCGTTTTGCTGCAAATATTATGAAGATTATTTAACCGAATCGATCAGCCCTTTGAATGTTTCAGGGTTGTTCATCGCCAGGTCAGCCAGCACCTTACGGTCGAGGGTGACACCGCTCTTGTTGAGTTTGTTGATGAATTCTGAATAGGTCATTCCTTCAGCACGGACAGCAGCATTGATACGCGCGATCCACAGTGAACGGTATTCTCTTTTCTTCAGCTTGCGGCCTACATACATGTAGGTCATCCCTTTTTCAACAACGTTCTTGGCTACGGTAAGTACATTCTTACGTTTACCATAGAAGCCTTTAGCTTGCTTTAATATTTTTTTTCTGCGTGCTTTGGAAGCAACTGCATTTTTTGAACGAGGCATAGTATTTAATTTGTGGCCCGGAGCAGGTTTATGATCCCGGCAGAGTTATCAAAATGGTTGGCGGGCGCTTATTTCAGGCGCAACAGGCGTTTTACGAAATGGAGGTTGGCTTTGTCAACGGTACCATCGATACGCATTCCACGTTTACGCTTGGTAGATTTTTTCGTCAGGATGTGACGTTTGAAACTCTTTTGGTGAGTGATCTTTCCTGTGCCGGTCACTTTGAAGCGTTTTTTGGCACTGGAATTCGTTTTTACTTTAGGCATTTTACCCAGTATTATGAATTATACCCTTGAGGCGTTTCCCACCGGGGAATCCTTTTCGAACCTCTTCAGGAAATATCCGAGAATAAAAGAACTTATTTTTCGGGCTGCAAAGATAAGGGCTTTCCCCTTATCATCCAATGGATTCGCATAAAAAAGAGGGTTCCGACGGAACCCTCTCAAATAGCAGGAAAAAATATCTAGTTATTTAGGATCCAATGCGTTATCTATCCTGACCACGAGATCCTGCAGGTGATAGCGACTCATCGGATCGGAGATCGCACCTGCTGCTGCACGGATTTCTGCCCGCAGCGCCGTGAGGTGAGCTCTTACGACACTCTTGATATCTGACTTCTCTGTATTGGGGGCACTGCCACCAAACACGATCACGAAGGCATCACCAGGATGGTTTTGCCGTGGTGGTGCCAGCAAACCTGCCAGTGTCGTTACATAAGACTTCTGAAGGTTTCTGCGGTATACATCAATTTTTGCGCGGCCGGGCAGTTCTGACCACACACCTCTTTTGAGGTCCGCGAACAGGTCGGTCATCGTATAAGCAGCAGCACCATTTGCCGCTTCGGCATCGATGAGCTTGCCGAGCGTTCTTACTGACAACAGCCTGCTCAATACGTTGTCCTGAAGAGCACCAACGGTTGTCAGCGCGTTGCCACCGGTACGGCTAAAGATATCTTTGTTCACCACCCAGGTTGGCGTTGCAAACAACTGTTTATTGAGAAATTCCATTGCCTCTTTTTGCTTGACTTTGGAAACGATCTCATACACCGGTCCGGCTTCTTCCACCATCTTTGGTGTTTCCATCAATCCGCCAACGTATCGTGTCACGTGACTCAAATACATGCCAAACTGGCCCGTTACCTCGCTGTACATTTTGCGGAGCGAGGTGTAATCGCGGTTTGGTTCTGTTGTCCAGTCGATCAGGTTGGGTACAATGCGCTGCAGATTTTTGATTCCATAAGCGGCACCTTTCATGCCATCATCACCCACCTGTTCGCGTTGAAGACGGGGATCATCTGAGTTGGTTTCTGTACCGAACCAAAGGCGGTTATCCTTGAGCCGGGTCATCACCCAGTTGTTGAGATGAGCTTTTTCACTTTCCGGGCTATTAAATTGTGGGAACAGGCGGTAGCCCCATTCGATCGCCCAGTCGTCATAGACACCGATACGTGGGAACAGACCTGCGCGACCGATTTTATCTTCCGGTTGTGCTACATAGTTGAAACGTGCATAATCCATGATGGATGGTGTATGGCCATTGGCTTCCACCCAGGCCTTGTCACGAAGTTTCTCGACAGGTACAGTGGAACTGCTGCCGTAGTTGTGACGCAGACCGAGTGTGTGTCCGACTTCATGCGAGGAAACGAAACGGATCAACTGACCCATCAGTTCATCATCAAAGGTCATTTTTCTTGCTGCTGTATCGAGTGGTGAGCACTGAACAAAATACCAGTGGTGGATAAGTTCCATTACGTTGTGATACCAGTTGATATGGCTTTCCATGATCTCACCGCTGCGAGGATCGGAAATACTCGGACCGCTGGCGTTAGCGATATCGGAAGGCTTGTATACTATTGCTGAATAGCGTGCATCTTCAAGGCTCCATTCGGGATCTTCTGCCTTCGTAGGCGCTTCTTTGGCCATCACCGCGTTTTTAAACCCGGCTTTTTCAAATGATTTCTGCCAGTCGTTCACACCCTGGATCAGATAAGGCACCCATTTTTTTGGTGTTGCCGGATCGATGTAGAAGATGATTGGCTTCTTTGGTTCGACGAGCTCGCCGCGCAGGTATTTGGCCATGTCGCCATCCTTTGGCTCGAGTCTCCATCTTTTTACGAGACGAACGGCTTCAACGCCCTGTGGATTGAGGTCAAAATCTGTGTAACCAACGGTAAAATACCCGACACGGGGATCGAAATAACGGGCCTGCATCGGTGTTTTTGGAAGTATCACGATCGAGCTGTTCATCTCCACGGTGATATTGCCGGCCGGGGCCGGAGCCTGACCACCGGTACCCGGTAGTGCAGAACGGGAGAAGGTCTTTACCGCGCTGATCTCGATGTTAGTCGGGAATGAGCGAATAGTATTGATATACGATTTATCGGATTGCTGAGAACCAATACGCATGGAGCTTTTGAGACCGCTGCTGAAAAAGAGTACATCGTTGTCGCTGTTCACATAATCAGTCACATCGATCACAACGCCGGTGCTGTCGCGGCTGAAAGCTTTCACGTCAAACGCGGCGGCGATGGGCTGCACGTTGGACTTGTTCACCGCGGTGAACATGGGTGAGGTGGAATCTTTGGTGTATTCAGCAAAAGAAATATTGCGGAGAAAAATTTTGTTGTTGGGTCCCTTCTCGAAACGGATTACGTTCTGGCCGACCTGGTCACCTGCGAAGCCGAAGAATCCGTTGCGCATCCCTGCGGCGGCTTTGGAAATGCGGTTCACCACGAGCATGTCGCGACCGAAGGTCGAATCGCCGATTTCGAAGAAATATTTATCCTCTACTTTGTGTACGGCGAAAAGTCCACGATCGGTTGCCGCTTTGGAGCTGATGATTTCGCTGTAGGGTTTCGGGCCGGTGGAAGGACGGGCTGCTGGCGGAGCGCCGGGTGTTTTAGTGGTATCAGGCCGTGGACGGGACTGGGCACCAGCGGAGGTAATAACAAGCAAACTGATCAGAGCCAGACCAAGATGGTTTACGTAACGCATAGCTGTTTATTGGTGATTGTATAAAATTTGTAAGATAGTCAAACCGGCCATTGCCGGAGAAGAAAAAGAAGAAAATGGGATCAATGGTAAATAGTTATCCGAATTAGATGTCGGCTGGGGGTAAAACCTGTTGCGCGGGCATAAAAAAATCCCGCCGAAAAGGCGGGATTGTCCTGATTCAGGAGTTATTTCTTTTTGCTTTTCGGGGCGAACATGGCGAGCATGCGGCGGCCTTCCATTTTAGGCATGCTTTCCAGTGTGCCAACCTCGGCCAGGCGCTCAGCAAACTTCAGGATGATGAGCTGACCGCGATCCTGGAACTGGATGGCCCGGCCTTTGAACTGGACGTAGGCCTTTACTTTGTTGCCATCTTTGAGGAAGCCTTCAGCGTGCTTGGCCTTGAAGTCAAAGTCATGATCGTCCGTGTTCGGAGTAAAACGGATCTCTTTCACCTCGGAGACCTTGCTTTTCGCTTTCATCTCCTTTTCTTTCTTCTTCTTATCGTAGAGGAACTTGTTATAATCGATGATCTTACAAACAGGAGGATCGACCTGTGGAGATATTTCGACGAGATCAAGCTGTTGATCCTGTGCCATGCGCAGGGCATCCTGCGTTGAATAAATACCGACTTCTACGTTGTCGCCTACCAGTCGAACCTGTGGTACGCGAATGAAATTATTGATCCTGTGTTCAGCTTCTTTGCGGGGAACAAACCTGCCCCTGAATCCGCCTTTGTTAAATCCGCCACCGCCGGGTTTGTAAGCGCCTCCGCCTCCTCCCGCGCCTGGTGGCCTGTTGAACCCGCCGCCGGGTTTTTGTGGTACTGCCATTTACGTTTTTTGATTTAAAAATTGTTGCGGTCTTTCCCGCCGTCTTATTCTGCCGGTGATTCGCGGTTTGCGATCTCGACGATTAGCTCTTGCAAAAATTCATCCACATTTTTTATACCTGCGTCTCCCTTGCCCTGCCTCCTTACGGAAACAGCATTCTCATTCATCTCCTTCTCTCCCACTACGAGCATGTAAGGTACTTTCAATAACTCGGTGTCCCTTATCTTTTTTCCGATCTTTTCGTTCCGATCGTCCACTTCCACACGAATATCTGCTTTTTTCAGTTTTTGCGAAATAGTTTTGGCGTAGTCGATAAACTTATCGCTGATCGGCAGCACCTTCACTTGTACCGGTGCCAGCCAGGCCGGGAATTTCCCCGCGTAATGTTCCAGCAGGAATCCGATGAACCGTTCATGGGTACCCAGTGGTGCGCGGTGGATGATCAATGGTGTATCGGATTTATTATCCTGGGTAGTGAATTCCAGTTTGAAACGCGGACCCTGGGCAAAATCGACCTGGTTGGTAGCCAGGGTAAATTCCCTTCCAATCGCACTCCAGATCTGGACATCGATTTTTGGCCCATAGAAGGCTGCTTCATCTTTTACCTCCACAAACGGTGTGTTGGTTTTGATCAGCACATCGCGAACAAGCGCCTCGGTTTCCTGCCAGAGCTCTGGTTCATCCACATATTTCTGACCCAGTTTCTCCGGTGAGTGCAACGACAGGCGCATCACGTATTTCTCGATACCAAAGATCTTGAAATATTTCAGGTACATATTGTTTACCGCCCGGAACTCGTCATAGAACTGTTCGCGGGTGCAATAGATATGTGCATCATTCATGTGCAGGCAACGTACCCGCATGAGGCCGAATAATTCACCGCTCTGTTCATATCTGTAGCAGGTGCCGTATTCCGCCAGGCGAAGCGGGAGGTCCTTATAACTTTTTGGTTCCGCCGCAAAGATCTTGTGGTGGTGCGGGCAGTTCATTGCCTTAAGATAATATTTTGTACCATCGAGCTCCATTGCAGGGAACATGCTGTCTGCATAGTAAGGCAGGTGACCGCTGGTGAGGTACATATTTTCCTTGGCGATATGAGGCGTAACCACACGTTTGTAGCCATCTGCCAGCTCGGTTTCCTTGGCCAGTTTTTCCAGCTCTTCAATGATGATCGTCCCGTTGGGCAACCAGAGTGGAAGGCCCGGACCTACATCATCATCCATGGTAAAGATGCTGAGCTCTTTTCCAAGTTTGCGGTGATCCCGTTTCTTTGCTTCTTCCAGCATGGCGAGGTATTCGTCCAGTTCCTTTTGTGAAGGAAAAGTAACTCCGTATACCCGGGTCAGCACTTTGTTTTTCTCATCGCCTTTCCAGTAAGCGCCGGCAATGCTTGTCAGTTTGATCGCTTTGATCAGACCGGTGGCAGGTATATGCGGGCCGCGACAGAGGTCGGTGAATCCGCCCTGTGTATAGAAAGTGATCTCACCATCTGCCAGGCCCTGCAGCAGATCCAGTTTATATTCATCTCCTTTTTCGGTGAAATATTTCAGTGCGTCTGCCTTGGATATTTCCTTGCGCTGATAGGTGTTGTTTTGCTTTGCCAGTTCATTCATCTTCTTCTCCAGCACGGCAAGATCATCTTCGCTCATCTTTTTATCACCCAGGTCCATGT
>JAEZAM010000054.1 GCA_023430465.1 Bacteroidota bacterium | reverse complement strand
ACCCAGCACCCAGTCCCCAGATTAGCACCCTTTTTGACTGGAAGAACCTATATCTTGCACCAACTATGCCCAGCTTCAATGACCGGATCAAACAGATACTGCTGCTATCGTTGATCATCCTCCTCGTATATGCCGTTATCAAAGAGCTCCGATTGTTCCTGCCCGGACTTCTTGGCGCCCTTACACTCTACATCCTCAGCCGCGCAAATTATTTTCAACTGATTTATACGCGCAAGTGGAAGCGGGGATGGTCCGCCGGACTCTTTATTCTTTATTACCTGTTCATCATCGGATTGCCGGTATTCCTTGCCATTACGTTGATCAGCCCCAAGATCAATGCCTTCCTGGCGGACCCCGAAGCTTCCATCAACGCGGCCAAAGCATCCATCAATACCATCCAGCAGCGGCTGGGCTTCACGTTTTTCTCTGAGGCGACACTCACCACCGCCCTGGGCAGGCTTTCTGCCTTTATCCCCGGTATCCTCAACAGTACCGCGAATCTCATTACCAACCTCGCGATCATGCTGTTTATTCTCTACTATATGCTGTACAACGGCCGCGAGATCGAAAAGATGCTGAACAGGATTATCCCGCTCAAGCAGGAGAATATCAACATGCTGGCACATGAGACAAAGAAAATGGTAAAAGCAAATGCGTTGGGTATACCACTCATCTCAATTATCCAAGGTATGACCGCTACACTGGGCTATTTCATCTTTGGTGTGGATGAGTTCCTGCTTTGGGGATTCCTCACCGGTGTGTTTGCCTTTTTCCCCGTGGTTGGTACCATGATCGTGTGGGTGCCGCTTGTCATTTACATGTATGCAGTAGGGGATACCCTCCATGCTACGGGATTGATGCTCTATAGTGTGATCGTGACAGGCAATGTCGATTATATCTCACGTATCACGTTGCTGAAAAAGATGGGCGATGTTCACCCGGTGATCACGATCCTCGGTGTGATCGTAGGGCTCGGTATGTTTGGTTTTATCGGCCTCGTGTTCGGTCCGCTGCTCGTCAATTACGTGATCGTGCTATTCGATATTTATATGAACGAGTTCATCGATAAGGACACTCCGAAACTCGCGGAGGAACTCGTAGAGACACCACAGGAGAAAGAGCAGGCGGAGTCAGAAGATAAACAGCATAAAAAAAGCTAACCGCGCGGTCAGCTTTTTATTGTTTACATTCTTTGCTGTTAACGGTCTTTCAGTTTGGCAAGCAGGCGCAGTATCTCGAGGTACAGCCATACCAGCGTTACCAGCAAGCCAAACGCCGCATACCAGTTCATGTATTTTGGCGCTCTTGCTTCCACACCTTTTTCTATCATGTCAAAATCAAGCAGGAGGTTAAGTGCTGCAAGGCAAACCACGAACACAGAAAATCCTATACCCAGCGGCGTGCTTGCATTTGTGAACGCACCGAAGTTGAAATCGAATACCATCGATGCGATGAATTTTACAAGGTAGAACAATCCAATACTGATGGTAGCGATCGTGATCACGGATCTCAACTTATCGCTCACGCGTATAACCCTTGTGTGATATAACACGTACATCACCAGTGTCACGATCAGCGTCAAACCTACAGCCTGCATGACGATGCCAGGATATGTATCACGAAAGCGATAATCGAAATAAGCAGATACAGATCCCACAAACAATCCTTCCAGCAATGCGAAACCCGGTGCCAGGTAGGGTGACAGGTTCTTTTTAAAGGAGATGATCAGCGCAACGACGAGTCCGCCGATAATACCGGTCAGCATCAGTGGCATGGTATCTTTACCCTGGTAATACCAGTTCCAGGAGAAAAAGGTAGTGGCCATCATCATCAGGAAGAGGATGCCAAATTTGTTCATTGTTCCCCTGACGGACATTTCGTCGCCAGTAGAGATCCCCTGCAGGATGGTGCCTTCGAAAGCGGTCTCTCGAAGCGTAGGATTTCCGGATTTGAAAAAAGCCATATGGTTTAAATTTTTTTAAAAATATACAAAAACACGAGCAATCAAAAGCGCTCTCAATAGTGCCAGCGTACGAATGCCTCCATTGCAGCATAGTGTGTGAGGCCCAGATCAGCGTAAAGTGCTGCTGTTGCGGCGTTTCGCTCTTCCGCGCGCTGCCAGAACTCCCGGGAATCACTGCCCTGGAACGGTACCATGTCTTTCTGCGACTGGTGGATGAAGATGCCAAAACGTTTTTTCAGCACCTGGTCGGGGCTCATTGGTATTGCCATCTCGATCTCCTCGATATTCCATTCCTGCCAGGCACCCTTATACAGCCAGAGCCAGCAATCTTTCAACCATTCATCTCCGTCAGCTTTGATGCGTTTCAGTGCTTCCAGTACCACGTTGAAGCAAACAATGTGGGTGCCGTGCGGATCGGCAAAATCACCGGCACAATAGACCTGGTGTGGCTTAATTTTTCGCAACAGCTCGATGGTGATCAATACGTCTTCTTCACCCATTGGTTTCTTTTCAATGGTGCCGGTCTCATAGAAGGGAAGGTTCATGAAATGTATCTGTTCATCCGGCAAACCAACGTATCGGCAGGTTGCTTTGGCTTCGCCGCGGCGGATGAGTCCCTTGATGGAGCGGATCGTGGGTGTATCTACCTGGTTGGATTTCTTGGAAGAAATGTATTTGCGCGCTTCGGCCAGTATCTCGCCTGATTTGCTGGTATCGATACCCGCAATTTCTTCGAAGCCAACGGCAAAATCGAGGAAGCGGGTTACAAACTCATCGGTTACCGCAATGTTGCCTGATGTCTGGTAACCTACATGCACCTCATGTCCCTGGTCATGCAGCCGCTGGAAGGTGCCCCCCATGCTGATGATATCATCATCCGGATGCGGAGAAAAAATGATCACTTTCTTGGGATATGGTTCCGAGCGCTCAGGATGCGCAGGGATCACGGCATTTGGTTTTCCGCCTGGCCATCCGGTGATGGAATCACGGAGCATATAATAGACCTGGAGGTTGATGGCGTAAGCATCTCCTTTTTCCACCAGCAGATCACTTAAGCCAAATTCATTGTAGTCACTGTTGGTCAGGCTGAGAACAGGTTTTTGTCGTTTCAGTGCCATGTTCACCACCGCTTTGCGGATCATGGCAGGTGTCCATTCACATTCCCCGGTGAGCCACGGTGATTTGTTTCTGGTCAGTTCTGCTGCAGCGGTTTCATCCACATAAAAACTTACATGGTCATGATTTTGCAGCAGGGATGCTGGTACATGTTCGGTATCATCTTCCTCTACCGCCATTTTGATGACCGGGGCTTTACCGGCTCCCCAGGCCATCAGGATGATTCGTTTCGCCTGCATGATGGTGTTGATACCCATTGTGATCGCCAGGCGGGGTACTTCGGATATGTTGGCAAACTCGTATGCATTGGCAATGCGGGTAGAATTGTCAAGCGTAATGAGACGTGTCTTTGAATAAACACCTGAGCCGGGTTCGTTGAATCCGATATGTCCATTGTTCCCAATGCCCAGTATCTGCAGATCGATGCCTCCTGCGTCCGCAATCATCTGCTCATAAGCACGGCAATGTGATTTAATGTCCTCTTTTTTTACCTGCCCGTCAGGAATATGAATGTTGCCGGCAGGGATGTCGACGTGATCAAACAGGTTCGTTCGCATGAACCTGTTATAGCTCTGCAGGGCGTCATTGTCGATCGGGTAGTATTCATCCAGGTTGAAGGTGATGACGTTTGAAAAACTCAGGTTCTCCTCGCGGTGCATGCGCACGAGTTCAGCATAAAGTGTTTTGGGTGTAGAGCCTGTGGCAAGTCCGAGTACACAGTTCTGGTTATTCTTCTTCTTTTCGCGGATGAGGTCAGCGATCTCTTTGGCCACGGCGCGCGAGCCACTGCGAATATCGGGAAAGATGTTAACGGGAATTTTTTCGAAACTGTCAATTAAATCAATGGGAGCTGCTTTTTTGGTCATGAATCTGGGTTTGGTTGTTGTGAAGTCGGGTAAAGATATTAAACAATGACAGCTATCCTACACCTTGATAGCATGAACTGCCTGTGAAATCGTTTGCATAGATTATCTTATTTCTATTTCATCAATAAACAGCCAGGCTTTGTGGCCTGCACCGGGCAGATTATCGGCGATCACTCCATTGTTCGTGACCTTCACACGGACATATCTCGCAGATGTTCCGGCGGGCACGGCTATAGGCCAGGCACGCTTATCAGCAACAGAACTGGCGTCCATCCGGGCAACGGATCTGTAATTACTGCCATCGGTGGAAATGGATATTTCTACTGCTGAAGGAAAATATATCCAACTGCCTTGTTGTTCCAGTGTATGGATCACCACATTTGAAAATGATGTGGGCTCTCCAAAATCAATCGTCGCTTCACAGTCGGTGCCTTCAAACCCGAGGAATTCCCGCGATCTTGAAAGCCCGCGATCATTGTAAATTCCATTCACAAGTGTGACGGGACCGTCCCCTGGATAATTTGCTGCAGGCGGAGTGGCCAGCGTGATCTTTTTACCGGTTGATTTACTGAAATTGAAATCTGCACTGACTACTTTGCCGGCAGTTTTGCCATCACGTAGTATCCATCCTGTCAGTGTCGATGAGCTGCGAACAGGCACAGGACCCGCGTACTTCAAACCTTTGCTGGCCACAACAAGGCCGGATTGATTGGCGGGTGTTATAGTGTACCGAATGTCTGCTCCGGGGAGATTGCTCTGCAGTGTCCAAAGCAGGCCCTTATTCCCAGAGGCGGCCGATACGCCTGCTTTAAGATCGAAATACGCCTTGCTGGAGGTGGCGCCCCAGAGGTCATACCGCTTAAATTGTGTAAGCAGGCGGTGCTGAAAGTTATTCCAGTTGCGGTTCTCTTTTTTTGACCAGACCACCTCGCTGAGAGCGGCAAGGCGTGGAAATATCATGTATTCCACCTTTGCGGGCTTAGTGATGTATTCCGACCAGAGATTGGCCTGGGCACCGAGGATATGTGATCCCTGTTCTGCTGTCAATACCGCAGGCACGGGGTCATAATTGTATACTTTTTCGATCGGGACATATCCGCCGATGGTGACAGAGTCTTCATCGAGCGTTTGTGAGTAATCAAAATACATATAGGTAGTCGGGGTCATGATTACATCATGATTTTGCTTCGCGGCTTCAATGCCACCTTCTTCACCGCGCCAGCTCATGACCGTGGCATTGGGCGCGAGCCCGCCTTCCAGAATCTCATCCCAGCCTACGAGGATCTTGCCTTTGCCATTTACATATTTCTCCATCCGTTGAATGAAATAGCTCTGCAGTTCATGCTCGTCTTTCAGGTTATTGTCTTTCATTCGTTGCTGACAGGATGGGCAGCGTTTCCAGTTGCTTTTCGGGCATTCGTCTCCACCCACATGAATGAAGCGTCCGGGAAAAAGGGGGATGATTTCGTCGATGACATCCTGGAGGAAACGGAAGGTGTTTTCCTGGCCGGCGCAGAAAACATCGGCGAAAACACCCCATGTCTGTTGTACCTGCTTTCCGCTGGTGTCACCGCTCCAGGTGCAATCTTTCGGAAAATAGGAATAGGTTGATTCACCCGGAAAACAGCTGAGCTCCGGGTAGGCCGCGATAGCGGCGCTGCCGTGACCCGGCATTTCGATCTCGGGGACTACCGTGATGTATCTTTTGGCTGCATACAGAACGATGTCCTTTACCTGCTCCTGCGTATAAAATCCGCCATAACGCTCGTTGGTGTTTCCTTTTCCGGGGTATCGACCGATGATTGTTCCATTGCGCCATGCGCCGACCTCGGTAAGGCGCGGGTATTTTTTTACTTCAATGCGCCAGCCCTGGTCGTCAGTAAGGTGCCAGTGGAAATAGTTCATTTTATGAAGAGCGAGATAGTCGATGTATCGCTTGATGAAGTCGATCGACATGAAATGGCGGCAGGCATCAAGCATCATCCCGCGGTACCCGAACCTGGGTGAATCATCGATGGTGACATAGGGGATGGCCAGGTTGACGGACTTGCTGAGCGCATCCTGTGCAGGAACCGGCAAAAGTTGTATCAGCGTCTGGATGCCATAGAAGACACCTTCTTCATTATCACCATAAATGGCTATGCCTTTATTATCTGCAACCAGCCTGTAGGCGCCGGGCAGGGCGTTTTCCATTTTTTCAAAGTTCAGGCGGATCACCGTGGCACCACTTGCGTTTCCGCCGACGGGCAACGCGAACGAATAGTTTTTTTGTAAATAGTCATTGAAAAATGCGGCCACTGTTTCAAGACCGCTGCCATCAAGTACGATACGTGTTGACGGGCCTATCTTAACCGTTCCACTACGCGCAGGCTGCTTTATGGATGCCGGGGCAGGGATGATGTTCAACTGGGCCTGGGTAGCATTTGCAAGTAACAGGAGGCAAAAAACAAAAAATCTCAATTGCATGATCAAATTTTGATGGGACGGCTGTCCCGGTGTCGGGATCAAAAGAACTACCGGTACGTTAAGAAAACTGGCAGGCTGCGGACAGCCTCAGTGACACGGAAAAAATTTCCTTTTGATCATTTTGAAGATTTAAATTTACTGATTCTCCACTCATCTTCAGAATTTATGCAAACAAACACCGAGGTGGTAACCGCATTTTACACTGCATTTCAGAAAAAGGATTATGCGAATATGAATGCACAGTATGCACCGGCCATCATTTTCAGCGATCCTGTGTTCATGGTACTGCAGGGCGATGATGTGCGGGATATGTGGGAAATGCTTTGCCGCAACGCCCGGGATTTTGAGCTCAGTTTCTCCGATATCACGGAACTGGATCACGAATACGTTACCTGCAGATGGACAGCCTCCTATACGTTTTCCAAAACCGGCAGGCGGGTAGTGAATAACGTCAAAGCCTTTATGAAATTAGAGGATGGGGGCATTATCGAGCACAGCGATGCATTCAGGCTAAGTACCTGGATAGGGCAGGCATTGGGCTGGAAAGGGGTATTGTTTGGGTGGACAGGTGTAATGAAACGGGCAGTACAAAAAAATGCCAGGAAAAACCTGGCACTTTTTCAGGAGAAAAAAAGAAACAAATCAATTTAGTCTTCCAGTACGCCAAACTTACCCGCACTCACATCATTGATCGCCTGTTCCAGTTCTTCCCATTTATTCATCAGGAAAGGTCCATATTGCGCAATAGGCTCATTGATCGGCTCGCCGGATAGCGCAAGTATTACGGCATCATCCTTTGCCTCGAGATTGATCTCTTCCCCATCATTTTTGAATAAGATAAAATGATCGGTGGGTGCCTCGCTGCCGTTGACGGTGACAGTGCCTTCTACTATCAACAGGCCGGTATTGTAACCGGCGGGAAACCGCAGGTCTGCTTTGCCGGACTTGTTCAACCGGAGATTCATCACATGCATGGGTGTGAATGTGGAAGCAGGCCCTTTCGTTCCTTCATAATCTCCAGCGATCACCTCGACGATGCCGGCATTATCGGGGAGTTGATGTTTTCCGAATTGGTTATTGGTGAGTTCCTGGTATTTCGGGGCTGACATTTTATAGGCAGCCGGCAGGTTGACCCATAACTGTACCATTTGAAACAATCCACCCTGGCGGCTGAAAGTTTCTTCATGATATTCCTTGTGCAGTAAACCGGAAGCTGCGGTCATCCATTGGACGTCACCAGCGCCTATGACACCGCTGTTGCCCGAGCTGTCGTGATGTGCAATGCGCCCATGATAGGCGAGCGTCACGGTTTCGAATCCACGGTGGGGATGTACACCAACACCCCGGGGTTCCTGGCGCGGACTGAATTCCATCTTTGCATTGTAGTCCAGGAGAAAAAACGGGCTCATCCTTTTCTTGTCGATTGGTCCACCGGGAAAGAAAGAGTGGACGCGGAAACCATCACCCACCATATGTGGCGGGGGAGGAGCAATGATCGCTTCGATCGACCTTTTGTTTGTGTTCATTATTTTATGGCGTCCACGGTCTCGCCCACGAGGCGGTCGGCTAACCAACTGAACTCGCTCACGAAATTGTGGACGTTATTGGCAAAGGCTTCATCGATGAGATGGCCGTCTTCATCGAACTTACGTTCAACCCCCGGTACGATCAGCATATACGGCGAAGCAATGCCAAACATTCCCGGGATGAGCAATAACAATTGCTGCGCGGCACGGATACCGCCAAACCCGCCAGGCGAAGCGGTAACGATGCCGAATGGCTTGCGGTGACGCTTCGGGAAATAATCCAGCAGGTTCTTCATTGCAGGAGAGTAACTGCCGTTATATTCAGGCGTAACGAGGACAAAAGCATCAGCCGCAAAGACCCGGGCGCTCAATTCACGGAAAGGCTCAGGGGTTTTTTCCACCGAAACAAATACACTCTGCACTGCAGGCAGCTCCCAGTCTTTCATATCAATGATGCCGGCGGAATAACCTTCGATCTCATTGAACCTGGAAAGCAGATGCGTTGCTACGCGGCGGGTGACACTGTTCGGGCGCGGGCTTCCTGAAATGATCTCTATCCTCATCTTTACAAAGGTAATAAATTAATGTTTAAACATCAAATTATTGGTTTCTTTCGATAACTTCTCTCTTGTCAAACCGCTGAAACCATTAATTTCGAATCAACAACACAGTAACAATGGTCAACAGGAGAAGGTTCATTCAGTCGTCGGTGCTTAGTTCCGCAGCCGTATTTTTCAGCAAGCTGGCCGCTGGTCAGTCACCTCATGCTGCCGTTAAGGGTAAGCCCATCGTCATATCCACCTGGGATGCGGGACTGGCCGCCAATAAAGCCGCCTGGGAGGTACTGGGCAAAGGAGGAAGAGCGTTGGATGCCGTGGAGCGGGGAGTGATGGTGACAGAGGATTCTCAAAACTGTTGTGTGGGGCTTGGAGCCAATCCGGACCGCGATGGCTTCGTAACGCTGGATGCCTGCATCATGGATGAGTTTGCCAATTGCGGCAGCGTCGCCTTTCTTGAGCGCATCAAACATCCCATTTCTGTAGCACGCAGGGTTATGGAAAAAACGCCGCACGTGATGCTGGTTGGATCCGGTGCGCAGCAGTTTGCCGTGGCCGAGGGATTCCCGCTGGAGGAACAGAAACTCTCTGAGGAGGCGAAGAAAAATTATGAGAACTGGTTGAAGAAATCAGAATATCATCCGCCAGCCATCAATGTGGAAAACCGGAAGGATCATGGCCCATTTGCCCCGGCAAAGCTTGATTCGGGTGAGTGGAATCATGACACCATCGGCATGGTGGCGATGGACGCTGCAGGCAATTTCAGCGGCAGTTGCACCACCAGCGGTGCCGGATTCAAAATGCGCGGTCGCTTAGGCGATTCACCCATTATTGGTGCAGGTTTGTTTGTAGACAATGAAGTTGGTGCCTGCACCGCTACGGGCCAGGGCGAAGATGTGATCCGGGTGGCGGGTTCTCATTCCGTGGTTGAGCTGATGCGCCAGGGCTTAAGCCCTCAGCTTGCCTGCAAAAAAGTAATAGAACGAATCGTCCGTATAAAAGGACCAAAAGCAAAGGATATCCAGGTAGCTTTTATTGCCATCAACAAGAAAGGTCAGGCGGGCGCATATGCACTTCATAAAGGGTTCAGTTATGCCATCCGGACCAATGCCGCTGAAAAGCTCGTAGCAGCGCCTTACATCATGGAATAAATTATACCAACATACCCGGTTCTCATGCGTACTATTCTTTTGCTGATCGCCTCCAATGTCTTCATGACCTTTGCCTGGTACTTTCATCTCCGATACGAAGGCTGGCCGCTATGGAAGGCAGTCTTGGTGCTGGCTGATTGCCCTGATAGAATATTGCCTGGCTGTGCCTGCAAACCGGATCGGGCATAAGGCAGGTTACAGCCTGTTCGAACTAAAGATCATCCAAGAGGTAATCACCCTCACGGTATTCGGTGTGTTTGCAGTATTTGTGATGAAGGAAAGTTTTCACTGGAAATACCTTGTCAGTTTTGCACTGCTGCTGGGCGCTGTCTATTTTACTTTTACAAAACGCTTTGGATAAATCATGGCATACACGATTGAAATAGCAACCTCCGATTACAGCACGACAAAGTCTGCCGTGGACGGTGGCGCTGACAGGATCGAACTTTGCGCGAACATGGGAGAGGGAGGCACGACGCCATCCTATGCACATATCCGGCATTGCAGGGAAGATTTTGATGTACTCATTTATCCCATTATCCGGCCACGTGGCGGTGATTTTTGTTATACGGAGGAGGAATTCGAAATGATGAAGACCGATATCCGCCTTTGCAAAGAGCTCGGTTGTGATGGCGTGGTCACCGGCCTGCTTCACAAAAATGGTTCCGTCGATTATGACCGCACAGCGGAACTGGTGGAACTGGCTTATCCGCTCGGGGTAACTTATCACCGTGCATTTGACCGTTGTAACGATTCATTTGCGGCGCTCGAGGTCGTGATCCGCACCGGCTGTGAGCGTATACTAACGTCCGGGTTAAAAAAGACTGCACCGGAAGCCATCGGCGTGATTAAAGAATTGCAGCGGCTGGCTGACGAACGTATCATCATCATGCCGGGCAGCGGTGTCCGCAAAACAAATATCCGGCAGCTCGCGGAGGAAACCGGCTGCCGTGAGTTTCATACATCCCTTCGCGCTGTACAACGATCACCGATAGAATACATCAATCCTGCTTTTGCGGATGATGAAGAAACAACCATGCGCAATGTGATCCACCCTGTGGATGTGCGTGAACTACGTGCTGCCTTGGAAAAATGATCAGTCCATTTTATCCGGCCTTGGCTTGCTCTTCTGCCGGCGGATAAGGTCAGCTTTTACTTTATGGATGACCGCACTGCCGAGAAACAGGAGACCGGCATTGAAAGAGATAGCGGAGATGATTGCCCAGAAAACCCAGTCCTGTTCATTCGGTTTGGTGATCGCAGCGTAAATGATCGCCGAGATCCCACCGGTGGTAAGGATAAGCCCAAGCATCGTATTTATAATAAATTTCTTTTCGTGGGTATTAGACATTGCAGTCAGTTTAGGGTTTCCGTAAAGCGGGTAAAAATACTGAAAATGACAATTTGTTAATAATATGGAAATCGTTCATATATCCGGAACGAGGTTTTAGTTTTGTCACCAGTAATTTATACTTATGAAACGTTTTCTTGCACTCGCGTTTTTCCTTGTTGTTGCTACGTTGGGACTTCGTGCCCAGGAGGCCCCGGAAGGGCTTTTTATCAATTCAAAGGCGCCTGACTTTAAGGGCAAGGACCAGCAGGGTAATGAGATTCGTTTGAAAGACCTGCTGAAGAAAGGCAAGGTCGTTCTGGTATTCTACCGTGGCCAGTGGTGCCCGTATTGCAACAAGCAATTGCAGCGGCTGTCGGATTCCCTGGAACTGATCCAGGCAAAAGGGGCAACGGTGATCGCTGTTTCACCCGAGTTACCTGAAAATGTGCAAAAAGTGGCTGAGAAGACAAAGGCCTCCTTTTCGATCATCTCGGATGAGAAGCTCAAGATCATGAAGGCTTATGACGTGGAATACGAGGTCCCGGAGAACGTATTGACCCGCTACCGGAACTCAGGATTGAAGATAGAGGAGAATAACGGGCCAAATGGCAAGTTCCTGCCCATTCCGGCCGTTTATATCATCGATAAGGAAGGGTATGTGACCTACCGGTATTTCAACCAGGATTATAAGAAGCGGCCAACCGTCCAGGAAATTCTGGACAATCTCAAGTAATCATTTGCTCCAGGTGAGCCGGGCGATCTTTCCGTTATTTCCGGCCAGGTAAACGGCGGAACCGACCCGGGCTATCCGGCATACATTGAAACCCTCTTTGCTGATCCAGGTCCAGGTTCGCCCGCCGTTGGATGAATAATCCACTCCGTTGATCCCACAGGCGAGAAGTGCTTTTTTGGACAGATACTCCACGCAGGAGCGGTAGCCATGCGGCGGTACCTCTGGCTTTTTCCAGGTTTTGCCACCGTTGGTGGTGTAAAGGCAATTCCCCCCGGTGATCGAGTCTTTTGCAAAATCACCTCCAACTATAATTATCCTTTTGCCGGTGGGGTCATAGAGGTCAATGGAGTTTGCCCCGGTAGACTCCAGGCCCTGGAGAAGATCCAGCGAGGTGGTAGTTTTGCCGGTCATCAGGCGGCTTTTGGTGCCACCGCTCACCAGGTAAAAATCATCTTTTCCGAAATACCGCAGGTTGGTCCCGCTGGCCGCAAAAAAAGCTTCCCCGCTGTCGGCTGCCGGCGGATTACTGTATTCCTGCCAGGTGTTACCAGAGTCTTCCGTGGTTGCGATGAATACTTTTCCATTGATCGGGTCACCGATGATCATGCCTTTCTGGTTGTCAGCAAAGTCCATTGCATCCAGGAACATTCCCTTCGTTTTATTTTCATAAACGACTTTCCAGGACTGACCACCATCGGTAGTTTTCAATATATGGGCAGGTTCTCCGATGGCGAGAATGACTGCAACATTTCCATTGAAGCCCTCAATATCTCTAAACTCAGATTTTTCAAAACCATTGACTTTCATCCAACTCCAGCTTTTACCTCCATTAACACTTTTGCCAACACTGCCGTTGCTACCGCTCACCCAGATGATGTTTTCGTTGACAACACTTAACCCGCGGAGGCTGGTTTTTGTACCGGATGTGAGTATCTCGACCGAGGGTGTCTGGCCGTAAGCAATTAATGTTATGGTTGAAAGCAGGGAGACAAACAGTGCGCGGGCGTTTTTCATAATGCAGTTGATTGCCCAAAAGATAATTAAAATACCGGCATTAACGAAGAGCCGTTCTAAGGGTTTCGATGGGCTGAACACCTGCAGACCGCCAGGTTTCCTTTCCTCCCTTGTAAACAATATATGTAGGTAATGCTTCCACCCCGAGATTTTCCAACAGGCTGGTATGGATGCCGGCATCGACATTGACCAGGTGAAAGGAAAGGGACTTATCATTTTGCAGGGAATCAAGCACCGGTTGCATGGTCCGGCAGGGCGGACACCAGGGGCCGCCGATACTCACCAGGGTGATCTCATTGGCAGATACAAGCTTGTCGAAATCTTTCCGCTTTAACTGTTCTACTGTAGCCGCGGCAAGAAGAGGGAGTCCGGCCCTGGTCCAGTTGGTTAGCCCCCCTTCCAATTCGAACACCTGAAACCCATTTTTGGCCAGCAATGTAGCGGCTGCAGCGCTGCGGCCACCAACCTGGCAGTATACATAGACGGGCCGATCTTTCTGAAGGTGCGCGATTCTGCGGTTAAACTCAGCACTGTCATTCCAGTTGGCCTGCATGGCGTGGGGCAGCGCGCCGCGGCGGAACTCGGCAGCAGTGCGGACATCGAGCAGTTGAACAGTGCTATCAGTCAGTCGCGATTGAAAACCCGCGGGGCTAAGGAGGGTCTTTGTGGGCTGCTGTCCATGCGCAGCAAACACGAGGAGGAGTGACAGGCAGGTTGACAGGAAGCGGATCATGCAACAAAATTATGCAGCTTCTTGTCAGTTTACACAATAAGTTTTTGTAGAGCCCTTCCGTCGGGGCTGGGAAATTAATTATAATTTTAGCGATCATTAATAACCTGTTATGAAAAGACTTTGTGGTTTCTTTCTTGTATCCGCTTTCCTTGTATTACAGTCGTGTCAAAAAGAGTTGAGCATTGAGACCGGGGGAACCGCGTCGGTCGGTTCGCTGCAAAGCGACGTGACGGGCGATTGCCTGCCCAAAACGGTTGCGGGTGCATACGAGGAGGGAACCACGCTGGATGGCAACCTGAATTTTATTGAAGTCAGTGTTGATGTCACCCAAACCGGGGCGTATACCATTTATACGGACACTGTGAATGGTGTTTTCTTCCGGGCCACCGGGCTTTTTTCCACGACGGGAGTACAGTTGGTGAAATTGAAAGGTGCGGGAACGCCGTTCGATGAAGGGATTCACAATTTCGTGGTTACGTATGGAGCTTCCACCTGTGTGGTGGCTGTAACAACCTTACCTGCAGGTGCTGCAGGTCCGGCCGAGTTTACCCTTGTCGGTGGACCGGGTGCCTGTAATGCGGCGGTGGTACAAGGGACCTATATCGCAGGCACGCCTATTGGTGGGGCGCACTCAGTAATATTGAATGTAAATGTGACGACGATAGGAACCTATTCCATCACCACGGTTGCCAGCAATGGGATGACCTTCAGCGGTACGGGAACCCTGGGCGCTACGGGCCCCGCTACTATTACGCTCGCAGCTGGCGGAACACCAGTTGCACCCGGAACGACCAACATACCTGTGACAGCCGGGTCAAGTAGCTGCAGTTTTGATGTTGTAGTCACCGGCCCGGCAACGTTTACTATCAATTGCGCGGGATCGTCCACCAACGGAACGTTTGAAGTCGGCACGCCGCTGGATGGTACCAACACGATCGATCTCAATGTAAATGTAGGAGCTCCTGGGGCATATGATATTTCGGGGTCGATAAATGGAATGACCTTTACGGGTTCAGGAAATTTCACGGCCACAGGTGTTCAGACAATCCAGTTGACCGGATCCGGCACACCTACGGCTGCCGGTGATTTCCAGTTGCCGGTTACCGCCGGCACAGCGGCATGCAGCGTCGAGATCACGGTGGATGACGCCACTGCCCAGACCGCAGGAACTTTCAGTTTCACCCTGAACGGAACAACGTATACCGGCACAATCGACTACTCTGAGTTTGATAATAGTGTTCCGCCAGCAATCGGTTTTTATTTCGAGGGAGCAACCCCGGCAGGTGATCTCTTTGCGATGGAGTTCGGCGATCTGAGTGGGGTGATAAACAGTGGCGAGAATTATTCGATGACCTCACCCAACCCTCCAACGGCCAATATTGCGTTGTTTGGATTTGAAACGGTAGCCTCGGATCTGTACCTCGCTCACCCGGGCCTGCCAACAAATACGATGACCGCCACCGTGACCACGCATAACGTAGCGACGAAAACAATGTCCGGGACGTTCTCCGGGCAGGCCGTCGATGACCTCGGAAACCTCGTTCCGGTTACTGCCGGATCGTTCTCCGTAACGTATCCTTAAACGCCTCAGCTGCAATAGATTTCTTTGGTTTATTTAAAATTCAAGTAAGGATATAAAATACAAAATGCCGCCGGGTGACCGGCGGCATTTTCAGTATGAAGAGAGCTCTTAAAATCCTTTCTTGTCGGTAGATTTAAGGGGTGGCAATTTGAAATCATCAAGTGCTGATTTCTGTGCTATCAGTTTTTCAATGTCCTCGATCGAGCGGGGGGCGAAGTGTGAAAGCAGTTCATATCCATCCTGGGTGATGAGGGCATCGTCCTCGATGCGCACCGCAATGCCCCACCATTTCTTGTCACATTTGCTGTCGGAGGGAATGTAAATGCCCGGTTCGATCGTGATTACCATGTCTTTTTTCAGGGTCGGGGACGATCCGCGGTCATGGACATCCAGCCCGATGTGGTGAGAGAGTCCATGAGGATAGTATTTGTTGACCTCTTTTTTATCGGTGATGATACCTAACTTCAGCAGGCCCTCTGCGATTACGTCCTTTGCGGCGTTGCCGGCGTCGCTCCATTTTGCCCCATCTTTCAGTTTCTTGAACGCTGCTTCCTGCGCGTCATAGACTAACTGGTATATCGCGCGTTCCTCGGCAGAAAATTTGCCATCCGCGGGAATGGTGCGGGTAACGTCAGCCGTGTAGCCATGGTATTCCGCGCCCACATCCATCAGGATCATGTCTTTTCCGATGCGCGTTTTCGTGTTCTCCATATAATGGAGGACGCAGCCGTTCTCACCGGAGCCGACAATGGAGCCGTAACCAACCGATTCCGCGCCGTATTTTTTATGGACAAATTCGTGCAGCCCCTGGATCTCCAGTTCACTCATGTCTGCATGCACAGCTTTCATCACTTCGTTTTGTCCCTGGCAGGAAATTTCAACGGCCTTGCGAATTAGTAAAAGTTCTTCCGGCGTTTTTATCTCACGCAATTTACCTGTGTACTC
>JAEZAM010000038.1 GCA_023430465.1 Bacteroidota bacterium | reverse complement strand
GCACTGCCTGCACTGAGCCTGTCGAAGTGAGCCTGTCGAAGTGAGCCTGTCGAAGGGTCGAAGGGCCCTTAAATCAGGATGCCGGATCCCGCGTAGAAAATTTCACCGACATTTATGGAATCTCTTTTACCCCGCATCCCACTTCAATTAAACCAAAAACCAGCTTATGCACAACACTACAAAAACCTTCCGGCTGATCGTTCTTTGTTTTGCCATCCTCGCTGTGATCGCCCTGGCTAAAGGCTTCCAATCCGGGAGCACGCTGGCACTTATTCTCTGTGGCATTGGGGTCGGTGCAGCCGCCTGCAGCCTCTACCTGGTAAGTAAACTGGCTGCCGCACCTGAAGAGAATAACAATCCCTGATCATCCGGGCAACAACGCGAGTTCTTTTTCCAATTCGGGAAGTGTCAATGCACGTTCCGAGAATTTCCTGTACCCCTTCTTATTATTCAAAAACAAGGTAGCGGGCAGCGCGCCCGACCACTTGCTGTCAATTTTCGGGCAGAAATAATCGGCGTCATGCTCATCCAGCCAGGCTACCCGCGCGGTGATGCTGCGCTTACGCACAACTTCCGCGAGCACTTCGGGGAAGTCATCCTGCATGTCAAGACTGACGAGCAACAGCTCTACACTGTCTGATGCATGCTTTGCCACAACATTCTGAAGGTGCGGTATCTCTTCCAGGCAGGGCCGGCAATAGGTTGCCCAGAAATTTATGACCAGTGGCTTCTGCACACTATCCATGTATGCAACCAGCTCTGTGATCTTCATTTTGCGGATCTCCTGTCCCTGCACATCACCGGCTACCTGTAGTAACGCCAGCAGGATGACCAACCTCCATATCTTAATGATCATTTTCATCTTTTAGTTCCCACTCTTGCATCAGTTGCTGCTTCATTTCATTTCCGAGGTCATCACGTTGGTAATGACCTGCCAGTGTCTTTTGCCGCATCGCCTCATACAGGCTCACCGCACACGCGACACTGATATTGAGCGACCGGATGATCCCCACCTGGGGAATAATGAAATTTCCGTCTGCCTTCGCCCTCATTTCCTCACTCACTCCGCTATGCTCATTACCAAAAACCAATGCCGTAGGCTGTGTCAGATCCAGTTGATACAAAGGTACCGCATCGCCTGAAAGGTGTGTGGTGAGAATGCGTGAATACCGTCTCCTGACTGCCTCAACACATAAATTTATGTCGTCAAACTGGTGCACCGTCATCCATTTCGCAGCGCTGGACGAACTCTTCGGACCCCATTTCTTATGACGCGGTATCCGGTTGGTGAGGATATACAACTCCTGTACACCAACCGCATCGCAGGTTCGCATCACCGCTGAAACGTTATGTGGATCAAACACATTTTCCAGGATGATAGTCAGGTCGGGCTGCCTGGCTTTAAGGACGGTCTCGAGCCGGTTGCGTCGTTCAGGTGTCATACAGTGTATTGAGGCTTCAAAAGTAAAGGGAAACGACTTTATCCACACGCTCCTCGCGTTTCAACTACGGATAATACCCCTGTTTATATGGGCTTTCCACGACCCATGAAAGCATACCAAATCCTCGTTTTTATGACGAGTAATTTGCAATTTTGCACAAATTCAGTCTCCGATGAAAAGATTCCTCAAGATCACCGGCTTTGTCATCCTCGCCCTGCTCGTACTGGCATTTGCCATTCCCCTCCTTTTCAAGAAACAGATCACCGGGCTGGTGAAGAAACAGATTAATCAGTCGCTTGTAGCCCGGGTAGATTTTGGTGATGTGAATCTTTCTTTGTTCCGCCACTTTCCCAGCGTATCTATCCGGCTGGAAGACCTTACCGTGATTGGCACAGGAGGCTTTGAAAAAGACACCCTGTTGTCAGCCGCCCACCTGGATGCCGCGGCAAACCTCATCAGTGTTATCCGTGGCGACGATATCAAAGTATCAGCAATCGAACTTGAATCACCGAGAATTCATGCACTGGTAAATAAAGATGGCGCAGCGAACTGGGACATCGTCAAACCCGATACAACTGCCTCCCCCGATACTGATACCACAACGTCCGCATTCAGGATGTCACTGGAAAAATATGTTATCAATGACGGTTACATTTACTACAGGGATGAGACCGCTGGCATGTCTGCCGAGATATCGGGCCTCGATCATAGCGGCAGTGGTGATTTCACCCAGGACATTTTCACCCTGAAGACAAAAACAAATGCCGAAGGAGCATCGTTCACCTACGCCGGCATCCCATACCTTGTCAATACAAAAACAGGTATCGGCGCTGATATTGAGATCAACAATCCTACAAATACATACACCTTCAAGACAGATGAGATCGCGCTGAACAACCTGCGCGTTTCAACTGCAGGGTTCTTCCGGTTATTGAATGATTCAAGTTACCAGATGGATATAAGTTTCAAGACTCCGTCGAACGAGTTCAAGGACATTCTATCCATGATCCCCGCTATCTATAAGAACGATTTCGACAAGATAAAAACGTCCGGCACCGCAGCGCTGGAAGGATTTGTGCGGGGCACATACAGCCCGGTACAAATGCCGGCTTACGATCTGAAACTTGATATCAGGGATGGCATGTTTCAATACCCGGATCTTCCCTCGCCCGTTAAGAATATACAGGTCGCTATGCACCTGGGGAATAAGGATGGACTGCCGGACAATGCCGTTGTAGACATCAGCCGTGGTCATTTCGAAATGGAAAATGAGCCTTTCGATTTCCGGGTGCTGTTTCGTAATCCTGAAACGATCCGATACATTGACGCCCTCGCAAAAGGCCGGGTGAACCTCGACAATATTTCAAGGTTCGTGAAACTTGATGCCGGCACTAAATTATCAGGCGCTATTCTCGCAGATATCTTCGCCAAAGGGGAAATGAATGCGCTGCAACACCAATCCGGCAACTTCACCGCAGGCGGTTTCCTGGACATACGCAACCTGTTTTATTCAGCACCATCCTTTCCGCAACCTGTCAGCAACACAAACATGCTTGTTGAGTTGCAGAATACCGGCGGAGTGGCTGATAACACAACGATAAAGATCACCCGCGGTCATGCTGAAGTCGGCAAGGATGCCGCAGACTTCAACCTGACTATCCGTCGTCCAATGACCGTCATCGAATTTTCCGGTGACGTGCGCGGTGGATTCAACCTGGCAAATGTGAGCCAGTTCACGGAACTGCCCGCGGGCACCTCTCTGGCGGGACAATTGAATGCCGATGTAAAATTTGCCGGTACAAAAGAAGCCATCGATAAGGGCGCCTACGATAAGATCAATACTACCGGGACAGCATCATTGACCGGGTTGAATTACAAATCACCCGACTACCCTACCGGACTTTCCGTGCCTGCACTTACTGTGAATTTCACCCCCGCCAATGCACAAATCACCAGGATGGAAGGCAGTTACCTCGGTTCCACATTTACAGGCACCGCAAATTTCAGCAACCTGGTTGGCTATGCGCTCAAAGACGAGCCACTGAAAGGCAATGCATCGATCGCTGTGGACAAAATGAACCTGAACGACTGGATGGGGACAGCGCCGGCCACGGAGTCAACCCCGGCACCGGCGAACTCGGAGCCCTTCCTCGTGCCCGCAAACCTGGACATCCTGCTGAATGCTAAAGCCGGATCGGTGGTATACGACAAAACAGAATACAAAAACATCAGTGGGCAGCTCAAACTTGCTAATGAAACGGTTGAACTGAAAGAAGTAAAGACTGAAGCCCTGGATGGTATTATGACCTTCAACGGGTCTTATTCTACGAAAACAGACAAAAAGAATCCTGCGATCTCCCTTTCCTATGACGTAAAGGATATAGATGTCCAGAAAGCATTTTATGCTTTCAATACCTTCCAGAAACTGATGCCTGTTGGTCAGTTTCTCGCAGGGAAACTGAATTCACAACTGACCATGACCGGTGATCTGAATGGCAATATGATGCCCGACTTCACCTCGCTCACAGGAAAGGGCAATCTGTTGTTGCTGGAGGGTGTACTGAAGAAATTCGGTCCGCTTGAAAAGCTGGCTACAGTATTACAGATCGATGAATTGAAATCGATCACCCTGAAAGATATCAGGAACAGCATCGAGTTTGCAAATGGTCGCGTGCTGGTGAAGCCATTCACTATAAAAGTGAAAGATATCGAGATGCAGATCGGTGGCATGCATGGATTCGACCAATCGATCGATTATATCATCGGCATGAAAGTTCCGCGAAAGTATATCGGAACACAGGGAAATAACCTGATAAATGGACTGGTAACGCAGGCTTCCAATAAAGGCATCCCGGTAAAACTGGGTGAGACGGTGGATCTCAATATTAAAATGCTTGGCAGCATCAGCAATCCGTCCATCAAGACCGACCTGAAAGCGGTAGCCGGTGATGCCGTTCAGGATTTGAAAGAACAGGCCAAAGACTTCGCACAGGCAAAGATCGACAGTGCAAAACAGACCTTGAAAGATTCCATTAAATCGGCTTCAGGTAAGGTTTTGGATGATCTGAAAAACCAGGCGCGTGACAGGATCTTTGGAACGGGCGACTCGACGCAGAAAGCGGTGCCGCTGGACAGCACTAAAAAGAAAGCTGGTGAAACAATTAAGAAAACGTTTGGCGATATCCTCAACAGGAAGAAGAAAACGCCCTAAGTGTCGTTGACAAAATAAAAAAGGCAACCAGGACTATGCCCGGTCGCCTTTATGTCTCCAATCCCTGGTTATGAAAATTATTTAACTGCAGCAGATCGCGCGGCGGCTGTTCTGCCCGCATCATCTGAAAGCGTACCGTTTTCTATGAAACGGATTTGTACCGAATGTGCCTGGTCTGTAGAAGCGGGGTTACCAACCAGCAACACAGTGTAGGCCTTCTTCTGCGCCAGCGTGATGGTCCTTGATGCAGAAATGTTCCCACCATTCGTTACATTGATCGTAACCTCGCCGGGTGTTACTGATGAAAATCCTGATACAGATGCATAGGCTGCAGGACTATTCACCACGTTGTTACCTCCCGCTGTGATACTAACGTTTGGTGCAGTGGAATCCGGTATAGCATTGATGTAACGAACATAAGCCTGGCCGGATCCTCCGGAAAGACTGTCGAAGTTGTCATTCACCAATACGTTCCGGTAATTACTATCGGTCCCCACAAGGAACAGGGAATAATACCGACTGGAATCGAACTGGAAATTGTTCTGAGCAAGGATCGTAGAAGATGCTGCGTCAAAAGTTTGTACCTGGCGGTCTCCGGCATATACAGCTACATAATTACCTGTGTAACTGGTATAAGCCAGGGGCGCATTGGAAATACTGTTCCCGTTGAGCGCTATTCCGAGCGCATTCACGTCCGTGGAAAGGTTAAAGGCCATCAGACCCGCCAGTGGCGCATTGGCACCATTGTCCAGATCATCATTATCAAACTTATTGCACGAGCCAAAAACCAGTCCCGACGCCACCAGAGCGCCAAGCGCAAGCGTACGGAATCGAAATGTGTTGAATCGATTTTTCATAATAAATAGTGTGTTTTTGCGATTGTTATTTTCTCCTGCAACAACAACTGTTGCAAGGCAAGCGAGCATGATAACGGGGAAAAATAGTGCCACGGTAGGGCACGAACGGAAACCTTAAGTGTCTCTTAACACTCGGGGGTTAGTTACCGGAGGCTCAACAAATCTGCAGCGAAAAAGATGCGTTAAAAAGTCGAAAAAACTGCTAATTATTGCAGCAAATTTGATAGAAAGCTACGGGTGATCGTTTTCCGGCAATCACCAAAACTATCAGTGCGAACGCTGCGGGATTTTTGAATGCGTGTAGCGAAAATGACTGTCCTGTTACTGGTGGTGTAATATCCGACCCACCATCCAATGTCCTGCCCAGCTATCCGGGTCCAGCCTGTTTTGTGGTAGATCCGGCCACCTGAAAAATCTTCCTGGTTCATCACATCTTTGAGCACATCGATATTTCTACGTGAGAAGGGAAGATCATATTTCAGCATCCGCTCAATGAATTTCACCTGCTGTACAGGTGATACCCCAAATGCACCAAAGTTCCAGAAGTCATCCCCCTTTTCCGACAGATCACCATTCCCATACCCGGAACGATGAAGGTAATACTGGTACTGCCCTCGCCCTATTCGTTTGGCGAGTTCGATGAACACCCAGCCGGCAGATTCCCGAAACGCTTCTCTGACAGTCATGTCATGATATATTTCGGGCCGGTAGCCATATAGCACCGTGTCCGTATGCCCCGGCCAGCGAATCGTGTCGTCTGCAGATGTGATAATGCCTGTCTCGAGAGCAACGAGCAGGTTGATGATCTTAAAGGTTGATGCAGGCTGTGAAGACCGTGTGGCATCCAGGGAATCCGTAAATGACCAATGGCCGGTTTGCGGGTCGAGTGTGGTTACGCTGCCTTTTACCTGGCATTCAGCAAGAAGCCTGTCGACCGACTGGGCGCCTGACCAACCCGGAACCAACAACAAGCAGATTATGATCCTGATCATGATGATGCAAATTAAGCCGGGGGAGAATAAAAGGCCGCCCGAATTTGATCAGTGGTATTTCAATAAATTTGTCCATGCTGTTACACATCAAAAACATGGTTTGTGAACGATGTAAGCTGGTTGTCGGCAATGAGCTGCAGCGCATTGGACTTTCTCCGCGCAATATACAGCTCGGTGAGGTCGAACTTGATGAAGAAACCCTTTCAGAAAGGCAACTGGAAGATATCCGGAGAGTTCTTGGACAGGTGGGTTTTGAATTACTCGATGATAAACGTGGCAGGCTGATCGAGCAGATAAAAGCATTTGTGATCCGGCAGGTACATCATGGCGAGGCGAAAGCAGAAAATATAAAATTCAGCGATGCCATATCCCGCGCATTGCATCATAGCTATTCTTACCTGAGCAGCCTTTTCTCCAGCGTAGAGGGCATGACGCTCGAGCAGTATATTATCCATCAGAAAATCGAGCGGGTCAAGGAATTACTGATGTATGATGAACTTTCTCTCTCTCAAATAGCCTTCGACCTCGATTACAGCAGCACCGCCCATTTGTCAAACCAGTTTCGAAGAATCACCGGCATGACACCTTCCACCTTCAGGAAGTCGGGCAAGCCATTGCGTCGCGGACTGGATGAAGTGAGCACGTGAAATAATGTAATTCATATATCAGATTGTGTAAATCTGACCGCAGCCGGAAAGGTAATTTTGGATAAACATCATTACCATGACACATACGTATACAATTTCCGGGATGACCTGCCAGAAATGTGTGGCAAAAGTTAAGAGCGAACTGCTCCGGATCGGGGACATATCCGAAGCTGAAGTGAAACTGGATGCCCCACAGGCAACCATCACCATGCAACGGCATGTTTCGACGGAGAGCCTGCAAACCGCCCTTACCCGTGCAGGGAATTACACCATCACTGAAACCGGATCAACGACGCATCAGGCCGATAACAGCATAGATGAGCGCTCCTGGCTGGCAACCTATAAACCGTTACTGCTGGTATTTGGTTTTATATTGCTTGTTAGCCTTGCAGCACAGGCAGGCAGCCAACACTTCATGTGGGAAGCGTGGATGCAGGATTTTATGGCTGGCTTCTTCCTGGCGTTTTCATTTTTCAAATTTCTGGACCTGAAAGGTTTTGCAGAGAGTTATAGTTCATACGATATTATCGCCCGCCGCTGGCGGGGATGGGGTTATGTGTATGCATTCATCGAACTGGCATTGGGCATCGCTTTCCTCGTTCGCTTTGCTCCTATCGTCACCAACAGCGTCACTGTATTGGTTATGAGCATCAGCATAATCGGTGTATTGCAGAGTGTATTGGCGAAAAGGAAGATACAATGTGCCTGTCTCGGCGCTGTGTTTAATTTGCCCATGAGCACGGTGACCATTGTAGAGGACGGCCTTATGATTGCCATGAGCGCGATCATGCTGATCCATCTTATATAAAAATACCTGCGTTGGTGGTGACATAAAAAGGCCGGCCCTTGAGGGGGTCGGCCTTTATCATGTGACTGTCCTTTTTACTTGCTGATGATCACCTGCGCAGAGCTAGAGTTGACACGCAGGAAATATGTTCCCGCAGCCAGGTGCGATACGCTAACCTGGTTCAGACCTTGTGCAAGTTTGCCCTGCCAAACTGTTTTTCCTGAAAGGTTGACCAGCGTTGCAAATCCTTTTTCAGCTACCCATGCTACCATGGTGCCGTTGCTGACCGGATTACCTTTTACTTCAAGTTTTTTCTCGGTGCCGGATGTTCTTACTGTCCTTACAGCCGACACTGTGCTGCGGCCATCAAGATCACCTTGTTTGAGACGATAGTAGTTTACACCGTTCGATGGTGTATGATGGGTGAAAGCATAGTGCCTTTCTGTATTGCTGTTACCAGCAGCGGCTACAGACCCGATCACCGTCCAGGTGCTGCCATCTTTGCTATGCTGGATGGCAAAATCCTTCGTGTTCTGCTCATTCGCCGTGCTCCAGCGAAGGTTCACTTTTGTATCTGCCAGAGAAGCCGTGAAATCTTTCATGGTCACCGGTAATGTTGAGATCGGTCCCCAGTTCATTACCTCAGCTTTTTGAGCCGGGGTAAGGAAGCTGGTAAAATCTTCAGGCCAGTTGTTCGGATCCATCAAAGGCTGCAATGCCTGAAAGGCAGCGGCAGGCGTATTACCAGAATTATCATCAATATTGCCAACACCCGCAAGGATCAGGAAGCGACGTGTTTCACCAGGAGCAAGTGGAATTCCGTCTACCTGGAACTGCATGTGATCTGAATAGTTGTTAAAGGTAAGCTGAGGGTTGTATGCATTCAATGCGCCAGTGCCGTAGAACATACTGATAACGGGATCAGATCCGGTCCAGTTAGGGTCAAACTGGTCAGAGCTGATGGTATACTTGGTGTTTGCATTGGATGTATAATGCCAGGTGGTGCTACCGTCAGAGCCGAGGTTACCATATGACATAAAGCCGAATGTTGTAGGCGTAGTTCCAATATTGGTTACAGCAAAATGCTGGATAGCCACTCCTAACGCCGAAGAAAAATGATACTCGTTGAATGTTGAAATATTTTCACCCCACGCCTCTGCCATGAGTGCGTTATCAAAGCCGTCGCTGTGACCGCCTTCCCCGTAATATAAACTTACTTCCCAAACAGAATACCCCTGTTCATATTGCCAGTCAATTACACCGGCATTGGTGTTTACATTGAGGTACTGGGCATTAGCTTCTCCGGCTCCTGTGAGGATCAGCGCAATGGCTGAAAGAATTTTTGTTTGATTAATGAAACTGGAAACACGCGCGCGTAGCGCTGCAAAGCGTAGAGGTGTTCTCATTGGTTGGATTTGTTATTAGTTAATTTCCCGCAATGTAGATAGCTGAAATCCTGAAACCAATAAGTGTTAATACTGCTTTTTGAGAGTTTTGATTAATGTCAAGGAAGATTAAAAACTCAAAACTAAAAACTCAAAATCGAAAACTTAAAAGGCAAAACGCAAAAGGGAAAACGCAAAACTCAAAATTTAAAAGTCAAAACACAAAACCCAAACGAGGATGAAAAATTCCTCCTGAATGATTATCATTAGTTGTATTTCTCATTTGGACAACATTTCACGTTCTAAGTTTTCAGTTTTTAATTTTTAGTTTTCAGTTTTCAGTTTTAAACTCTGACTTTTATTCAAACCCCTCTCTCTTCTCGATCAGGTAGCTGTTTCGACCGGAGGCATTTCGCGATACGAGCTCACCTATAAAACCCGCGAGGAATAATTGCATCCCGATGATGATGGACGTGAGTGCCATGTAGAATCCGGGGCGATTGGTAATGGGATAACTGAAGTCAATGAATTTTGAAATAGCCAGATAGACGGCGAATGCGGTACCAATCAGGAAGAACACCGTTCCCCATAAGCCGAAGAAATGCATCGGTCGTTTTCCGAACTTACCCATGAAGAAGATGGTCAGCAGATCGAGGAAACCATTGATAAAGCGGCTCCAGCCGAATTTACTCACCCCATATTTTCTGGCGCGGTGCTCCACTACCTTCTCGCCAATCTTGCGAAATCCCGACCACTTTGCCAATACAGGCACGTAGCGGTGCATTTCTCCATAAACCTCGATGCTCTTCACCACTTTCTTGCGGTATGATTTCAGGCCGCAATTGAAATCATGCAATTTTATCTTACTCATTTGTCGCGCAGCCGCATTGAATAGCTTGCTGGGGAGATTCTTGGTCAGCTTGTTGTCGTAGCGCTTCTTTTTCCAGCCGCTCACCAGGTCATATCCTTCTTCTATGATAAGCCGGCGAAGTTCCGGTATCTCGTCCGGGCTATCCTGGAGATCGGCGTCCATCGTGATGACGACCTCACCCTGCGCGGCACGGAATCCTTCATTCAGTGCGGCAGATTTACCATAATTCCGCTGGAACTTTATCCCCTTGATATTGGGATTCGCGGCCCGGAGGTCCTGGATGATCTGCCACGAATTATCCGTGCTGCCATCATCAACAAAGATCACCTCATAGCTGAAATTATGTGCGATCATCACCCGTTCGATCCAGGCGGCCAGTTCGGGGAGCGACTCTTCTTCGTTGAGTAATGAGATTACAAGGGTGATGTCCATGAATTATTTTTTCCGGGCGGTAATCAATGCCGCACCGATTGCTGTAAAAATAGCACCTGTCATCAAATATCCGAAAACTGCCCCGGAAACATTGGAGGTCACAAATCCTTTCTTAAATGCTGCCACCTTCGCCTCAATCTCCGTGTTGGAACTATTGCCTTCCTTCACCAGGTGTTCGCGATAAGCCTGTGCGCCCTCCACCGCCCATTCGGGGTGCAGATAGAACAGTACGAATGTGAATGCCACCATCACCAGTGTTACCACGATGAATGTGCGGAAACCTTTCTGAAAACTGTCACCGAATTTCCCGGTGTATTCTTCCGACCGCGAATATGCCAGCAGCGTCCACGTGATACCAAGCGCATAGAGGATATAAATACCGTAACCGAGAAATGTATAACGACCGGCATTGGTATAATAAATGATCATCGTAAGCAGGATCATCGCACCGGCAGTGATCAAACCTTTTATCAGTGGTGATAATTTCATGGTATCAATTTAAAATAACCTGACCGCGGTTGATGATACCCTTTACACGACCGATCAGTTCTCGGCCGAAAAAAGGCGTGTTCCTGGACTTTGACCTGAAATCTGATGCAGCCACGGTCCATTTCTCCGACGGGTCAAATAAAGTGAGGGTTGCGGGTTGGTTGATAGTGATCGAAGGAACTGGCAGCCCTGTTATTACGCGTGGGTTGATCGACATCAGTTCCACCCAACGCTCCGGTGACACACCGGGCACTGCCGTGTTTACTACAGCGAAAGCAGTCTCGAGGCTGATCATGCCATTGCGTGCATACTCGAACTCCAGCACCTTGCTGTCGTATTCGTGGGGGAAATGATGGCTCGCGATACAGTCGATTGCTCCGGACCGAACAGCTTCCTGTAATGCAGTCCGATCAGCCGCACTACGCAAAGGCGGGTTAAGCTTCAGATTGGTATCATAGCTGTGCAGGTCTTCGTCAGTAAAGAACAAATGATATGGCGTGATGGAACAGGTAACAGAGGTGCCGCTTTCTCTGCCACGTTGAACATAGGAAAGAGATTTGGCCGTGCTTATACCGGTGAAGTGAATCTTCGATTCTGCATACCGCGCCAACTTGATATCTCTTGCCACGATCAGTTCTTCAGCCATTGCTGGTTTACCGGGCAATCCAAGTCTTGTGGATACGATGCCTTCATTCATCAGGCCCTGGGGGTTGATGGTCTTGTCGTCAGGTAACTGAATGACGACTCCGTCAAAAGCCTTGACATATTGCAATGCTTTCAGCAAAAGTCCGGCTGACTGGATGGAATTCGTACCATCGCTAAACGCAACAGCGCCACTCGCCCGCATATCATACATTTCCGCGAGTTCCTTGCCCTCAGTGTTTCGTGTAACGGCACCGATGGGATGAAGGCGAACGGGAGCAGTGGCCGACTTGTGAACGATGTATTCAACTGCAGCTTTGTTGTGGACGGCAGGATTGGTATTTGGCGTCAGGAGAACATCGGTAAATCCGCCGGCAGCAGCAGCAGCAATACCTGTTTCCAGTGTTTCTTTGAATTCATAACCGGGGTCGGCGAAATTGGCGAAGAGATCGATCCAGCCCGGTGATACATGAAGGCCGGGAATATCGATGGTCTTGTCTGCCTGGAATCCACTGCTGCTGCCGATTGCAGTGATGATACCGTTTTCGGTGATGATATCGGTGATCTGTCCGTTGAAGGGAGACGATGGGTCAATGACTTTCGCCTGCTTAATGAGTATTTTCATTAAGGCGCGAAGATAAAGGTTGTGGATGGTTCTGAAAAATGGTAAAAAGTCTTACTTTTGCTCCCCTGAATTGCGGTTCGGGTACCGGTTTTCGGGACGTAGCGCAGCCCGGTAGCGCACTTGCATGGGGTGCAAGGGGTCGCTAGTTCGAATCTAGTCGTCCCGACAAAAGACTCTTGTTCATCAAGGGTCTTTTTTTATTTCACGCAAAGAGGCAAAGGAAGCAAAGACGCAAAAATGGCGTTCCTGGCTGTTGCCTTGGCGTCTTTGCGTGAAACCCTCGCGGCTAAGTAAACAAAGACGCAAAAATTGCGTTCCTGGCTGTTGCCCTGGTGTCTTTGCGTGAAACCTATCCTTCACCAAACAAAACATTCATATCAAGGCTGGTTTGAACGATCGAAGACGCATAAGCATTGGGAACCAACCCAAAGGTGGTGATCATTGTAAGATATATCGATTTGTTAGTTTTTGTCTGCTCCCGGAATAGGCTGATTTTTTCTCCCAAAGCGGTGGCATAGTCTTTCGTTATGGTAAAAGGGTGAATAGAAAACTTCATTTCACAAATGTTTATCACCCTATCTCTTCGGTCTATTACCAAATCCACTTGGGCCCCTCGAGGTTTGTCCCGGCTGGTCCAGGCGGACGTGCTGGTCTGAATTCCGGCTATACCCAGGGCTTTTTTTATTTCCCCAATATGCTCCAGACAAACTTGTTCAAAGGCGTAGCCACTCCAGGCCCTCTTCTGTGGACTATCCAATTGGCTGATCCAGCTATTCTCATCAAGCATGCTGGAATTCTTTATCCATCGAAGATAAAATAGAGAATATGGATCTGATAGCTGGTAGAGACTGAGTTTCTCTTTATTACCATAAGAAACATATTTGCGGATGAAATGGCTTTCTTCCAGTTCTTTAAGGATGCGGGTTGTACCGCCACCATTTGGCATTCCTGAAGCCTCTAATAGTTCATCGCGGGTAAGACCCTTTGCCTTTTTGCTCAACGCCTCGATGACCGAAATATGTCTTTCCGCCTTTTGAAACAGAGAATGATATAAATTATAAAACTCACCTCGCAATATACCGTCAGCAGTGAAACACAGTCTGTCAATATTCTGATCCGCGCTTTGGGTGACATTTACCTGATCCAGATAAAACGGGATACCGCCGATTGCCATGTATAGCAATACAATTTGGTAACGATCGAAAACTGCAGTTTTGGCTTTAAAAAATGCTTCGCATTCACCCAGCGTGAAAGGCTGAAGCCTTATACGATGTGTGACCCGGTTGTGCAACCCTCCCCTGCTATTGATTAACTTATTAATCATCCAGGCCGCCGCTGAACCACACACCACGAGAATAATATCGGTCCTTGCACTTGCCCAGGCATTCCAAAAATGTTCTAATGCTGGAACAAAACCTGATAGAGCGGTATCGAGCCAGGGAAGCTCATCCAGAAATATAACCTTTTTTTTCTCCTTATTCTTTTCCAGCAATTGGATTAGCTGCTCAAATGCCTCCTGCCACGTTTTTATTGCAGGCTTCAGTTCCGACGAAGCATCATAGCTTTTTATGGCAAATGAAAAATTTGCAAGCTGTTGAGCCATGTTCGCATTTGCCAATCCGGTCAGATGAAAGGCAAATTTGTTATCGAACGCGTTTCTAATGAGGAACGTCTTACCAACCCGTCTTCTGCCATATACCGCCACGAAAGCAGATGAATTTCTATGTGGCAAATCCGCCAGGATGGCTAGCTCTTGCTTCCTTCCTATGATCTTCATGTACTCAATTTGGCTTAAATCTAAATAAAAACGCAGTTTTAGCCAAATTGAATATTGAAAATGGCTTAAACGGACGTTTTTTCCGAGTTTAAGCCAAAATGAAAAGTCTTCTAAGTTGTCACGAACTTTTGTTTAACGCGAAACGCGAAGATTCGGGGGGCTAAGTAGGCAAATACCTACTGGCGTTCCTGGCTGTTGCCCTGGCGTCTTTGCGTGAAACCGTTAAGCTCGTAAACCCGTGAAACCAAAAGCTCCGATCTTCGCCCTCATGAAATCCATCGTCATCATCGGACCTGCCCATCCGCTCCGCGGCGGCCTCGCTACCTTCAACCAGCGACTGGCGCGGGAATTCAATGCCAGCGGTCACCAGTGTGCCATCTACTCCTTCTCCCTGCAATATCCCGGCTTCCTTTTTCCGGGCAGCACCCAATTTACCGATGACCCCGCTCCCACCGACCTCCAGATCCATACCGCCATTAACTCCATTCATCCCCTCAACTGGATTCGTATCGGCCGACAATTAAGAAAACTCAAACCCGATATCATCGTCGTTCGCTTCTGGCTTCCTTTTATGGGGCCTGCACTTGGCACGATCCTGAGGCGGGTGGCACGCAACAACCACACACGGATCATCTGCATCGCCGACAACGTTATCCCCCACGAAAAACGTCCGGGCGACACACCCTTCACCCGTTACTTCCTCAAATCCTGTCACGCCTTTATCACCATGAGTGAAAAAGTGCTGACCGATCTCCGTTTTTTTGAAAAACGAAAGCCTGCCGAACTCGTACAGCATCCTCTTTATGATAATTTTGGTGAAGCACTGGACAAGCCAACCGCCCGCAATCATCTTTCTATTCCTGCGGAAGGCAAACTCATCGTTTTCTTTGGCTTTATCCGGAAATACAAAGGACTCGATATGCTGCTGGAAGCGATGAAGATCCTCCAGGAAAAGAACAGCGGCATCAAACTGTTGGTGGCCGGAGAGTTTTATGAAGACCAGCAACCTTACCTGCAACAGATCAATGAGCTCGGCATAGCCGACAGCGTGATCCTGCGAACCAACTTCATCGCGGATGATGATGTGAAATATTATCTCTCCGCTGCGGACGCCGTGATCCAGCCTTACCGCAATGCCACGCAGAGCGGCGTAACTCCCCTGGCCTATCATTTCGAAAAGCCAATGATTGTTACCAATGTCGGAGGACTGCCCACACTCGTACCTCATGAACGTGTAGGACTCGTTACAGAGCCCAATCCCCCCGCTCTCGCAGCGGCCATAGAACGGTTCTATCAATTAGGTGAAAATTATTTTATTCCGCATCTTCGCACGGAAAAAAAGAAGTATTCCTGGCAGAACATTGTTAAAGCAGTATTACAACTGGCAGATAAATCATAACCCGGGCAACGTTCCTGCATTTAACATGGTCATGCGGGCAATACTAAAACCTAATCCATGATCTATAGAAGCAAAGCGCCCTTAAGAATCGGCCTGGCTGGCGGCGGTACGGATGTCAGCCCCTACAGTGACATGTTCGGCGGCGCAATCCTCAATACCACGCTTTCCCTTTATGCCAACGCTACGATCGAGCCGCTGGACAGCAACCAGATCATCTTCCGGGCAATCGACCGCGACGAAGAACAGGTTTTTGACTGGAGCAAATCCATTGAACTGGATGGCAAACTTGATCTATTGAAAGGTGTCTATAACCGCATTCAGCGTGATTACGGCATCGGCCAACAGGGCTTCCGGCTATCCACCTTTGTCGATGCACCCGCCGGCTCCGGCCTGGGTACATCTTCCACACTCGTTGTAGCGATCATCGGTGCTTTTGCTGAAATGCTGCGCCTCCCTCTCGGTGAATACGACATGGCACACTACGCATACGAGATCGAACGTAAAGATCTGCGACTGGCAGGCGGTAAACAGGATCAGTATGCCGCCACCTTTGGCGGAGTGAATTTCATGGAATTTTATGGCGATGATAAAGTGATCGTAAATCCATTGCGAATAAAGCAACAATACCTGTTCGAACTGGAAAACAATCTACTCCTTTATTACACATCCACCAGCCGCGAATCTGCCGAGATCATCAAGAAGCAAAGCAGGAACGTCGTCGAAAAAAATGACAGCTCAATCGAGGCCATGCACCAACTGAAGGAACAGGCCAGGCTCATGAAAGAAGCGCTGCTCAAGGGAAAACTTCATGAGATCGGCGAAATCCTTGATTTCGGATTTCAACAAAAACGACAAATGGCGGAAGGTATCAGTAACCCACTGATGGAAGAGATATATGAGACGGCCAAAGAGGCTGGCGCCACGGGCGGCAAGATCTCCGGTGCCGGTGGTGGTGGCTTCATGATATTTTACTGTCCTGCTAATACAAAATACAGCGTGCTGAAAAGCCTGGAACGTTTTGGCGGACGCCACCGCAGTTACCAGTTTACCGAGCATGGCTTAAAAACCTGGACGATCTGATCGTCCCAACTTTATATCAATGGAAAAAATAAAATCAATCATCCAGGCATCGATCGATACCAAGCAGCAGTTGCTGCAGGACGAAACGCTGATCAACGCTATCCAGGGCGCGGTGGATGTTATTACCGCTGCTTTTCAAAATGGCAAACGTGTTTATTTCTGTGGCAATGGCGGTAGCGCAGCCGATGCCCAGCACCTCGCCGCTGAATTCTCCGGGCGATTTTATACAGATCGCAAGGCACTGCCCGCCGAAGCTTTACATTGCAATACATCTTATATCACCGCTGTTGGAAACGATTACAGCTATGATGTGATCTACGCACGTATGATCCACGGCATCGGGCAGGCAGGCGATGTATTGGTGGGCCTCTCCACCTCGGGCAATTCCGCCAACATCGTCAAGGCATTTGACACGGCGCGCGATTTGGGCATCACTACGATCGGACTAACGGGAATGACCGGCGGTTTGCTCAAAGCAACCAGCGATATACTAATAAATGTTCCATCCACCGATACGCCAAGGATACAGGAGAGCCACATTCTTGCCGGACACATTATTTGCCAGTTGGTGGAAGAACAGCTATTCCCCAACGATAACTAAGCCCATGGAAACATCCCTGCAACACGAACCACATGCATTTAAGTTACACGGACCAGAGGCCATTATTCTCGCCGGCGGTCTCGGTACCCGTTTACGCGATGCAGTTCCTGACCTGCCCAAATGCATGGCCCCTGTTGCCGGTCGCCCATTCCTTTACCATGTCATTACCTACCTGCAGTCGCAGGGTATACGCCACTTCATCTTTTCCCTTGGTTACAAACATGAGGTCATCGAGACCTGGCTTCATGATGAATTCCCTGCACTTAGTTACGAGTGCGTGATCGAATCTGAACCGCTCGGCACCGGAGGAGCTATCCGTCTCGCGTGCCGGCATGCACACACCCAACACGTTGTAGTAACAAACGGCGATACCCTGTTCAGGGTTGATATCCCAAACCTGCAGCAGGAACATGAGCGTTCAGGAGCCGTCTGCACGCTGGCCCTGAAACCTATGCAATCCTTCGACCGTTATGGCAGTGTAGAGATCGATGAGACGAAACGAATCACCGGATTTCGCGAAAAGCAATTCATCGCTGAAGGTCTTATCAATGGCGGACTGTATGTGCTGGATCGCACTGCTTTCGATGCGCTTGATTTTCCCGAGAAATTTTCTTTCGAGACTGCATTCCTTGAGCCGTCTGCCACGCAAAAAAGACTGGCGGGGTTTCCCGCTGAAGGCTACTTCATCGATATCGGCATCCCGGCCGATTTTCAAAAAGCACAGGCCGACCTTGTACCGGCCAAACTCCACCTGGATGAGGTAGATCAAACGTGGACCCTGTTCCTCGACCGCGACGGTGTGATCAATGAGGACAAACCGGGCAGCTATATTTTCTCGCCAGAAGAATTTCGATTTATGCATGGCGCACCTGCACTTTTCCAAAAGCTCGCTGAAAAATTCGGAAGGATCATTGTGGCCACCAACCAGCGGGGTGTGGGCAAAAAACTGATGACAGAAGAGACGTTGACGGCCATCCACGATCGCATGAAGAATGAAATTGTGGCTGCCGGCGGCAAACTGGATCATATCTATTATGCCACCGCTACTGACAACAGGGATCATCTACGGAAGCCAAATCCCGGTATGGCCCTGGCCGCCAAATCGCGTTTTCCGGAAATCGATCTCAAAAAATCCATCATGATCGGTAACAATATCAGCGACATGCAATTCGGCCGAAGCGCCGGGATGTTCACTGTCTTTCTTACCACTACCAACCAGGCGATCCGGCTTCCCCACCCTGATATTGACCTCATCTTCAACAACCTGCTGGAATTTACCGCAGCTTTGTGATTCATCATAAAATTTATCGCCTGATTTGCCGTTACCTTGCTTCCATTGGTCGCAATTTTGCGTCTTGCACCATATCAATGAAAAATAAACATACCGCCGTGAAATTTCTGATCCTGTCACTTTCCTTATTGCTGACCGCTGCATTCCTGCCTGGCCACGCTGATGCCCAGGTATTATCAGCCGCCGAGAAAAAAAAGTTTCGCGTCAAGGAGGATTCATTGAAAGAATTCGCGCGATACATGGTCACCGATTCGCTTCCGGAAGACCGTATGGTGGCTGACAGTATCCTGACCCGGACGCTCGTGAGAACCCTGCAGATGAAGCATTCATTTCTCTATCCGTTCGATTCCGTTCACGGCATTTCCAAAATCTATTCGCCTGATAGCCTTTTTCGCATCTTCACCTGGAATATACAGTTTGACGACTACTACTCCCGCCAGCGTGGAGCGATACAAATGAAAACGCGTGACGGCTCCCTGAAACTATTTCCGCTGCGTGATGTATCGGAATTTACCACGAACGCCCAGGACTCGGTGAGGAACCGCAGCAACTGGATCGGTGCGGTGTACTACAACATGATCCTTAAGGAACATAATGGCAAAAAATATTATACGCTATTCGGGATCGACTACAATTCTATACAAAGCAATAAAAAATGGATCGAAGTGCTGACGTTCGATGAACGCAATGAACCACGCTTTGGCGGGCAGTTTTTCAGCTATGCAAAAGATTCAGTGAAAAAGAAAACTGAATCGCGTTTCACCATTGAATTCAAAAAAAATGCGCGGGTGCTGGTAAATTATATACCTGACCTTGACCTGATCCTGGTGGATCACCTGGTATCAGAAACCGACGAACCCGAACATCCCTGGACCTTTGTACCTGATGGCGACAACGAGGCCTTCCGCTGGGAAAATGGCCAGTGGCTGCATGTCGACAAAGCCTTCGATTTCAAACTCGATACACAGGGCATGGACATGTATCTTGGCAAGCCACCCGTCGGTGAGCCGATCCTCGACAACAGAGGCAAACGCGATGAGAAGAAATTAAAGGAGAAATCCGACCGGAACCGGGAACGGGAAGAGTGATGTGGATACTGGACTTGCCCCGAGCCTGTCGAAGGATGCTGGATGCTGGATATAAGTAAAAATTCAAAAATTAAAAAGGCATAAGGTCACGCACTCCGATGGAATGTTGGTTGGTGAACTTTGACAGCAGTCCGAAACCTAAACACCTACAGGTCGATCATTCGTTATCCCGCACTTTGATTTTTGGCGTTTTTTCCAGCATCAAGTACCCAGCATCCAGTACCCAGCATTCAGTATCCAATATCCAGCATCCAGTACCCAGCATCCAGCATCCAGTACCCAGCATCCAGCATCCACTATCCAGCATCCAGTACCCAGC
>JAEZAM010000035.1 GCA_023430465.1 Bacteroidota bacterium | reverse complement strand
TGAGTCGTGTTTTAATGAATAAATTAGAATCAGCCTCATATTTTCAAGTGCTGTGCCAGAAACGGGCTATGATTATCATGATTGCTGTGATTACTATGGAGATCATGAGGGGATTTGATTTGGTTTTTCAGGTTATTGAGCTGTTTTAGAGCATGTTATGCGGGGAGGGCTGACGATTCGCGGATGATCAGATCGGGGGCAAGAATCCTTGTTTCAAAATCAGTGACCGGCCTTTTACTTTCAATCAACTGGAGCAGGAGATTTGTGGAGATTTCTCCCATCGTAAGCGCGGGTTGTTTTATAATGGACAGCGGTGGCCCGATAAGTTCGGTGAGATCTGAGTTGGAGAAGCCGATGAGGCCGAGGTCAGCAGGAACTTTGATTTGGCGTTGGTTCAATACACGGAGACAGCCGGTGGTAAGTTTATCGGAGAGGGCAAGGATAGCATCGGGTGACTCCTTTTTATGGAGTAGTTCACCAACGGCTTCGCTTACCTCCAATGGGATGAGGCCGCCATGTGGACAATACCTGATGGCACAGGTTGAAGGATCGAAACCATGATCCTTCATTGCGGCGAGATAACCGGCCACCCGGTCTTTGGTGATGGAAAGCAACTCACTTCCGGCGAGGGCTGCGATCTTTTTATAGCCGTTTTCCAGTAAATGCACCACGGCATCATAAGCGCCGCGGTAGTTATCGATGATCACTTTGTGCGTGTTGATCTCGTTCACGATCCGGTCAAAGAATACAATCGGCATTCCCCGGTCATGCAGTTCGCGGAGTGCCGTGAAGTCGCGGGTCTCTGCTGAAACAGATACGATCAGCCCGTCGATCGAGCGCGAAGTGAGGTAATTCAGATTGATCGTTTCGCGGTCGAACGATTCACGGCTCTGGGAGATGATCACGTTGTAACCATTATTGTAAGCCACGGATTCAATGCCGTCAATGGTTTGAGAGAAAAAACTGTTCGCGATCTCGGCCACGATAACCCCGATTGACCGGCTTCTCCTTTCCTTCAGGCTTAAGGCGATAGGATTGGGGTGGTATTTTATCTTTTCGGCATATTCCAGGACAAGCTTTTTTGTCTCCGGGCTGATCTCATAGCTATCGCGGAGCGCACGGGAAACGGTGGACGTAGAGAGACTCAGAGCTTTTGCAATATCCTTGATGGTGACCGCTTCGAACTTCATGGTTAAAGATAACGAATAAAAGGAGTTAAGTAGAAGCAGGATTCAGCCCTGACCTTTACGCTGAATTAAAAATTAAAAATGAAAAACGATAAGGGGAAACGTCAGCCGGGGAGGCCTGGTTTTTTTAATTTTTACTTTTTGTTTTTTAATTATATCGATTCTAACAAGTTGGAAGCCAGTTGACAATGCCATCGTTGCCGGGAACGATTGCGTAAATAAATGTATTCCAAAGTAATGTCAGGTAGGAAGTTCTGCTTAGACTTGTTATGGTTTTCAACGAAAGTCTCCGTTGACATGTTGAAGCCAATTGCCTGAAAACGAAATTGCTTGCCGGATGAACTGTCAGCCTTGGTTGACGACTTCTCTTTTACTGTCATTTCTCCTTCCTGCAATTTTCTTTTATCAGTGTAAATTCTCCGCCAGGTGCGGAAGCTCCTTAACAGCTATCAATTAAAACTGTGTTATGAGAAGATTTTTCAGGAACCTTGGTCTGGTCGTTCTCTTCTTCACCCTTTTTCCAATTGCCCTACTGGCCCAGTCGAGGCAAGTGACCGGTGTTGTAACCTCTGGTGAAAACAACCAGCCGCTTGCCGGCGTAACCGTTACGGTCAAGGGCACGACAAATTCTGTAAGCACCAATGAGCAGGGTCGTTTTTCCATCAATGTTAGCGGAAATGCACCTGTGCTGGTTTTCACCAACATTGGCTTTGCGCCATTCGAATCCGCCGTTGCGGGCCGTGCCATTGTGGATGTGCAGTTGCAGTCTCAGATCACCTCGCTGGATGACGTGGTTGTGGTTGGTTATTCAACGATTCGCCGGAAAGATGTGACGGGATCGGTTTCTTCGGTGAATGCAAAGCAACTGAAAGACATTCCTCTTTCCTCCGCTGCCGAAGCGCTCCAGGGTCGGCTTGCGGGTGTTCAGGCAATCAGTACAGAAGGCGCACCAGGTGCCGATATTATAATCAGAGTACGTGGTGGTGGTTCTATCACGCAGGACAACTCTCCTTTATACATAGTGGACGGCGTGCAGGTGGAAAATGCGCTTTCTGTTATTTCACCACAGGACATTGCCTCGATCGACGTATTGAAAGATGCATCCACTACCGCCATCTATGGTGCCCGTGGTGCCAACGGTGTCGTGATCATCACTACCAAAGCAGGCCGCGTTGGCAGAACACAAGTCGCTTATAACGGATCCTTCGGATGGAGACAGCTTCCTGAAACACAGGATGTACTCAGCCCTTATGACTTCGTCTTATGGCAGTATGAACGCAGCCGCGGCAGCATTGCTGACAGTACCTCCTTTGCACAAACCTATGGCACCACCTGGGACACGCTGGAAGTATACAAAAAAACTACCCCCATCAATTGGCAGGAAGAGGTGTTTGGCCGAAAAGCAAAATATCAGAACCACAATGTGTCCGTGAATGGAGGAAATGAATCAACGACATTCAATCTCAGCCTTACCGCTAACCGTGAAGACGGCATTCTTCTTAATTCCGGTTTCGATCGCAACCTGTTCAACTTTAAGCTCGATCATAAGGCCACTTCCAAACTTCGTGTCGGGATCACAGCACGTTATCTTGACCAGACCATTGATGGCGCGGGAACGACCAATAGCGGTACACGGGCCACCAACAGGCTGCGGCATACGATCAACTACCGGCCGTTCGAGTTACCCGTAGCCGGCGGTGGTGTCGATGAATTCGATGAAGCCTATTACCTCGCTTCAAGTGGAGCTACCAACCCCATACTGCTGACAAATGCAGAATACCGGAAGCAAAAGACCGGCGCCACTTACCTGACCGGCTATCTGAATTTCAACATTCTCAAGAATCTCGTTTTCCGTTCCACGGTAGGTTTTGACAATGCAAATGTCACAACGGATCTCTTTTACAGCAAGATCACCAATACGGCCCGCAACGCAGCATCACTGCCTGTTGCGTCGATCGGTATCCAGAACAACATGCAACTGACCAATTCAAACACGCTACAGTATTCCAGAACAAAGTTCCGGGAGCACCACGACTTCAGTGTATTGATTGGCCAGGAGATCGTTGATTTCAGATCCAAACAGAACATAACTGAAACAAGATATTTCCCTGCAGATATCAGTCCGCAAAAGGCATTGGCGAACATGGGTCTTGGTTCCGCGCCATCAGGATCGTCACAGCCGCTTCCTACTTCATTTGTACAGCCACCTGCAAGGATATTCTCGATCTTCGGACGGGTAACGTATGGTTATAAAGATCGTTACCTCGCTACGTTCAATCTCCGTTCAGACAGATCATCCAAGTTTTCTTCCGAGAATGGAACACTGAACTTTCCTTCGGGATCATTTGCCTGGCGGTTTTCCCGTGAGTCATTCATGGAAGGACTTGACTGGCTGAATGATGGCAAGATCAGGTTCGGTTTTGGTGCTGTCGGAAATAACCGTATCGGCAACCTGCTCTATCGCCAGTTGTATGGCGTCACCGGGCAGTATGCATTCAATCATTCCATCCTGCCGGGCTTTGCCCCATCAGCGCTTGCCAGTCCTAACCTTCGCTGGGAAGCAAATAAAACCCGAAATATCGGGCTTGACCTTTCGCTCTTCAAGAACAGGGTTCAGTTCAGCGTAGATGCATATAAGAACACCGCAGACGATCTCCTGTTGAGTGTTGATATCCCCGCGACGACAGGTTACTCTACGCAGCTACAGAATATAGGTGCCACATCTAACCGCGGCATAGAATTCCAGTTGGGTGCGACCCCCATTGTTGGCCGTGATTTCAACTGGTCATCCAATTTCAATATTTCCTTCAACAGGAACCGTGTTGAGAACCTTGGCGGTCCCACGCAACTTACACGAAACTCCGGCTGGCAGGGCAGTGATGGTGTAGATGACTACCTGATCAAGGTTGGCGAGCCGATCGGCTTGATGTATGGTTTCGTCACCGATGGATTTTATGGCATCGATGAATTCGATTACAATGCGGCAACACAGACTTATACTTTGAAGGCAGGGATAGCAGCCAACGGTGTTTACGGTGTTCCTCAGCCAGGCATGCTGAAATGGAAAGATCTTAATAAGGACGGTGTCATCACAGCAGATGGCGACCGCCAGGTGATCGGCAATGCCAATGCGAAATTCACCGGTGGCTGGAACAACCAGTTTAGCTATAAGAATTTTGACATGAGCATCTTTGTCAACTTCGTAGTGGGCAATGATATTTATAACGCTAATAAGATGGAATGGACGGACGGCGCATTCGCCAACCTGAACATGCTTGATATCATGAAGGACAGGTTTACCTATATCAATGATCAGGGTGTACGCGTCACAGATCCGCAGGAACTGGCCGCACTCAATGCCGATGCAAAGATCTGGACGCCGGTGCGAGTGCAGCGCTGGTGGCTCCATTCCTGGGCGATCGAGGATGGCTCTTACCTCCGGATAAATAACGTGACGCTGGGCTATTCCATCCCGCGTCAGCTCGTTAGCAAAGCAAAAATTTCCGGACTTCGTTTCTATGCTACGGTGAACAACCTGGCAACGATCACAGGTTATTCCGGGTACGATCCGGATGTATCTGCACGATTCAGTTCTAACCCGCTGACACCTGGTGTTGACTTTGCGGCATATCCGCGCTCAAGAACCTGGGTATTTGGCCTGAACCTGAATTTCTAACAAATCTGATCTGCAAATTTTAAATTCATAGTGATGAATAAGTCAATTTTTCAATCATCTGCTGCCTGTTGTGGACTGGTGCTTCTGCTGACAGTTGCCGGTTGTAAAAAATACACCGAGGTGGAGCCGGTGTCACAGTACAGCGTGAGCCAGGCCTTCTCGGATGTCTCCAATGCCAACACTGCTCTTGTAGGGGTATATGATGAGCTGCAAGGTGATAATGGATACGGCATACGCATCAGTATGTACTACCCTTACGACTCCGATGAGGGCATTGTAAGCGGTAACATCGATAATGGACGCCGTGGCATTGGCCGCTATCAACACCAGTTAACGAACTCAGAACTCGCGAACCCATTTCGCCAGTTATACCGCGGAATTGAAAAAGCGAATCTCTGTATCGAGCAGATACCGCTGATGACGCAATACAACAACGGAACAGATGCAGAAAAAAAGGAGTTGCGCCGCCTGCATGGGGAAGCGCTCACCCTGCGTGCGCAGTTTTATCATGAGCTTATCCGCAACTGGGGTGACGTCCCTGCGCCAATGATACCGGCATACAGGCAGACAAGCCTTTTCATCAGCCAGTCTAATCGCGACTCTACCTATGATAAATTACTGGCAGATCTTGCGCTTGCAAAGGATCTCCTGCCCTGGAGACTTGAAGTAGCACGAAACGAAAGGATCACCAAAGGTGCAGCTATGGCGCTTCGTGCAAGGATTGCATTATTCCGCGGTGGATATGCTTTACGCAGCAATGGCCAGATGCAACGCGCGGCGAACTATCTTGATTTCTACCGCATCACACGCGATGAGTGCTTTGAGCTGATGCAGAATCGTACACAGCATGACCTGAATCCAAACTATGAGGATATATGGAGGAAGGTGACCTCTTTTACCTACGATCCGAAAGGAGAAATATTGTTTGAAGTAGGCGCAGGTGGGGGGAACTCCAATTCTGACAGCCGTATGGGTAACTATGATGGTCCCAACCTGAATAACGCCTCGCGCTATGGTGCAGGCGGTGGTGGCATCGTCATGCTCCCTAATTTCTTCTATGCCTTTGATTCCGTAGATACCCGCCGTGATGTGACGATCACCTGGTACCAGGTGCCGAACGCCACCAATGTAAAAACTATGAGACGGCTTGGCGAGTTGAATACCGGTAAGTATCGTCGCGACTGGCGCGTGCCGCTGCTGCCCGGTACTGTGCTGAATGTCGGATATAACTGGAGCCTGATCCGCTTTTCCGATGTGCTGCTGATGTATGCAGAAGCGGTCAATGAACTCGAACCAGCGCCGACTCCCGAAGCAATCGCAGCCTTTGAGGAAGTAAGGAAACGCGGCTACCGCAACAATACAGGTCTTATTGGTGTGACACCAACAGACAAGGCGGGCTTCTTCACGGCGATCGTCAATGAGCGTTACCTGGAGTTCGGTCATGAGGGCATACGTAAATACGACCTGCTACGCTGGAACCTGCTTGCGACAAAACTGGAAGAAGCGCGGGTGGCGATTCAGCAGATCCGCGATCGTACTCCCGGATCCAGGTACGAGAATGTGCCTGAATACATTTACTGGAGAAACAGTGGCGAAGAAATACAGTTTTACGCAGGTGTTGGTGCGCCGGCAGGCGCGCAACCCTTCTGGCGACCAACACAGGTGCCATCTCCCACCACGGGATGGACGCGCACCGACTGGGCAAGACATCTTACTGTAACCAATGCCATCGATGGTAAACCATTGTGGCAGGGATTTGCATCGTTCTTTGTACCAGGTAAGAGTGAGTTGTTTCCTTATGATCAGAACACGATCGTGAGCTACCAGGGAAGGTTGCAGCAAAACCCGAATTATTAATTAGTAGCAATATGGCGTGAAGGCTGCTGATCCTGACGGAGGGCAGCCTTTGTGCTATCTTAACGGATCCATACAATGAAAATCATAACGCTGATAGCGGTCACAATCGTCATCTTCATCGGCCAGGGCTGTCGCGCACAGCGACCAGTCGCTGATAGTTCCGGTTTGCCGGTCGCGTTTCCGGGTGCAGAGGGTTTTGGGAAATTTACAACGGGAGGCAGGGGCGGAAAAGTGTTCGTGGTGACTACCCTCGCAGATTCGGGGCGTGGGAGTTTCCGCGAAGCGGCTGAGGCAAAAATGCCGCGCATCATCGTGTTTGCTGTCGCCGGGACGATCCATCTTCAAACAAACCTGGTGATCAGCAAGAATGTCACGATTGCCGGTCAGACTGCGCCGGGTGATGGGATCTGCCTTGCGGACCGACCGGTGGGGTTGGGCGGTGATAACATTATCGTTCGCTATCTGCGCTTTCGTATGGGCGATCGCTACCAGCGGGGCGGCATGATACCCGGCAATGGGGGCGATGATGCATTTGGCGGAACACGAAAAAAGAATATCATCATCGATCATTGCAGTGTTAGTTGGAGTACGGACGAATGCCTCACCGTTTACGGAGGCGACAGCACCACCCTGCAATGGAATATCATTTCGGAACCACTGAACTACTCGTATCATTTCGAGGAAGGGGATAAAGATTATGAACGACATGGTTTCGGTGGCATATGGGGCGGTAAACACTTAACCGCACACCACAACCTCTTCGCTCATTGTGTAAGCCGCAATCCACGGTTCAATGGAGCCCGACTGGGTGCGAAGGAAGACTTTGTTGATTTCCGCCAGAACGTGATCTACAACTGGGGTGGCAACAATGTGTATGGCGGAGAAGGCGGAAACTATAATGTGGTGAATAACTACTATAAGGCCGGCCCTGCCACTTCCGGCAACGTGTGTGGACGGATCGTGAATCCAACAAGGCAGGAATCGCCATTTATTGATTTCGGTAAGTTTTATGTTTCGGGAAATTTTGTGGCGGGTTTCCCGGAAGTCACTGCAGATAACAGGAAGGGTGTGCATGTATCAGCAAGTGGCGTCGATGGAAACTACCTGGTAAACCAGGCTTTCCCCGCAGTAGCGATCACAGAAAATTCAGCTCTTTCGGCATTCGAACAGGTGCTGTTGAAAGCTGGCTCTTCCCTGCCCGCGCGAGATACACTGGATATCCGCATTACCAATGATGTCCGTAACGGCTCCGGACGCATCATCGACGTGCAGGGCGGCTTTCCCCATGGCACACCTTATGAAGCTACTATGACCGCCTGGCCGTTTCTTCGCCCGGGCATACCCTTGCCGGACAGTGATGGGGATGGCATGCCGGATGAGTGGGAAAAGACAAACAAACTCAATGCGAACGACCCTTCTGATGCATCCATCTATACATTAAGTAAGGTCTATACGAACATAGAGGTGTACATTAACAGCCTTGGTAAATGATGATAAAATTTCTCAGCATATTGATAGCGTCTTCAGGGGTTATGTGGTTGCAACAAAAGCAAACTACGATCTGGATGATCGGCGATTCAACGATGTCGGTTAAAGCTGCCACTGCATTCCCTGAAACAGGCTGGGGCATGCCCTTTGCGGCATTCTGGGATTCAACCATTAGGGTCGATAACCGCGCTGTGAACGGCAGAAGCACCCGTACGTTCCTGGAGGAAAACCGCTGGCAGCCTGTGCTCGATGGCTTAAGGGAAGGTGACTATGTGTTTATCCAGTTTGGTCATAACGATGAGGTGCCCACGAAAAAAAGTTATGTGGAGCCGGAACTGTTTCGCAAAAACCTGGAGCGATACATTGGCGATGTGCGTAGCAGAAAAGCGATCCCGGTGCTGCTTACATCGGTTGCCAGGAGGAAGTTTGACAGCACCGGGCATATCATCGATACGCACGCGGACTATGGCGCAATAACAAGGTCCGTTGCCTCTTTGAATAAAGTTGTGCTCATTGATGCCGGTCGCCTTACGGAGAAATTATTAACTGACATGGGTCCGCGCAATTCCGCTTACCTGTTCAATCATTTGAAACCCCTTGAACACCCAAACTATCCCGATGGTGTCAACGATGATACACACCTGAATGAACTCGGCGCGCGCCGCGTGGCGGAATTGGTGTTGGGTGAAATACGAAAACAACTTCCGGAACTGGCAAACCATATCCGTAATAAGCTGCCATGAAGAAACTGAAGATATCCATACCGGTGTTCAGCATCCTTGCGCTGTTGTTCTTTCTCCCGCGAAAAGAGAAAACTAACGTGTTCATGGCAGGTGACTCAACAATGTGTCTCTACGAGCCCAGCAGGGCGCCACTGACTGGGTGGGGTATGCCATTTGCTACATTTTTCGATACCACGGTGTTTGTCGCCAATCATGCAAGGGGAGGTCGCAGCACGAGGACCTTTATCAACGAAGGTCGATGGAAGGCGATTGTGGACAGCCTCAACCCGGGCGATTATGTGCTGATCCAGTTTGGGCATAATGATGAAGCGAAGGAAGAGAAATACCGTGACAGGTACACTCCTGTTGGAGACTACAAGCTGAACCTGGAGAAATTTATCCGCGAATCAAAACAGAAAAACGCCTATCCCGTATTGATCACGCCTGTTTCCCGGTTAAGATTCAAGGACGGGAGGGCGATAGAAACGCACAAGGAGTACAGCGCCGCAGTTCTCGAAGTGGGAACCAAAATGAACGTGCCGGTGATCGATCTCGATGCGGCAAGTCGTGAACTTTACAATGAAATGGGTCCGGATGCTGCTTCTCTTTTATTCATGCAACTGGATTCACTGCAACACCCGAATTATCCGCAAGGCCAGAAAGACAACACTCATTTTTCAGAATACGGTGCCCGCAGGGTAGCCGAATTGGTGTTGGCAGGCATTCGGAAGAAAGTACCTGAACTGGCAAAGCGAGTCATTGTGCGACCTTCAAAGAAATAATATGCGCTATACAATATTATCGGTGATCGCCCTGGCATGGCAGGTTGTTGGCGTCTGTGGACAGGAATTCGTGCCGCTCTGGCCTGCTGGTATAAAGCCGGGCTCAAACGGCGTTACCGTCACAGACACGGTTTACAACGAGCGGACCTGGCGTGTCGGCACACCAGGTTTGTATTGTTTCCCCGCAGCGCCGGCAGAAAACAAGCATGCTGCGATCATGATCATACCGGGAGGTGGCTATGAGCGCATATCACATATCTACAATGGATTCAATCTCGCCCGTTGGTATAATACGATTGGCATTTCTGCTTTTGTCCTCATATATCGCCTACCTCATCAACGTGACCTGATAAACAGGCAAGAGGTGCCCATCATGGATGCGCAACGGGGCATGCAATGGATATACGCAAACGCATCCGTGTTTGGCATTGATACGGCAAGGGTCGGGGTTATGGGAACTTCTGCCGGCGGACATCTGGCCGCGATGTTGATTACGTCCGACCGGATGATCCCTGCGCTGAAAGATAGTACTGACAGAGCAAGCTGTCAGCCATCATTTGCGGTACTGCTTTCGCCGGTGATCACGATGGGAAAATTCGCACACGCGGGCAGCAGAAAGAATTTTCTCGGATCTGCACCTTCTCTCGAACTGGTGACAGAGTACTCTGCCGAACTTCGTGTGAAGCCAGGACTACCCCCATCCTTCATCGTGCATGCACAGAACGACAGCACCGTGAACGTCCGGAACAGCCTTTATTTTCATACAGCGATGATTGAAAACAACAATCAATCCAGCCTGCACATATTTCCGCAGGGTGGGCATGGTATCCGCGTGGATGATAATCCCGGGTCAACCGATCTGTGGATGGAGCTCCTGGAAAAATGGCTGAAGGAAATGAATTTTATTCAGCCAATCCCTTTCAGATGATGATCCGACTTTTTATCATAGTAATGATCGTGTGGATGATCCCTGCAGTGGCTAAAGCTCAGCGGGTGCTTACTGTAGCGGCGGATGGTACGGGACAGTTTACAACAGTGCAGGCTGCATTTGATGCCATACCTTACGGCAACAGGAAAGCCGTGATCGTGCGGGTGAGTAATGGGGTTTACCATGAAAAGCTGGTGCTCGATTCCACAAAAAACAATGTTACGCTTGAGGGAGAGAACAGGTATCAGACGATACTCCGGTGCAATGATCACACAGGGAAATTATCACCCAACGGTGATACAATCAATACGTATACCTCTCAGTCGGTATTGATTAAAGCAGATAATTTTACAGCAGTCAATGTTTCTTTTGAAAATACGGCGGGGTTCAATGCGGGCCAGGCGGTGGCGGTGCAAGCCGCGGGAAACTATATTGTGTTTCGTAACTGCCGGTTTATCGGGCACCAGGATGTGCTGTTCACACCGCGTCCCGGAACATACCAGTACTATGAGGACTGCTTCATAGAGGGAACAACCGATTTCATCTTTGGTGCAGCCACGGTCTGGTTTGAAAGATGTCATATCAACAGCCGAAAGAATTCACACATCACGGCTGCTTCCACACCCGCGGCAAGCCGGTACGGTTTTATCTTTAATGAATGTGTGCTCACTGCTGACACAGGATTGTATAATGTGTCACTGGGCCGTCCCTGGAGGCCGCATGCAGCAACGATCTTCATGAATTCATACATCGGTCCGCACATCAGGCCAGAAGGCTGGTCGGTTTGGAATAAAAATGATAATCATCTTACGGCGAGGTATGCCGAGTTCAATAATTTCGGACCGTCAGCATTGCCGGCGAAACGCCTGTCATGGACAAAACAGTTATCATCCGGTGATGCAAAGTTGATCACCATCCAAAATGTATTCGGAAAATGGGATCCCCGTTGTCAATAAAGTTGATTCGATCAATCGCAGTATTGCTGCTACCCTTTATTGCCGCAGCACAGGAGCCTGTTGTTGCATTGAACTGGAAGTCTGATGTGACTGTAAATACCTTCCTGCTCGGGCAGATGCACCGGCAGTATGACCAGCGTAGAATGAAACTGGCGGAAGCGGGTAAAACAAGGCAAGCTGCCCGCGCTTATGTGGATGCAATGCGGGTAAATGCCCACTCGCTACTGGCCAGCAGGCCTCGGGCTAATGTGAAAGGGGAGGTGGCAGGGAGGATAGAGAAAAATGGATTCAGGATCGAGCGCATTCGATATTCCGGCTTTGCAGGTTCGGTTACAGCCAACCTTTATATTCCGACAGGTGAAGGACGATTCCCGGCAGTCCTTTTTCTTTGCGGGCATGAAGACCTTGCCAAAGCAACGCTTTCCTACCAGCAAACCGCGCTGGCGCTTGTTGCGCGTGGTTTCGTGGTGTTTGTCATTGATCCTGTGTCGCAGGCGGAACGTCACCAGTTCCTGGACAAGGCTGGTAAGCCGTTGACCCGGGGCGGTACAACCGAGCATACACTTATCAACCAGGCAGCCGCATTGTTTGGCTTATCTACCGCCGCCTACCAGGCATGGGATAACCAGGATGGCATCAGTTATCTATTCAGCCGGCCGGAAGTGGACACAACCAGGCTGGGCTGTGTGGGCAATTCGGGTGGGGCCATACAGACGATCTACCTTGCTGCGATTGACCCCAGGATAAAGGTGATCTCGGTCTCAAGTTATTTTTCCTCCAGGGAAAGGACGTTCGACCTTAGCGGTGCCGCTGATGGATGTGCCCATGTTCCCAATGAGGGCGTTTACCGGATGGAAATGGCCGATTTCCTGCTCGCTGCTGCACCAAAGCCTATACTCATCACGGCAGGCAGCTATGACTTTATCGATTATGAAGGCGCCAGGACTGCTTTTGGAGAAATGCAAACAATCTACAACAGGCTGAACGCAGCAAGATCCCTAAGTATGTTTACATATGATGATGGTCATGGGCTGAGTAAACCCAAACGCGATACCACCGTCGCATGGTTTACAAGGTGGTTGAAGCCGGGCAGGCAATCGGTTGTTGCTGATTTGCCGGTAGCTGACCCCACTCAACTTGCTGTGTCGCCATCCGGGCAGGTACTGGAAAGTTATAAGGAGAAAGGGATAGGCGAATACCACAACAGATTGTTTGAACATACAGAAACCTTACGCGCAAATTTCCGCCGAATGCCAGTTCAACAGCAGGTTGATTCTATCAGGGCATTCTTACAAGTAAGAGATAATGTAGTTGGTGAAGCAGACAGTTCTGCGGGACAGCGAAACCGGTCAGGTATTGTGTTTCGGATGATGAGGCTTCGCGTAAATGGTCAGCCGCCCCTGCCATTGGCTATGTTAAATCCTCCCCAGCAGCCAAAAGCTGTTTTATTAGTTCTTCATGACGCGGGTATGAAAGCGTTTGCTGACAGTACAGAAAAGATCAGGCAGTGGATGAATGCCGGATACCAGGTTGTATTAGCTGATGTCCGTGGATTTGGTGAGACAGCAGACAAACCTGCATTGAATGACCCAAAATATTTCAATCGCGAGTATCGCAACACTATGCTTGCTATCCACAATGGCTGGTCAATGCCAGCGCAACGGGTACAGGATATGTTGCACCTTGTAACTTATCTCAGGGCACAAACGAAGCTGCCGATCTGTTTGCTATCATCAGGCGCGCTTACTGTACCTGCGCTGCATGCGGCTGTGCTGAATCCGGCGATACAAAGAGTTTTTATGGTAGACGGAATAAAGTCTTATAAAGAGATCCTCGATCGCCCTTTGCAAAAGGATTGGTATTCCGTTGTTATCCCGGGGGTATTGAACCTATACGACCTGCCAGATCTTCTGCAAATTACAGGCGATCGTGTGGCCTGGTACGATAGCATTCCTGTTCTTCCATAATCTGCAAAATCATATCTTCAGTAGGTGAAGCGAAAAGTGGCGCCCGGATATGGATTTAACATTGCATTGCCATGAAAAGATCGTCGCCATATTTTGTGCCTTTCATACTGGTTACCTCCCTGTTCCTGCTATGGGCTTTCCTGCATAATATCAACCCGATCCTCATTCCACATCTCAAGAAAGCCTGCCAGTTGAATGATACGCAATCGGCACTGGTCGACACTGCCGTTTATATCGCTTATTTCCTTGTGGCTTTGCCCGCAGGCTGGTTCATGAGCCGCTATGGTTACAAGAAAGCTATTATTACAGGTCTTTTCCTTTTTGGCGCCGGCTTCCTGTTGTTCATTCCTGCTGCCGCGGCGCGGGAATACTTGTTTTTTCTTATCGCCTTATTTATTGGCGCATCGGGTGCAGCTTTCCTGGAGACCGCTGCCAATCCATACATTGCTCACCTCGGTGACGAGGCAAGCGCACCTTCCAGGTTGAACTTCGCACAATCCTTCAATGGCGTTGGTGCCGTACTCGCTCCCGTAATTGGGGGCAGGTTGATTCTCTCGGGTATCGAACATACTGATGCAGAACTGGCAGGTATGAGCGCGGCTGCGCTTGATCGGTATCTCGACCAGGAAGCTGCCACGGTCATCACACCTTATCTTGTGCTGGGAATCATTGTATTTTTATTGCTGTTGATTTTTGTTTTCACCAAATTGCCTAAAGACGAGATAGCGGGTGCAGGTGAGCGGAGTAAGGTTTCACTCTCCATTTTCCGTCATGCTAATCTGCGCTGGGCAGTCGCTGCGCAGTTTTTTTATGTGGGCGCACAAGCATGCGTAGGTTCGTTCTTTATCCGGTTTTCAAAGTTCGCTGATCAGCTTCCTGAAAAGGACGCAGCGCTTCTCTGGGGTTCAGTGGCAATGGTGGGATTTATGATTGGGCGTTTCGCAGGTACATTCTTGATGCAATTCATCCGCCCACCTGTGTTGCTGGCGGCCTATGCGGCCATTAATGTAGTATTACTACTGCTCGCAATAACCGGCAGCGGCAACGTAGCGGTGTATTGTCTCGTGGCTGTTCCATTCTTCATGTCTGTCATGTTTCCCACCATATTCGCCATCGGCTTGCATGGACTCGGCAGCCAGGCAAAGATCGCGTCTTCGTTTATCGTGATGGCCATTGTCGGCGGTGCGTTTTTTCCATTATTGATGGGAAGTATCTCTGATCTCACAGGTGGAAATATTCAATTGGCATACATTATTCCAATGATTTGTTTTCTCTTCGTCGGGATCTTTGCCCTGCGGTTCCGTGATATTTTTTCAAAAAAACTCAAACCCAATGACCCGGTATTGCCTCGCGCTTGACCTGAAGGATGATCCGGATCTCATAGCTGTTTATGAGCAGCATCACCGATCGGTATGGCCTGAAGTCCTGGCAGGTCTGAAGTCTGCCGGTATTCACCGAATGGAGATCTATCGATTTTCAAACCGATTATTTATGATCATGGAGACAGGTCCGGACTTTTCTTTTGAAAAAAAGAGCCAGCAGGACCTGGCCAACCCCCGCATCCAGGATTGGGAAACACTGATGTGGACCTACCAGCAGTCATTGCCTGCAGCACCCGGTCAGAAATGGCAGTTGATGTCAAGAATATTTTATTTTGATTCAAATGCAAAAGAACATGGCCAACCAGTTGTTTGATCTGTCGGGAAAGACCGCCATCATCACCGGCGCGGGAAGCGGCATCGGTCGTGCAATGGCATTGCTCTTTTTGCAGCAGGGCTGCCGCGTGGCTGCATTGGATGCAAATGCGGAGGCAGTTACTGAAACCGTACGGCTCGCTGGCAATGATGCTATTGCCGCCTATAGCTGTGATGTAACTGACCGATTCCATGTGGAGGCCACCATCGCAAAGATTGCGCAGCATGCTTTTCCCGATATACTCATCAACAATGCGGGTATCGCCCATGTGGGCAATGTGGAGCAAACCAGCAGTGAGGAGTTTGATCGGTTGTACAATGTGAATGTGAAAGGTGTTTATCATTGCATCCAGTCCGTGATACCTCACATGAAACAGCGCGGCGGTGTTATCCTGAATATGAGCTCGATTGCTGCAGTCGCCGGAATACCTGATCGCTTTGCCTACTCAATGACGAAAGGTGCAGTACTGGCGATGACGCTTTCCGTAGCCCGGGACTACCTGGCGTACAATATCCGGTGTAATTGCATTTCACCCGGCAGGGTGCATACCCCTTTCGTCGATGGATTTATACGAAAAAATTATCCCGGGCAGGAAAAGGAAATGTTTGACAAGCTTTCCCGTGCACAACCGATCGGGCGTATGGGCGAACCCGAGGAGATCGCTGCGCTCGCTGTGTACCTCTGCAGTGACCAGGCATCATTCATTACCGGTACCGACTACCCGATCGATGGCGGGTTTATCCGACTTAACAATTGAAAATAACAATACAATGAAACTGATCCGCTTTGGAGACCCGGGCCGCGAAAAGCCGGGCGTAAATATCGACGACAAACATTATGATGTTTCAGGATTTATCCATGATTATGATGAAAAGTTCTTCGCCAATGGCGGCCTCCCTCATCTTGCATGGATGGTATCGCAGAATAGAACGATGTTGCGCGAGGTGCCAAAACATATTCGTCTGGGCAGCCCCGTCTGCCGCCCATCGAAGATCGTTTGTATCGGTCTCAACTATAAAGAACATGCCGAAGAGACAGGAGCAAAGCTTCCGACCGAGCCTATCATTTTCATGAAATCAACAACGGCTCTTACCGGTCCCTTCGATAATGTCATCATCCCAAGAAACTCAGTGAAGACCGACTGGGAAGTTGAACTGGCCGTAGTGATCGAGAAGCGAGCCAGCTATGTCGAAAAGGAGAATGCGATGGACTATGTTGCGGGCTACTGCCTGCACAATGATATCAGCGAACGGGAGTATCAGCTTGATCGCGGCGGTACCTGGGACAAAGGCAAAGGTTGCGACAGCTTCGCGCCAATCGGCCCCTGGCTGGTAACCAAAGATGAGATCACTGACAGCAATAACCTCAGGCTCTGGCTCAGTCTCAATGGTGAAATGATGCAGAATGGCACTACGGCAAACTTTGTATTCGATGTGCCCTACCTTGTGTCTTATGTCAGCCAGTTCATGACACTCCTGCCTGGAGACATCATATCAACAGGCACACCTGCCGGCGTTGGCCTTGGCAGAAAGCCTGAGTTGTACCTGAAAGCAGGCGATGTGATGGAGCTCGGTATTGATGGGCTTGGTACCGCCCGGCAGGTCTGCGTTGACTATAAACCTGAATGATGGAAGTTGAAGAACTTGAAACGGCCCCGGACATCCCCGTGATAGATGCGCACGTCCATTTCTGGGAATATGAGAAAGGGATGGACAGTTGGATCAATAACCGGATGAAAATATTACGACAGGACTACCTGCCGCCTCAACTTGCTGCTACACTCGCAAGAAATGGAGTGGCAGGTTGCATTGCGGTGCAGGCAAGGCAGGAAGAACTGGAAACGTTCTACCTGGTCGAACTGGCAGCATCCTTCCCGGTCATCAAAGGGGTTGTTGGCTGGGTTGATCTTTGCTCGGCTGATATTGACGAGCGACTTTCTTTTTTCTCCGACAAGAAAGCGATCCGTGGCTGGCGGCATATTGTCCAGGATGAGGCACCTGGTTTTATGGCCGCAGAAACTTTCAGGAGAGGGATATCGAAGTTGCAGCATTACAACTATGCTTACGACCTGCTGGTTTACCCGCATCAACTTTCAGAAGCGGTGAGCCTTACGCAGGCGTTCCCTGATCAGCGATTTATCCTGGATCATTGTGCGAAACCTGCCATTGCAAAAAAAGAAATGGATGATTGGGCCGTCGGCATCCGTGATCTCGCGAGTCATCCCCATGTTTATTGTAAACTTTCCGGGTTATTCACAGAAGCGAAGTGGAAAGATTGGAGCGCGGCTGATTTCTATCCCTGGCTCGACGTGGTCTTTGATGCATTCGGTGTCCAGCGGCTCGTGTTTGGGTCCGACTGGCCAGTGATGCTGCTTTCAGGTATTTATGTGCAATGGAAGAGCCTGCTGGAGAAATACATGGAAAATCATAGCCCTGAGGACCGCGCAGCCGTTTTTGGCGGAAATGCGATCCGTTTTTATCAACTTTAAAAATCGGTCTCATGGATCTTGGATTGGGAAATAAGCTCATCATAGTCACTGGCGGTGCAAAGGGAATTGGTGCCGCGGTTGCAATGTCCCTGGCTGATGAAGGAGCATTGCCTGTAATCATTGGCCGCAACGAGACCGATAATCAGGCACAGGTTGAGCTCATTCTTTCCAGGGGAGGCCGTGCGGTATCTTATGTTGCAGAACTAACTGACCCTGCTGAGTGCAGCCGGGTGATAAAAGAGATCGCCGGAAACCATGGGCGCATCGATGGCCTGGTTAATAATGCCGGCGTGAACGATGGGGTCGGACTGGCCAACGGCAGCTATGATGCCTTCATCCAGTCGCTCCATCGCAACCTGGTTCATTATTACCTCATAGCACATCATGCATTGCCCTATCTCAAAATCAGCAAAGGAGCCATCGTGAATATAAGTTCCAAAACCGCTGAGACGGGTCAGGGAAATACTTCAGCTTATGCCGCCGCCAATGGCGGCCGTAATGCATTGACCCGCGAATGGGCTGTTGAACTGCTTCCGTTTGGGATCCGCGTCAACGCAGTAGTTGTAGCTGAATGTTACACTCCGCTTTACCAGCAATGGATCGAATCGCTGCCCGATCCGGAGGGGCAATTGAAAAAAATAGAAAGCCGGATACCTCTTGAGCATCGCATGACCACAGCAAAAGAAATTGCGGATACGGTTGCCTTTCTTCTTTCTTCACGCTCTTCCCATACTACCGGTCAATTGATCCATGTGGACGGCGGCTATGTACACCTGGATCGCATGATCTGAGGTCGGCAACGATTGCATAAATATTATCGCCCCCTGGTCTGGCAACGATACAATAATGGAGTAAGTTGAGCAGGTAACTCGATGCCATATGAATGATCCACGCAACCTGGTGTGCCGAACCGGGCTTTTCATATTCCTTCTCTTCTTCTTGCAGGTCGGGTATGCGCAGGTTTCTGACATGTACAGCAATCCCGTCATTCATGCAGATTACAGTGATCCCGATGCCATCCGAGATGGAAACAAATATTACATGGTAGCATCCAGTTTCAATTTTGTTCCCGGTCTCCCCATTCTTGAATCTGCAGATCTGGTTAACTGGACACTCCTTGCTTACGCGCTTCCGAAACTGGTACCAGCACCACATTTTTCCGCTGTACAACCCGGAGGGGGTGTATGGGCGCCCTCTATCCGCAAACACAAAGGCTTTTTCTACATCTATTATCCCGACCCTGACTTTGGGATTTATATGATCCGTTCGGCAAATATTCGTGGCCCCTGGTCAACCCCGGTGATGGTGATGCCCGGTCGTGGACTCATCGACCCCTGCCCGCTTTGGGATAATGACGGCAAAGTTTTTTTAACCTTCGCTTTTGCAGGCAGCCGTGCGGGGATAAAATCTGTTCTGTCTGTTGTCGAACTGGATGCCACGGGCAGTACTGTGACCGGCCAACCCGTGATGGTATATGATGGCCATGATACTGACCCAACAGTCGAAGGTCCCAAGTTTTACAAAAGGAATGGTTACTACTACATCTTCGCTCCTGCAGGCGGCGTGTCCACCGGCTGGCAAATCGTTTTGCGAAGCAGGCATATTTACGGCACTTACGAGCGAAGGGTAGTCATGGCCCAGGGAAACTCAGCAGTCAACGGCCCTCACCAGGGGGCCTGGGTAAATACGCCAACGGGTGAGGACTGGTTCCTCCATTTCCAGGACAAAGACGCGTATGGGCGCATTGTACATCTGCAGCCCATGCAATGGAAGAATGACTGGCCTGTGATCGGCGCAGACCCAGACGGAGACGGCGTGGGAGAACCGGTATCGCATTACAAACGGCCGGGTGGAATCGTCGGGCAGATGTCTGCTATGAATACAAGTGATGAATTCAATAAGCCTGCGATGAACCTGCACTGGCAATGGTCTGCTAACCCCGATCCCGCATGGGCTATGCCAACTAATACAGGTTATCTTGCCATGCCGGCAATACATCAACCAGATTCACTGTCATTGTTCAGGCTGCCTACCGTACTCAGTCAGAAATTTCCTGCGGAGAAATTTACAGCAACGGTCCGCATCAATTTTCGTACACGAAATGAGGGCGAGCGTTTTCATTTCATGGTGCTCGGTACAGACTATTCATCCCTTGCAATAGAACGGGTAGGTGGAAAATTTCTACTTGTGCGTGTGACCGGGTTGAAGGCTGATAAGGGTGGCGCAGTGGAGGAACGCCCGCTGCAACTCATCGACAGTGGCTTCCTGTATTTGCGCATCACCGTTAGCGACAACGGGCATTGTACCTTCAGCTATAGCAACGATGGGAAATTATTCACCATTGCCGGCTCGCCATTTACAGCAGCGCCAGGCAAATGGGTTGGTGCGCGGATTGGTATGGCCTGTACGCGGAAAAAATTGACCAATGATGCAGGATGGGCTTACATAGATTGGGTGCGATTTACTGAATAACTCAAAATTACCATATGGAAAGAAAAGACTTCATGCGATACACCGCGGCTGCGGGAGCAGCGTTAATGCTCGATCCGTTTCGCGCATTTGCATCGGGAGATAAGAAGATCAAAGTTGCCATGGTTGGTACCGGGCATCGCGGTACAGGGTTTTGGGGAAAAAGCCTTGTGGCCAGTTTTCCTGGCCTGATCGAATTCACGGGCCTTTGTGACATCAATCCCGGCCGGCTGGAAACAGCAAAACGTATGATGGGTGTCACCTGTCCAACCTATACTGATTACGGCAAAATGTTGCGCGAGTCCAAACCTGATTATGTCATTGTCACAACTGTCGATGCGTTGCACGACACGCATATCATCCAGGCCCTGGAAGCGGGCTACAACGTGATCACGGAAAAACCAATGACAACCGATGAAGTGAAATGCCGGAAAATTCTTGCTGCGGAAAAAAAGAGCGGACGTAAAGTGATCGTTGCATTCAACTACAGGCACGGCGTACATAGTATGCAAATGAAAGAGTTACTCGCATCGAACAGGATCGGGCAGGTGACCTCGGTTGATTTCAACTGGTACCTCAACGTATACCATGGCGCAGACTATTTCAGAAGATGGCACGGGCATATGGACAAAAGCGGCTCTCTTTGGGTGCATAAGGCCACGCATCATTTCGACCTGTTGAACTGGTGGCTGAATTCCGAACCAGTTGAGGTGAGTGCGTACGGCGCATTGGAACATTATGGAATGAACAATGATTTCCGCGGCGTCAAATGCCGCGGCTGCTCGTTCAAAGACAGGTGCCGGTTCTACACTGACATCACAAAGAATGAGTGGTTAAATGAGTTGTATGTTAAGAATGAGCAGCATGATGGTTACCTCAGGGATGGATGCGTTTGGAGGCAGGAAATCGATATCTATGATAAAATGTCTGCGCAAGTAAAATATGCCAATGGTGTCATCGCCAATTACTCACTCACCACTTATTCGCCTTATGAAGGTTGGCAAATTGCATTCAATGGTAAGAAAGGAAGACTAGAGACCTGGGATGATATTCCTTACCTGCAAAAAAGCACGGGTGACCAGGCAAACCGGCATGCCCTCGAAATGTCCAATGCGGATGATGCAATACCTGGCGAGTTCCGGGAGATCATGGTGATGGACAATTTTGCAAAAGATCATGAGATATACACGACGCCAAAGATCCGGGGCGGGCATGGCGGCGGCGACATCCGTATGCAGCGACGTATTTTCGTGGATACCACCGACAATCCGCATCATGTAATGGCCGGTACGCGGGAAGGTGCCATGTCTATTCTCATCGGTATTGCAGCCAGGAAAAGCATCGCATTGCGGAGGCCGGTAAAAATTTCGGAACTTACCGACCTTGTTCCAATGGCGGTTCGTTTTACTTCCTAAATCATTTTCAATGAAAACTGTTCTTCTCGTCATCGGCCTTCTAGCCGGAATGCTGGCTCAGGGCCAGCGGCAGCACATCGATGATGTCAATGCGGTTGTTGATGAATTCAGGAAAGCGTTGCTCAGTGGCGACAGTATTGCACTCGACCGTCTTGTATTGCCTGAGCTGTCTTATGGGCATAGCAGCGGGCTGATTGAAAACCGTGATGCATTCATCCGCAAATTGTCCAGTGGCCAGTCGGATTTTGTGACGCTTGAGTTGTCCAACCAATCGATCATTGTTTCGGGAAAAACGGCCATCGTACGGCATGACCTGGATGCAATGACAAATGATTCAGGTAAAACCGGCCAGGTAAAACTGCATGTGATGCTGGTATGGCAGAAACACAAGGGAAACTGGAAGCTGCTCGCACGACAGGCGGCAAGAAAACCCGTATAACACACTCATCAACACGGACTGCGGTGCATCTTACGGGCGCAAGCGTTCCCGGCAACGATTGCGTAAATAAGCCAATCGAAATCCTTGATAATGATAGCCTTTGGGGGTAAAATTGTATCGTCAAGCCCGGCTTTTTCAAACGATTATTGCCATGATGAAACAACTTGCGCTTTTCCTGTGCTTACTGATGACTGTGCCGCTTTTTGCACAGACAAGCTTTAAGACATTCCGTGTCCAGGTCCCGGCGTTCAGGAGAGACACCATCAATATCAAAACTTATGGCGCCAAAGGGGATGGGTTGTTTCTCAACACGACGGTGATCAATAAGGCCATCGCTAACCTTTCCAAAAAGGGTGGCGGTGTTGTAGTCGTTCCACAGGGGCTATGGCTTACCGGGCCAGTCGAATTGAAGTCGAACATAAACCTTCATCTCGCTTCCGGCGCAACGCTTCTTTTTACCGATGATTTTTCCCAATATCCCCTCGTTGCTTCAAATTGGGAAGGGCTGCCGCAAATGAGAAATCAGTCGCCGGTCTGGGCAACCAACGAAAAGAACATCGCCATCACGGGTAAAGGTATCATAGACGGGAATGGTGATGCGTGGCGGATGGTGAAAAAAGATAAACTCACGGAAAGTCAATGGAAGAAACTGCTTGCTTCCGGTGGCCTGCTAAGTGATGACAAAAAAACCTGGTATCCATCGGAGAAAGCAAAAAAAGGAGCAGCCCTCAGCAACCCCGGTCAGATAACCCCCGGCAAGGATCAGGCGTTTTATGATTCCATCAAAGATTTTCTGCGTCCAAACCTGGTAGTCCTTACCCGCTGCACAAATATCCTGCTTGAAGGAGTGACGTTTCAAAACTCGCCGGCATGGTGCCTGCATCCGCTGATGAGCCAGCATATAACCGTTCGAAACATCACGGTTCGCAATCCCTGGTATGCGCAGAATGGCGACGGCATCGATGTGGAGAGTTGTAAGAATGTATTGATTGAGAATTCTGTTTTTGATGTAGGCGATGACGCGCTTTGTATGAAGAGCGGTCGTGATGCGGAAGGCCGTAAACGAGCCATGCCGGTGGAGAATGTGATCATCCGTGGCTGTACAGTTTATTCATCGCATGGTGGATTTGTGATCGGCAGCGAGATGAGTGGCGGTGCAAGAAATATTTCTGTTGAAAATTGCACCTTCATCGGATCCGATATCGGGCTGCGATTCAAAACCACACGTGGCCGCGGAGGAGTTGTAGAGAATATTTTTATCCGCGATATCTACATGAAGGACATCCCCGGCGAGGCGATCCTGTTCGATATGTATTATGCTGCCAGGGACCCTGTCCCCATGGCCGGTGAAAAACGGGAACTGCCAAAGGTCGAGTTTAGACCAGTAGACGAAACAACACCTGTATTCCGCAACTTTCACATAAGTAATGTGTATTGCAACGGTGCGGAAAAAGGAATCTTCGTCCGCGGGCTGCCTGAGATGCACGTGCAAAATATTGTTCTTGAAAACATGGTACTCCAGGCAAAGAAAGGGATCGATGTACAGGAAGCCAGCAATATCAGTTTCCGGAATATCAGGGTAGCCAGCGAAGAAACGAACCCCGTGATCGATATCATCCAGAGCGATAATTTGGTGTTCGATAATATTACTTATCCCACCGGTACCAAATTGCTCGTTCGTGCCGCGGGCGATCGCACACGGAACATAAAGTTCAGCCGCACCGACACATCGGTCGCTGCGCAAGATCTGCAAACTGAACTGGGTGCAGTAACCGGTGAAATTAAATTCAAATAATATGATCCGTTGCCTTATAGCCCTGGTTGTTTTTTGTTGCTGTGCCACATCGGGTCAAACACAGCCGAAACTCAGTCAGCAGTTGTCATCGACCGCAATGAAGTTATGGCCGGATTCATTCCTGATCGGGACTGACAAAGCCGCCAAATGGCGGTACGATCAGGGTGTTATATTGAAGGGAATAGAATCGGTATGGACAGCTACGGGTGATCCGAAATGGTTCGAGTACATCCGCAAGAGCATGGATTTCTATGTGGGTGAAGATGGCTCAATAAAAGGCTACAAGGCTGCGGAGTATAACATCGATCATATCAATAACGGGAAGGTGCTGCTGATGCTCTATAAAGTGACCGGTAAGGAAAAGTACAGGAAGGCCGCGGCGCTTCTTCGTCAGCAGCTTGCCACTCATCCACGCACAAGTGAAGGAGGCTTCTGGCATAAGAAGATCTATCCCTTGCAAATGTGGCTGGATGGCTTGTACATGGCGCAGCCGTTTTATGCGGAATATGCAGAACTGTTTGGCGAAGACACTACGTTCAATGATATCGCCCGGCAGTTCATACTGATGGAGAAAAATGCCCTGGACAAAAAGACCGGCCTCCTTTATCACGGTTGGGATGAAAGCCGCGTTCAGCGCTGGGCGAATCCCACCACAGGGCAATCACCACATTTCTGGGGTAGAAGCCTGGGCTGGTTTGGTATGGCGCTCGTTGACGTGCTGGATTATTTCCCCAAAGATCATCCCCGCCATAAAGACCTTGTCGCAATCCTGAAAAGATTTGCAGCGGCCACAATAAATGTCCAGGATAAGCAAACAGGCCTTTGGTACGATATCCCCGATCGTCCGACTGCTAAAGGAAACTATCCCGAGGCCTCCGCTTCCTGTATGATAGCCTACACTTATGCGAAAGGAAGAAGGCAGGGCTTCCTGGATGAAAAATATAGTAAAGCAGCAGGCAAAGCGTATGACGGCATCATAAAAAAATTTATAACGACTGGAGAAGGGGGGCAAATGGATCTTCAGGGAACTGTTGCCGTATCAGGACTTGGAGGTAACCCGTATCGGGATGGAAGTTATGAATACTACCTGAGCGAACCCGTAATCGCAAATGATCCCAAGGGCCTCGGCGCATTCATCAAGTGCGCTGCCGAACTGGAAAAGGCAATGGAAGCTGGCCATGGCAAAGGTAAATCTGTTCTTCTCGATAATTATTTCAACAACGAGATAAGAAAGATCCCGGGCAATGACTCTTTAAGCTGGCATTATACCTGGAACGATCGATCGAATGGCGGTTACCATGTGCTGGGAAATATCTTTGAAACATACGGCGCCAGGCTTGCAACCTTGAAAGGCCGGCCAACAAAGGCCGCGTTAAACAGGCACTCGATTTATATCATTGTGGATCCGGACACCGACAAGGAATCAGCAACCCCAGCATATCCCAATCAGCAGGATATCCAGGTGATAGCGGATTGGGTGAAAGAAGGTGGCACGCTTGTATTGCTTGGAAATGACTCCATTAATGCAGAGTTTGAGCACTTCAATAAACTCGCTGGCCGGTTTCGTGCACAGTTCAATTATGACAGCCGCAACAGGGTGATCAATGACCAGTATGAGCAGGGTAAAGTGATCACTCCGGATGATCATCTGATCTTCGGTCAATCGAAAAAGATTTTCGTTAAAGAGTACAGTAGTCTTAAGCTTACCGGTAAAGTCCAGAATGTGATCCAGCAGGATGGGCTAACCGTGATGGCTGTACTTAAGCATGGTAAAGGGACAATCTTTGTCATGGGCGATCCCTGGATATACAATGAGTACCTCGATGGGCGACGCCTCACGCCCGATTTTGAAAATTATCCTGCAGCAGTGGAGTGGGTGAAATGGCTGCTGAAAGTTTCCAACAAACCAAAATTAAAATAATGCGGAGGTACTTCCTGTTATCGCTTGCTTCGGTGCTTTTTACAGCACTCACCTCTGCCCAGTTGCGCGTGACCGTGGGACCCGCCGGCAAGGCGATGTATCGCACCATCCAGGGTGCCATCAACAGCCTTCCGGACTCGTCTGACACGGAGCGCGTCATCTATATCATGAACGGAATTTATGCCGAAAAAATTTACCTGGAAAAAAACAACATAACACTTGAAGGACAAAGCCGAAGCGGAACGATCATTACAGCCTCAATCGCCCGCGACGAGTGGCGCTGCGGCCACATGGATGACTGGGGTGTGGCCACCATCAATTCAGGTGCAAATGACATTACTCTGAAGAATCTTACTGTCACCAATAGTTTCGGATTGGAATACAAACAACGCACGATACATTGCCCTTCCGATAGCAGCAACGGTTTCAAAAAAACCTTGCGAAAAGATGGACACCAGATGGCACTTCGCACCATGAATTCCACGCGGCTAAAGGCGCTTAACTGTCATTTCAAAGCTTTTGGCGGTGATACTGTCAGTCCCTGGGATGTAGAGGGAGGAATGTGGTATTTCAAAGACTGCATCATGGAAGGTGGTGTTGATTTCTACTGCCCCCGTGGCTGGGCCTGGGCGGAGAATTGCGAATTCATTGCACATAGCGGCACTGCCGCTATCTGGCATGACGGTAGCCGTCATCAGGATTCCAAAACGGTATTGATAAACTGTAAATTCTCCGGTTATGACGGGTTTCTGTTAGGGCGCTATCACCGCGATGCGCAGTTTTACCTGCTCAATTGCACATTTGCTGCCAACATGCGCGATTCGGCTATATACCGCGTACCAACAACAAATACCATTCGCTGGGGCCACCGCGTGTACTACTATAATTGCCATCGGCAAGGGGGAAAGGACTTTGCCTGGTATGCTGATAATCTTCCTGCCGGAACCAATCCGAAAAATATAACCCCTGACTGGCTATTCAACAACAGGTGGAAGCCTGTGGCTAACAAATGATCTGTGCGTATGCAACTTTCAAAAAACATAATACATGGTTTATCAAAAGATAACCTCGAGGTTCCCGATGTTGAGATATTTAATCTCCCGGAAAAGGTGATCCAGTTTGGTACGGGCGTTTTGCTGCGTGCACTGCCGGACTATTTTATCGACAAGGCAAACCGGCAGGGTATTTTCAATGGCCGCATTGTTATGGTGAAATCGACACCCAGCGATAGCTCGGCGTTTGACCGGCAGGATGGACTATACACCATTTGCATAAGAGGCGTCGACGGCGATCACAAGGTGGAGTCGGATATCATCAACAGTTCCGTGAGCCGTGTAATTTCGGCTTCAGATGAGTGGGAAAAGGTACTTCGTTGTGCCCGTGATCCCCGCTTTACCATTATCATTTCCAATACCACGGAGGTGGGTATCGTGATGAGCGATGACAAAGTCACCGATGCGCCACCAGCCAGTTTCCCCGGAAAACTTCTTGCTTTCTTATATGAACGCTACAGGACGCTTGGCGATAGCAAAGACTCGGGCTTAGTGATCGTGCCCACAGAGCTTATCATTGACAATGGACGTGTGCTCAAGGGAATAGTGACAGAACTGGCAAAAAAGAACAGCCTGGAGAAGGAGTTCATTGAATGGATCGACGAGGCCAATGAATTCTGCAGCTCACTTGTTGACCGTATCGTACCGGGCGCTTTGCCAGCCCCGACCAAAAAATCAGTTGAGGAGAGGCTGGGGTATACCGATGAGCTTATGATCATGGCAGAAAGTTTTCGGCTATGGGCAATTGAAGCAAAATCTCCACGGGTAGCAGAAGTCCTCAGCTTTGCGCCTGCGGACAAAGGAGTGGTCATCGCTGACGACATCGAAAAGTTTCGGGAATTGAAGTTGCGGATACTCAATGGAACTCATACCTTTAGTTGCGGCCTGGCGCTTCAAGCTGGGTTTACCACGGTAAAAGAGGCAATGGAGGACGAACAGTTTGCCGCGTATCTCAAACGGTTGATGATGCTGGAGATTGCCGAGGCAGTAAGCTCTGAGATCATCACCTACAACGAAGCCTGTGCATTTGCGAATACCGTCATGGACCGGTTTCGTAACCCTTACCTTGACCATAAGTGGAAGAGTATTGCCGTCAACTTCACATCAAAGATGCAATTGCGGAATGTACCTTTGATAGAGCGCTACACAGCCCGGAATAAGCAGGTTCCGCAGCACATGGCGCTGGGATTTGCTGCCTTCATATATTCACTTCGCCCGGGTGGTGAAATGCAGGATGTCCAGGATGATAGCTCAGCATACATCCGGAAACTTTGGTCAACGCATGATGTAGCCACGATAGCACAGGCTGTACTTGCATCTGTTGAAACCTGGGGTATTGATCTTAACAGGAAAGCGCCCGGGTTTGCAGATAAAGTGGCAGCATGCATCGGGTTACTTAGATCGGGAACGGTGCAGGACACCATACAACATTTACAAATTTTCAAAAGCCCTGCCTGAATGCAGAAATTGGTTTTAAAAATTCACCCTTCCGATAATGTGCTGGTGGCACTGCAGGACCTGCACGCCGGCCAGTCTGTTTCTTTTGAGGAAGAAGTGTACCAGCTCATTGAATCCATTCCTGCCAAGCATAAATTTTTCATGGCGGACATGAAGGCCGGCCAGGAGGTTTATATGTACGGCGTACTTGTCGGTAAGCTGCAGTCTGATGTGGCAAAAACGGCGCGTATGACAACTGATAACACTCGCCATGCGGCTGAGCCATTTGCCTATCGCCCTTTTAACTATAAGTGGACTCCCCCGGATGTAAATGAGTTCAGAGGCCGAACCTTCAACGGCTATCACCGGAGCGATGGCCGTGTAGGAACAGCAAATTACTGGCTGTTCATTCCAACGGTTTTTTGTGAAAACAGAAACCTGGATGTTATCCGTGAGGCCTTGCACAATGAATTGGGTTACGCAATTACAGACAAGTATAAAACGCGCACAAGACAACTGCTTGAGCTTTACAGGCAGGGAGCAGATCTCGCAACAGCCGACCTGCAGGTTAGAGAGTCAGTGGTATCGACAAACCGCGTGTTCCCAAATGTAGACGGGATCAAATTTCTGAATCACCAGGGAGGGTGCGGCGGCACGCGGCAGGATGCCGGCGTCCTGGGAAAATTATTGGCCGCCTATGCAGATCATCCAAACGTAGCAGGCGTTACCATCCTGAGTCTCGGATGCCAGAACCTGCAGACTCAACAATTGCTCGACGATATCAAAGAACGTAATCCCGCATTTGATAAGCCGCTGCTGGTTTTTGAACAGCAGTTATCACAGAGCGAGGAGTCCCTGATCACGGAAGCGATCCGGCAAACCTTTATAGGACTGACTGGTGCAAATAAACATACCCGTCAGCCGGCATCGCTGGACAAGCTGGTGGTGGGTGTGAAATGTGGCGGGAGTGATGGCTTCAGCGGTATATCCGCGAATCCTGCGGTAGGTTATTGCAGTGATCTGCTGGTCGCGCTCGGCGCGAAAGTACTGCTGGCCGAATTTCCTGAATTATGTGGAGCCGAGCAGGAGCTGATTGATCGTACGCGGAGTGAAAAGGCGGCGCGAAAATTCATCGAATTGATGACATCGTACAACGCAGCAGCGCACAGCGTCGGATCTGGTTTTCACATGAACCCCTCACCGGGAAATATTCGGGATGGCCTCATCACCGATGCGATCAAGAGCACAGGAGCAGCGCGAAAAGGCGGCACATCACCTGTGGAGGACGTGCTGGATTATACAGAGCCGGCAACCAAAGCCGGGCTGAATCTTGTATGCACGCCTGGTAACGATGTAGAAGCAACAACAGGAAAGGCGGCCAGTGGCGCTACGTTGATTCTTTTCACAACAGGACTTGGAACGCCAACCGGCAATCCGGTCTGCCCGACGATCAAGGTGGCAACGAACACGGCGCTTGCAAAACGCATGGCAGACATAATCGATATCGATACCGGGCCGGTGATTGCGGGCGAGAAAACAATAGAAGAAATGGGTAGAGAGATACTTGAATATTGTATCCGTGCAGCAAGTGGGGATGTGCTACCAAAGGCTGTGCAGCTCAACCAGGATGATTTTATACCCTGGAAGCGAGGGGTGTCGCTTTAAACCGATCAACATTTAAACCTAACCATAACATCATCGTATGAAAGAATTCATGGATGAAAACTTTTTGCTGAAGACGAGAACGGCGCAACGGCTTTACCACGAGTTTGCAAAAGAGATGCCTGTGATCGATTATCACTGTCATCTTCCGCCGCAACAGATAGCAGAGGATATGAATTTCGGCAACATCACCCAGGCCTGGCTGTACGGTGATCATTATAAATGGCGCGCGATGCGTACTAACGGCGTGGATGAAAGCTACTGCACCGGGTCAAGAAGCGACCAGGAAAAGTTTGCCAAATGGGCTGAGACTGTCCCCTATACCATGCGAAATCCGTTGTATCATTGGACTCACCTCGAACTCCAGCGATATTTTGGAATAACCGATCTGCTTAATTCGAATACGTCATCGAAGATCTATGAACAAGCAACTGCTTTGCTTGCCACGCCCGAATATTCGGTACGCAACCTGCTTCGCAAAATGAATGTAAAACTGGTCTGCACAACAGATGACCCCGTTGACACCCTTGAATATCACCGGAAACTAAAAGATGATGGATTCGAGATTCCCATTCTGCCCGCGTTTCGGCCTGACAATGCGATGAATGTTGCGAGTGCCGAAGGCTTCAATGCCTACGTCAGGAAACTGGAAGCCGTGACCAATATCGCTATCTCTTCCTTTGATGATTTTTTATATGCGCTTCAGAACAGGCATGACTTCTTTGCATCAATGGGCTGTAGTGTTTCGGATCACGGGCTTGAAGAAATCTATGCAGAAGATTTTACCGGTTCTGAGATCGATGCGATCTTCAACAAAGTGCATGGAGGAAAAGCATTGAGCGAAGCAGAGCAGCGTAAGTTTCGCTCGGCCATGCTGATCCATTTCGCAGAATGGGATTGGGAAAAAGGATGGGTGCAGCAATTTCACCTTGGCGCCCTGCGCAATAACAATACACGCATGATGCAGGAACTCGGTCCTGATACCGGCTGGGATTCGATCGGGGATTTTGCGCAAGGCAGGCCACTGGCTAAATTCCTCGATAAACTGGATACAAACAATAAGCTGACCAGGACAATTCTTTACAACCTGAATCCGGCTGACAACGAGCTGATGGCAACAATGGCCGGAAACTTCAACGACGGCTCATCAGCAGGGAAAGTGCAGTGGGGATCTGCCTGGTGGTTCCTGGATCAACGTGATGGTATGACAAAGCAGATCAATGCACTCTCCAACATGGGCCTGTTGAGCCGCTTTGTTGGCATGCTTACTGACTCACGCAGTTTTCTTTCCTTTCCGCGGCATGAATATTTCAGAAGAATACTTTGTGATCTTTTTGGTGATGAAATAGAGAACGGCGAATTGCCGGCAGATCTTCCATGGATAGGTAAACTGGTGCAAGATATATGCTACAACAATAATAAGCAGTATTTTAACTGGCCATTGGAGCAACCTGCGATTAAAAAGCAGGTAACGATGGATTAAATTATCGAGGTATGGTCTTCTGCTTTGGAGAATTGTTGCTGCGTATTTCGCCTGCGGCAAACGGAATATGGATCAAAAATGCGCAGTTCCCCGTGTATGTAGGAGGAGCAGAATTGAATGTGGCCACCGCCCTGGCACGATGGGGACAGGCAACACGCTACTGCACTGCGTTACCGGACAACAGCATGGCCGCTGACATTATAGCATATATCGAAAGTATTGGCATCGATAGTTCGGCCATTCATCATTCGGGTGAACGCATCGGTACATACTATTTGCCACAGGGTGCTGATCTCAAAACCACGTCTGTCATCTATGACAGGGCAGGCTCATCTTTCTCCCTGTTGAGGCCAGGTATGCTTGACTGGGATGAACTGCTCGATGGTTGCCACTGGTTTCATTTCAGCGCTATCAGCCCTGCCTTGACAGAACATGTGGCCGCACTCTGCCTGGAAGGGATCACCGCAGCAGTGAACAAAGGATTAAAAATATCCGTGGATCTGAATTATCGCGCAAAGCTTTGGCAATACGGCAGGCAGCCGCGTGAAGTAATGCCCCCCCTGGTGGAACATTGTGATTTGATAATGGGAAACATATGGGCAGCGGACACCATGTTAGGAACGGGGCTTAACCAGGAATTGATTGAGGGACGCAACCGCGAGTGGTTTATATCTCATGGAGCCTGGACTGCACGCAACATCGGGAAGCTCTTCCCCAAATGCAGATCGGTCGCTAATACCTTCCGGTTTGACAACCAGGATGGATTGACCTACTACACTACACTTCATCATGAGGGCGAGGAATATGTATCTCCGGAGTTCTCTACTGATAGTGTTGAGGACCGGATCGGAAGTGGAGATTGTTTTATGGCAGGGCTGATCTATGGGTTTTCGAGTGCGCATCCGCCGCAGGAGATCATTGATTTTTCAGCCGCAGCGGCTTTTGGAAAACTGAGAGAAAAAGGTGATGCAACCCGGCAGACAGTCGACATGGTTCAGAAAACATTGAAACAATATGGACAGAGATGAATCAATCATAGCAGCGATCCGCAAGCAGGGCTTCCTGCCGTTGTATTACAATGATGATCGGACAGTTTGTGTTGAAGTGGCTAAAGCACTTTACGCGGCGGGCGTACGGATCATTGAGTTTACCAATCGTGGGGATCAGGCATTGGAGAATTTCAAGGCGGTCAGTGAAGCCAGAGATCTGATGCCAGGCCTGGTGCTTGCTGCAGGCACAATCCGCACTGCAGAACAGGCGGTGAAGTTCATGGATGCAGGTGCGGACTTCCTGATAAGCCCTGTATTTGATGCGGATGTCTGTGATGCCGCCTACCTGCAAAAGGTGCCATGGATACCGGGGTGCATGACACCTACGGAGATACATGAAGCAGAGAAGGCTGGTTGCCGGTTGGTAAAATTGTTCCCGGGCAATATTCTTGGGCCGGCATTCGTACTTGCGGTGAAAGAATTGTTTCCCGCGATGTCATTCATGCCAACGGGAGGCGTTGAACTTGAAGAAGGTAATATTGCCGAGTGGTTTTCTGCGGGTGTGATTGCCGTGGGACTGGGGAGCAAGGTGATCAGCAAAGCCGTATTGGAAAAGAAAGACTACGCAACAATAACGAAGCTCGCAAACGAGGCGGTGAAAATCATAGCTGCCATAAAACATAATTAACGATGACTAGCCAGGCCATAGGAAAATACAGGTGGACCATCTGTGCCCTGTTGTTTTTTGCAACAACAGTAAACTATCTCGACAGGCAGGTGCTCAGCCTGCTTGCACCGGATCTCTCGGCAAAATTTGGCTGGAGCAATACTGACTACGCCAACATCACCGCTGTATTTCAACTAGTCTATGCGATCTCGATGCTTTTTGCCGGAAGGATAATCGACAGGCTCGGGACAAAACTGGGATTCAGCCTCGCCATCATCATCTGGTCGATCGGTGCAGTGATGCATGCCTATGCGCTCTCTATCGGTACAGCCACAAATACACTGCTGGCCACTGTGGGACTTGCCGCTGTACCTGTATCGATCATCGGTTTCATGGTCTCCCGGGCGGTACTTGCTTTTGGTGAGGCAGGCAATTTTCCTGCAGCGATAAAGGCCACCGCTGAGTATTTCCCCAAAAAAGAGCGATCCTTTGCAACCGGTATTTTCAATTCAGGTGCTAATGTCGGCGCTATCCTGGCCCCGATTGTCGTGCCGTGGATACAATCGAAATATGGATGGGAAGCCGCCTTCATCCTGGTAGGCGCTGTTGGATTCGTCTGGTTGATATTCTGGCTTTGGCTGTATAGTCTTCCTGCAAAACAGTCGCGTTTATCAGCAGCAGAGCTGGCGTACATCAACAGTGATGTTGATGACAATGCTTCGACTACGGAAGTCGCTGCCGCGAATACCGGAAAGGTCAGGTGGTTCCGGCTTTTTGGATATCGGCAAACCTGGGCATTCGTCGCGGGGAAGTTTCTTACCGACGGAGTGTGGTGGTTTTTTCTTTTCTGGTTACCGAAATATCTGGAAGCGCAGTATGGCATGGTAAAATCAGAGATCCAGTTCCCGCTGGCCATCCTTTACACTATGACAATGTTTGGCAGTATCCGTGGTGGTATGTTCCCGATGTATTTTATAAAACGTGGCTATACGCCTTATGATGGGCGCATGAAAGCGATGTTTATCATCGCACTGTTCCCGCTTGTAGTTCTGCTGGCCCAGCCGCTCGGCGGATACAGCTTTTGGGTACCGGTGATACTGATCGGTATTGGTGCCTCAGCTCACCAGGCATGGTCATGCAATATATTTACAACAGTCTCAGATATGTTCCCGAAAAAGGCGATTGGTTCAGTAGTTGGTATTGGTGGAATGGCCGGTGGTATTGGTGGTGTGCTGCTGACCAAATTAGGCGGGGCTTTGTTTGATCATTATGAAAAGCTCGGGCATATTCAAACGGGTTACACAATTATGTTCGCCATCTGCGCGGTTGCTTACCTGGCAGCGTGGATGATCATGAAGGCATTGGTGCCGAGGTATCAACCGATCACAGATCTGTAAAGGTTTCACGCAAAGACGCAAAAAAGGCAAAGGCGCAAAGTGTTCAGTCACCTTTGCGCCTTCGGCTGTTTTTCTTTGCGTCTTTGCGAGAAACTTATATCAAACTCACACTACGCTTCACAAACGCTGTCAGCTCTGCACCATTCAACATCCCTTGTGATAACAGCGCGAGGTCAAATGCCTGCTTCGCCATCCGGCTTTGCTCGGCCTCATCGGACACCGTTGCAATCTTATTGATCAATGGGTGATTTCCATTCACCGTTACTTTGTAATTGTCCGGAAGTGAGCCATAGAAACTCATGCCTCCACCCATCTGTGCCATGTCTTTCATACGTCTGGTGAATTCGTCCATGGTCACCGTCACAGGCAGATCATTTGGACTAAGACCTTCCACTTCAACCGACATACCTGGCTTATCGATGTTCTTCTCGAACACCGATTTCACCGCAGTGGTCTGCTCCGCAGTCAGCACAGATTCCAGCTTTTCATCTTTGTTGATGAGCTTGTCAGCCGTGGCAGCATCTACACGCTTCACCTGCGTTTTTTCCAGCTTATGTTCTAACTGGCTTACAAAATGATTATCCAGCGGTGAGTTCATAAGCAGGGCGTCGTATCCGCGGTCAGCGGCCGCCTGTATAAAGCCATCCTGTTTGTCCGGATCTGTAGTATACAGATACACAACGTTTCCGTCCTTATCCGTTTGTGCAGGACTTACATGATTTCTGTATTCCTCGAGTGTATAGAATTCATTTTTTGTATTGATCAGCAGCGCGAAATCCTTTGCTTTATCATAGAATTTCTCATCGGTGATCATACCGTATTTTACAAACAGGCCAATGTCCTGCCATTTCTCCTGGTAAACCTTCCTGTCTTTTTTGAAGAGCTCGGCCAGCTTATCCGCCACTTTTTTCGTGATATAGGTATTGATCTTTTTCACGTTACTGTCGGCCTGAAGGAAGCTCCGGGAAACGTTCAGCGGGATGTCCGGTGAATCGATCACACCATGCAGCAGCATCAGGAATTCAGGCACGATATCTTTCACTTCATCCGTAATGAACACCTGGCGGGAGAACAACTTGATTTTATTTGGCTTAAGCTCTACATCCTTTTTCACCTTCGGGAAATACAGCACTCCCGTCAGGTTGAACGGATAATCAACGTTGAGGTGAATCCAGAAAAGCGGGTCCTCTGAGAAGGGATAGAGTTCTTTGTAAAAATCAAGATAGTCCTCGTCCTTCAGCTCAGATGGAGCTTTTGTCCAGATAGGATGGGTGTTGTTGATGATATTATCAATCTCAACAGATTTGTATTTTTTCTTACCTTCTCCATCTTCGCCATCTTCTTCGGAAGTTGTGCGTGTTCCAAATTTGATGGGCACTGGCAGGAAAGAGCAATATTTTTTCAGGATTTCTTCGAGGCGATGTTTTTCAAGAAACTCTTCAGAATCACTGTTTACGTACAGGATTATGTCGGTACCTCTTTCAGTGCGGCTACCTTCTGAGAGCTCGAATTCAGTGCTTCCATCGCAAACCCAGCGGGCGGGTGTTGCCCCATCCTGGTAGGAAAGGGTTTGAATTTCCACTTTTTCCGCCACCATGAACGCGGAGTAAAAACCAAGGCCGAACTTTCCGATGAGGTCATTGGCGTCCTTTGCGTCCTTGAATTTCTCCACGAACTCTGTCGCCCCGGAAAACGCGATCTGGTTGATGTATTTCTTTATCTCATCAGCGGTCATACCAAGGCCGTGATCGCTGATAGTTATGGTCTTTTTTTCCTTATCAAAACTCACTTCCACCTGGAGGTCTCCCAGTTCACCTTTGAATTGGCCCAGCGAAGAAAGCCTTTTGATCTTTTGCGTGGCATCAACCGCATTTGAAACCAGTTCACGAAGGAAGATCTCGTGGTCAGAATACAGGAATTTCTTGATAATAGGGAAGATGTTCTCGGTGTGGATCGAGATGGTACCTTTCTCTTGCATAATTTCAGTTTTTGTAGTCACAGCGCTGGTGCTACAAGGGATGTTCCAAAACGGTTATTGGGACAAACTGTCAGTTTCTTCGGCTCAGATATATATTCTTTCTATCGCGTCCTTATATTTTTCAGTGATTACCTTTCGTTTCATCGAGAGTTTCGGTGTCATTTCGCCTGTATCGATGCCCCATTCGTTTGGCAGGAGTTCAAATTTCTTGACCTGTTCAACGTGGTTGAAGTATTTGTTGAAGGACTCCACGATTTCCTTGTAAAGCCCGAGAACCCGCTGATCCCGGATAAGTTGCTCATGGTCATCTGTAGGGATGCCCTGGGCACGCGCCCACTCTTTGAGATTGGGAAATGATGGGATGATCAATGCCCCTACGAATTTCCTCTCCGGACCCACGATCATCACCTGCTCGATGAAGGGAGATTCCTTCAGCTTGTTCTCCACCGGCAACGGCGCCACGTATTTGCCGCCGCTGGTCTTGAACAGCTCTTTTTTACGGTCGGTAATCTTGAGGAACCGCCCATCAACCATGGTTCCGATATCGCCGGTGTGGAACCAGCCATCGGTGATCGCTTCAGCGGTAAGATCAGGACGTTTGTAATAGCCGAGCATGATATGCGGACCCTTGCTCAGGATTTCACCATCCTCCGCGATCTTCACCTCAACACCATCTATCAACGGACCTACAGTGCCGAACTTGCGGCCTTCTTCATCGAACCGGTTGACTGCTATCACGGGCGAGGTTTCCGTAAGGCCATAGCCTTCCATGATTACGATCCTGGCAGCGGTGAAGATGCGGATCAGCCTGACCTGGCAGGCAGCCCCGCCGGTCACTATGCAACGGATATTATTACCAAGACCCTCCCGCCATTTACTGAAGATGAGTTTATTCGCGAGACCCAGTTGGAAATTATACCAGAACCCCTGGTTCTTGTTGATCTCAAATTTTTCAGCGAGGCCATGGGCCCAAAAAAATAATTTCTTCTTGATGCCTGTCAGTTCATGCCCCTTTTGCATGATCCGGTCATACACTTTTTCCAGCAGACGCGGCACCGTGGTGAACAGGTATGGTTTTACCTCTTTGAGATTATCACCAATGGTTTCGAGACTCTCTGCATAGTAGATCGATGTTCCTTTGAACAGGTAGATATAGCTCACCATTTTTTCGAAAATATGGTTGAGCGGAAGAAAGCTCAGCGCCTTCATATTCTCACCAGGAGGGAAGCAGGGGAGCGAGGCGACTACATTGGAAATGATATTGCGATGCGTGAGCATTACGCCTTTTGGTGTGCCGGTTGTTCCGGAAGTGTAAAGGATCGTCGCAACATCCTCATACCTGACCTCTTTGGCAGTTTCTGCTACCTGCTTTATTAGTTCGGGTGTGGATAGCGCCAGTACTTCTTTCCAGTGCCGCGCGTTTGCCACGTGATCAAAAGAAAAAATATGGCGAAGCTCCGGCAGCCGGTCCTGCAGGCTCAGTACTTTATGATACAGTTCTTCATCATTCACGAACACCGCTTTCACGCTGGCATCACGAAGGATAAACTCAAGCTCGTTAACATTGATCGTTGGATATACAGGCGTGAGAATCGCGCCGATCTGCTGAACGGCAAGGTCCGTGATCAGCCACTCGGGTCTGTTTTTACAGATGATGGCCACTTTATCCCTCCCCTCAACTGAATTGTCATTGCGACTGATGCCAAGGGCGGACAGACCTGCACTCATTTCATTGACAAGCCTGTAAACCTCCCTGGTCGTATATTCTTTCCACTGACCGCCTTCTTTTGCACCAAACATCGTCGCGTCCGGCTGGTTGCTCATTTGCAATTCGAGGCAATCGAATAATCTCCTTGGTTCAGTCATACAATCGTTATTTGTTACCCTGAATCTGGTGGTGGGTAGAAAGAACAAATTAGGTAAAAATGAATAGATAAAAAAGCCCGGTCACTGACCGGGCTTTTCCAATACTTTAACGCGTTATTTCGCCTGGTAGTACTGACCTGCCGGCATCCGGAAGACCCGGTTTGCCTGGAATTTTTTGAGGTTATCGTAAGGCTCTGCATGTGCTTTTGTCCATGCATCATAGGCGGCCAGGTTCTCTGCAGCACCGAACAGCCATTGATTGTATGCGTCGAACATTCCTTCCTGTAACAACTGGCGTTGGAAGTCGAATAACTTGAATGGAAATTTTGCGGCATTTTGCTGGTACCAGTCAAGTATGAATCTTGTTCTTGCCATCGTCAGCGTTTCTATGCTGATACCGGAGTTCATCAGGGATGACTGTTTGTTCATCGTCTGGAGAAAGGCTTTCGCAAATTCGCTTTTGTTTTTTTCTTCTCCTTTCATCAGGTCAGCCTCGGCAAACAACTTTTCACGGTAACCGCGGAGTAACAATTCTTTCATGGACGCGCCGCGTTGCGAGAGGCTTTCCATGTTTACAAAAATTTCCCCGTAGATCAGGCTCCAGACTTTATCCTTGGTGTGGAAGTAATAAAGGGCGGCATTGTAATAGTTTCCGCCATAGGCCGGATCAACCTGGATGCCTTTTTCCCACTGATCGATGGCTGAATAATTTTTTGCTGCCCAGAGGAGTTCACCGTATTCACTGTAAAGCGGACCGCTTTTGGGAAACTTCCGCAAGCCTTTCTTGTACATTTTCTCACAGTCCTTTACTTCTTCAAGCGCTTTGTAGACATTGCCGGCGATCTGGTAAGTGACCACATCGGCATCGTCGCGTTCAAGCAAAGCCTCCGCCCCTTTCAAAGCGCGGACATAATCCCGTTTGAGGTAGTAACTCATCACGAGGTCCTTTTGCATTTCCAGGCTGTTCTTATCGATCTGCAATGCCCGGGTAAGCACCAGGATGGCATTATCAAAATCGCCGGAACGCATGAAGGTTTTCGCATTTTCATGCATAACCTTCGGGTCATCCTGTGCGTTCGCGAGGAAGAAGGTGGAGATCGTGAACAGACAGAGCAGGAGTTTCTTCATAAATACAAATTAATAGCAAACAGACGTTGATAAACCCCGTCGGGTTGTAAAATATCGTTATTGTTAATTGATGCGATGAGTCAGGAGGCCATCCCGGAGCTTTGGCTCGAACCACGTACTTTTCGGTGGCATGACCTGGCCGCTGTCCGCGATCGCAAAAAGCTGCTGGATCGTAACAGGGTAAATGCTGAATGCAACTTTCATCTCCCCGCTGTCCACTCGCTTTTCCAATTCGCCCAGTCCGCGTATTCCGCCCACAAAATCAATTCGTTTATCCGTGCGCTGATCTTTTATTCCCAGTATTTTATCCAACACGTTCACGGAGAGGATCGTGACATCCAGTACCCCGATCGGGTCTGTCTGAAAACTGTCCTTACGGGAGGTCAGGATGTACCACTGTTTATCCAAATACATGCCGAACTCGTGTGGCTGTGCGGGTTTCACGGGTTCAGGACTTTGGGTGATCATGAAATCATCCTGCAATGCGCTGATAAAATCATCTTTGGAAAGACCATCGAGGTCCTTTACCACCCGGTTATAATCGAGTATGGCCAGTTCGCTGGCAGGGAAGATGGTCGTGAGAAAGTATTTGGCGGCTTTGCTGTCAGGAAGCGCCTGGCTCACTTTAGCTGCGGATGCGGCGCGATGGTGGCCATCAGCAATATAGGTAGCGGGCACCTCTGCCTGGAATGTGGTTGTGATCTGGCTGATGGCGTTGTCATTATCAATTCTCCAAATCGTATGACTGACACCATCTGCCGCAATGAAATCATATACCGGCTTATGTTCCCTCTTCCAGTTCTCCACCAGTTGGTCGATCGCAGTAACATTATTATAAGCCATGAAAACATTACCGGTTTGTGCGCCGATCGTTTTCATGTGATCGATACGGTCTTTCTCTTTTTCAGGGCGGGTGAACTCATGTTTCCTGATCACATCGCTGAAATAATCTTCGACTGCAGAGACGCAAACGAGACCAGTCTGGCTCCGGCCATCCATGATCAACCGGTAAATGTAGTAGCACTCCTTCTCTTCTGTGAAGAGCACGCCTTTTTCAATAAATGCTGCCAGGTTTTCTTTGGCCTTTTCGTACACTTCCGCGCTATGCGTGTCGATATCAGCCGGAAGGTCAATTTCTGCCTTGGTTATATGGAGAAATGAGTGCGCATTTCCATTTGCCTCTTCCCGGGCTTCATCGCTATTTAATACATCGTATGGCCGGGACGCAACGTCAGCAGCCAAAGCGGGTTCGGGGCGGATAGCACGGAAGGGTTTGATGAGTGCCATGGTGATTATTTATCCTTTTTTATTTGCAAAATCATTCATTAAAGCAGCGAGTGCCTCAACGCTTTGAAGGGGCAACGCGTTATACATCGATATACGGAATCCTCCTACGCTGCGATGTCCTTTCACGCCATACATACCTTCTGCCTTGCAGCGGTCATTGAATTCTTTTTCCAGCTTTGCGTCATCCATTACGAATACCGCATTCATGGTGCTCCTGTCAGCTTTTTCCACGGTACCGCGATAGATCGGGCTGGCGTCGATGGCCTGGTAAATAAGGGCCGCTTTTGCAGCATTTATTTTTTCAACAGCCGCCACCCCTCCTTGTGCCTTGAGCCAGCGCAACGTGAGCATGCAGACATATACAGCAAAAACAGGTGGAGTATTCAGCATGGAGCCGGCAGCGATGTGCTCGCGGTAGTCCATCATGCTCGGGATCTTGCGGTCGGTCTTACCGAGGATGTCTTTATTTACGGCCACCATATTGACGCCGGCAGCCCCGATGTTCTTTTGTGCACCGGCATATATCAATGCAAAACGGTTGAAGTCCATCTCACGACTCAGGATGTCGCTGCTCATGTCAGCAACCACGGGTACATTGAAACGGTGAAACAGCTCCATGTCCTTCCATTGCGTGCCATAAATGGTGTTATTGGTCGTGATATGGAGGTATTTGGATGTGGCCGGCACATAAAAATCTTTTGGCAGGTAGGTGAAGTTGCGGTCTTTGCTCGAGCAAACAACCTCTACGCGTCCGAACAGCTTGGCCTCCTTGATACCCTTCGTGCCCCATACATCGGTCTCGGTATAGGCGGCCACTTCATTTTCGTTGAGGAGGTTCATGGGAACCTGCATAAACTGGGTGGTGGCGCCTCCATGGAGGAACAGTACTTCAAACGACGAATTGAGCTGCATTAATTCCCTGGTGAGGGAGATAGCTTCCTGCATCACGGCTTCGAAGGCCGGGGTGCGGTGCCCTATCTCAAGGATGGACAGGCCGGAGCCGTTGAAATCAATGATTGCCCTGCTGGCTTCCTGGAATACTTCGGCCGGAAGAACAGATGGACCGGCGTTGAAATTGTGCATCATAGACCGCTGGGCGGTAGTGCTGGTATCGACTGCAGGCATGTATTGAAAAAATTGAGGGGCAAATGTACGGAATAGGTGCTGGATGCTGGGTGCTGGGTGTTTGATGCTGGATAGCTGGATGCTGGATGCTGGGTGCTGGAT
>JAEZAM010000028.1 GCA_023430465.1 Bacteroidota bacterium | reverse complement strand
TGGTTACACCGCGTCTTCCGTGGCCATTGCCAAGGCTGCCGAGAAAATCCAGGGGCAGTTCACCAGCGGTACCAGTTCCATCACACAGAAAGCAGCGGTCACGGCGCTTACCACCGATCTCCGTCCTACACAGGAAATGGTAGAAGAGTTTGCCCGTCGTCGCAAGCGTGTGCTGGAACTCGTGCGCGAGATTCCGGGTATCACCTGTTCCGAGCCCGATGGTGCGTTTTATATCTTCCCGGATATCAGTCATTACTTTGGCAAGTCTGATGGTACAACTGTCATTCATACCTCCGGCGATTTTTGTATGTACCTGCTCAACAATGCGCATGTGTCTTCCGTGATGGGAGAGGCCTTTGGTGATCCGGATTGTGTAAGATTCTCCTTCGCGAACAGTCTCCCGAAAATTGAGGAAGCGTGGAAGAGGATTAAAGAAGCATTGGCAAAATTACAGTGATCAAATGCTGAGAGGCAGATCCATAATGAAAAAATTAAAAATGAAAAAGGGTTTTACTTTTTCATTTTTAATTTTTACTTAGCTCTGTCATCTTCTCATGCAGTGCCAACACTTGCGGTATCACCATCGAAATTTCATCATTTACAATCACCGCATCACATAATTTCATTTTGATAGATTCATCCAGTTGTTTGTCGATCCGCTGCTGAACATCTTCGCGGGATACGTTGTCGCGCTGCATGATCCGGCGGATGCGCAGGGCCAATGGTGCAGACACGCCGATCACATAGTCAAGGCCGGCAGCAGATCCGCTTTCGAAGATGAGTGCGGCTTCTTTGAGAATATAGGGTACAGTTCCGGTGGCCGCATGTCTTTCCATCCATTCGCCCGCATGTCGAATGGTGGCAGGGTGGGTGAGTTTGTTCAATATGGCCAGTTTTTCAGCATCCTGGAAAACGATCGAGGCCAGGTGGGCGCGGTTCAGCTTTTTCTCCGTATAACTTTCCGGCCCAAAATGTTCCGTAATGGCGGCTACGATGGCAGGATCTTCATTCATCAATTGCCGCGAGGCATTGTCTGCATTGTAAACGGGCACACCGAGTAAGGCGAAGACCTTTGCGACAGTGGATTTCCCACTGCCAATGCCCCCCGTTATGCCAACTTTTAGCATGAAGTATATTTCTATAAAAATACAAATTCCATGTACCGCATGTGTTCATGCCGTACATGGAATTTAAAATACGATCAGATTATTTCTTTTCAGCAACGGGCTTGTTCAGCGCTGCTGTCCAGTCCATGCTGATGGCAGTCTTTTCGATCTTGATGTAGCTACCGGGGCTTACCTGGATCTCCAATGTGCCATCTTCATTTACTTTATTGATAGTGCCATGAATTCCGGCAATGGTTACGATTTTATCGCCTTTCTGGATTTCCTCAATAAATTTCTTCTGGTTCTTGGCACGTTTTGCCTGGGGGCGAATAAAGAACAGCCAAAAGACGAGGATCATACCACCAAGGAAAATGATCGACGTTGCGCTTCCGAAAGGACCCGCTGCTTTTGCCTGTAGCAGATAAATGTGATTCATTGTATAGCTGATTTTAAGAAATTAATTGGTCACTTCCACACCGAAGCTCAGTTCATGGCTTTTTTCGGAGGTATTGGCTCTTACCGTTACACCTTTCCTTACAGTGCCTGCACCACGGCCTTCACTGTTGAACACGGCTTTGATCACGCCCTCTTCACCCGGTGCGATGGGTTTCTCTGGCTTTTCAGGTACTGTACATCCACACTGAGCCTGTACGTCTTCGATCACCAGGTTTTTGTTTCCCGTATTTTTAAAGCGGTAAGCTACTTCCACTTTTTCACCAAGTTTGATCTTTCCGAGTTCGCGGTGGGTGGAGTCCAGCCACTGGATCGACGTAACTGCAGTTGAGTCACCGGCACTTACCGTTGCATCAGATTTGGTGGCGTCAGCGGCTGTTTTGTCGTTGGTACCACAGGATATCAGTGATACCGCAAGCAGGGCAAAAATGATTTTTTTCATGAGTATTTGTTGCTTGTTGTTTTAAAAATTTCGTTCAGGATTTGCAAAGGTAAGCAATACCTGTTCCGCATCAGGGCTTTTTGTACTCTACCTTTTGCATCTTTCCTTCCTGCACAAGTTCCTTGTGTATATTATCCAGGATACCATTTACAAACTGGCCGCTTTGAGGCGTGCTGTACTCTTTTCCAAGATCAATGTATTCATTGATGGTAACCTTCGGCGGGATGGTTTCAAAATAGAGAAATTCAGCCACACCCATTTTCATCAATACCATATCGAGCAGTGCGATCCGCTCCGGGTCCCAGTTTTTCAGGCGTGGAATGATGACACTTTGAAGATGTTCTTCTTTGTCAATCACCGTCTGCAGCAGATCTTTCGCAAAGCGTTCTTTATCGGCACTCATCAACTGGCGAAAGTTCAGCCCTCCGGGTTTCTGGATGTAGCCGGCGAGCAATTGCACCACCATTTCACCATCATCATTCCAGTTGGTGAAGTTTTCTTCGATATGCTGGATAAACTGTTCGTTGGCCAGCATCATATCGTTGAGGATAAATTCGATGATCTTTTTTTCGGAGGCCTTGTCCCGGGAGGGAGCCAGGATGTATTGCTGGTATTCGGGTGTTTCCACCAGGCGTTGATAGATCCGACGCGCGAGCTCCTGGTCAGAACGGAGCTCCGGTTTCTCCTTGTTGAACTGCTCCTGGAGGGCGTTGTCCTCCAGCATTTTCCACATCGTTTCGTTACCGGCAATCTTCGTATTTACATTCCTGTCCTCCTCGGTCGGTAAATGTTTGCTGGCTCTTTTATGGGCGTCTTTTTCTGACTGGCGGGCGATCTCCGTAATGTACCAGGCGAGATATACGAGAAGGGAACGGGTCTGGTTAAAATGATTCTGAAGCGTTTTCTGCGGTTCGCCGGGTCGGCTGAGGTCCTGTACAGTAGACATCGTGTATAACGTCTGCATCACTTTCACCCGGATATTTCTTCTACTGATCATGACGGTAAGAGCTGTTTTTAGAGCGGCAAAGATAGGTCATCAAAGGCATTTTCCCGCGAGAAATCACTGCCAACAAAACTGAAAATTGCCTAACTTCCTGTGTTTTTTAGGGAGTTACGACAAAAACCAGTTTCACTTTAACCTGATTATGCGAGCAAAGAAGACAAGTCGTACCGATATAATCTCCGGTGGAGGTGAGATGGGGGATATTATCCGGGGTTTTGCCTGGGAGTCAACTGATCTTGGTGCGATGGAATCCTGGCCACCGGCCCTTGTTACAGCTATCCGCATCACGCTTGCTTCACCTGTACCTGCCTATCTTTCCTGGGGTTCCGGCCGCTTTCAGTTTTACAACGATCATTTCCGCAGTATCCTCGGCGGACGCCACCCGCTCCATACTTCATCGGCAGCAGAATCATTTCCGGAGATTGCGCCCTTGCTGGGACGTGTTATGGAAGGTGAGTCATTTACTATCAAACATTTTCTGCTGGCACATGACCGCCATGGCTACGTTGAAGAATGCTATTTCGATTTTTCTTTCGGTCCGGCACCGGGTGATGATGGCGCGCCGGCTGGCGTGCTCGTTACGGCGAGAGATACCACATTCGAAGTGATCGGTGAAAGACGTTTCCAATCGCTCAGCGAGTTGTCGAATAAAGCCGCTGCTGCTACCACGATTGATGATGCCGTTGAAGCGATCACATCCACCATCGAAGCAAATGATTTCGATTTCGCTTCCGCTACTTTATATATATCAACCGGTCCAAACCAGTTGACGTTACGCGGGCTCGTTCGCCTGGAACCTGACGAGCGCGTACCGCAGATTATTGACTTTTCGGAGTCCGACAGCGACAACGTGCTGGTGCGCACGTTTCATGATCGCGGAACCGTACTATTTGACACGGAGCCCTACAACCAGGGAAGGGATTTTATTGCGGGCCACTGGAAAGAGCCCGTGCGGGAGGGATATATCATGGCGATCACCCGCCCGGGCGCGGAGCAGGCAGAGGGTGTTCTGATCATCGGCCTCAATCCGCGACGCAGAATGAATGATGATTACCGCGAGTTCCTTCTGCTGTTCACAGGCCAGGCAGCTCGTGCGCTTCACGCCGGCGAACAGGGTCTGGTGCTGCAACGTAAAACAGAGAGTGAAGCATGGCTCCGGCAACTTATAGCAGGATCGCCTGTTGCCATCTTTACGTGCGATGAGGAAGGTAATATTCCGCTTTATAATCGGGCCGCAGTGGACCTGTTTGGTGGCGAACCAGTATTGGGAAAAAACAAATGGTATCCCCAGGGCGAATTACTGGATCTCAATGGAGAAGTGATCCCGATGCAGGAAACCCCGATGTACATGGTGGTACGCCTGAAAAAAATGATACCGGGCAGGGAACTGCTGGTCCGCAGGCCTGACGGAATGATCCGCCGGGTGCTGCCCAACCCGCAGCCTCTTTATGACAGCCAGGGGCGTGTAACAGGGGGATTGAATGTAGTGATTGATGTTACGCAGCAGCATAAGTCGCAGCAACTCCTCGCTGAAAACCAGGAACGGTTGCGGATGGCGATGAACGCCACGCAAATGGGTACCTGGGATTACGAACCCAGATCAGGCCGACTCTACTGGTCAGATGAGTGCCGGCTGATATATGATGTGCCGGCGCATGTGGAAATAGATTTTTCCTTCTTCGAAGAGCATTTGTTCGCCGAAGACAGCACCCGTGTAATGGATGCAATCAACAGGGCACTGGCAGGGGAGAATAATGGATTGTTTGACATCCGGTACCGTATAGTGCGATATTCGGATCACAAAAAAAGATGGATACGTTCTCAGGGTAAAGTTTACATGGACGATGCAAGGAAGCCCGTTTTGTTCATCGGCACTGTATTCGATATCACAAAAGATCAGAAGAAAGAACAGGAGCTCATCGACAGCCTTACGCTTTTCAAGCACATGGCAGATGATGTGCCGGTGATGATCTGGATGACGGATGAGCGGGGAATGTGTACTTATCTGAACCAGACATGGACAGATTATACCGGCCAGACGTTGAAGGACGGACTGGGTTATGGCTGGCTCTCGGCGGTGCATCAGGAAGACGCTGAACTTTCCCGCAAGCTTTTCATGGAGGCCGGTGAGAAAAAAGAGCCTTTCTCATTTGCCTATCGCCTGAAAGGCAGGGACGGGAAGTACAGGTGGTTCATAGATTCCGGCCGCCCGCGATTCAACGAAGACGGCGATTTTGAGGGATACCTCGGCAGTGTGGTAGATGTAAACGAACAGAAGCTTGCAGAAGAAAGTTCTGCAATGCTCGCCGCTATCGTGCAGACCACGGATGACGCGATCATCAGTAAAACACTTGATGGACTAGTTACAAGTTGGAACCGGGGTGCAGAGAAATTATTCGGGTATACGCAGGATGAGATGCTGGGGCAATCAATCACGCGATTGTTTCCATCTGACAGGATGTTGGAAGAGCCGGCAATCATGGCGCGGATAATGCGCGGAGAAAAAGTAGAACCTTTTGAAACGCAACGGGTGAGAAAAGACGGTGCCATATTAAACATGTCGCTCACCATATCTCCTCTGTTTGACCGATCGGGGAATATCATAGGTGCCTCAAAGATCGCGCGTGACATTACCGCCCAGGTGGCTGCACGCCAACGCCTGGAAGACGCTGAAGCACGACTTCGCCTGGCTGCGGAAGGTACGGGACTGGCGACCTGGGATCTGGATCTCGTCAATTCCGAAATAATATACTCACCGCGGCTGAATGAAATATTCGGCTATCCGCCCAACACTCACGTGAGTCATGCCACGCTTAGATCACATGTTCATCCCGATGATCTTGGTACTGTCCAGGTTGCTTTTGCCGAAGCTCTCGTGGATGGCAATTATGACTATGAAGCCAGGATCATTCGTGTTGACCAGGAGATCATTTGGATACGCACCCAGGGCAAGATCATTTTTGATGAGCAGCATAAGCCGCTCCGAATGCTTGGAACAATGCAGGACATTACCGGGCAGAAAAATTATGAGCGCCACCTCGAAGAAAGCGAGAACCGCCTCAACATTGCCATCGAAGCTGCTGAACTGGGGACATGGGAGCTGAAGTTGAAAACAAAAGAGCTTACCGTATCTCCGCGGTACCTTGAGATATTTGGATATGGAGTGAATGAACACCCCACGCATGCGGAAATGCTGGCCCGGGTGGTACCGGAGGACATACCGGTACGAAATGCAGCGTTCGCCGAGGCATTGAAGACGGGAATGTTAAATGTGCAAAGCCGCACGATCCACAAAGATGGAAGCATCCGGACCGTAAGGGCAAGGGGAAAGGTCTTTTATGATGACAAAGGCGAGCCTGACCGAATGCTTGGCACGTTGCTCGATACTACTGAACAGCAAAATGCGCTACACCGGTTAGAGGAAAGTGAGGAGCGATTCCGGACTATCGCCAATACTGCTCCTGTTATGATCTGGATGTCAGGCAATGACCGTTTTTCCGATTTCTTCAACACGAGCTGGCTCAAATTTACCGGCCGTACCATTGAGCAGGAGATGGGTGACGGTTGGCTGGAAAATGTTCATCCGGATGATATGCAGCAATGCCGGGATATCTATGATAGAGCCTACAACGAAAAGGTACCCTTTCACGCTGAATACCGCTTGCGGCGATGGGATGGCCAGTACAGGTGGGTTTCCGATAATGCTGTGCCGCGGTATGACGACAATGGGGCATTCATCGGGTTTATAAGTGCCTGTATGGATGTGGATGATGAAAAATTATTCAACAAGCGCCTCCAGGAAAGCGAACTGTATTTCAAAACTATCACCAACGTATCACCGGTAGCCCTCTGGATGACGAACAGGGATGGCGTCAATACTTTTGTGAATGACACATGGCTGAAATGGACAGGCGTTGACGAGGACCAATTGCAGCAGAACGGTTGGATAGATTCGCTGATTGAGGCTGATAAGAACTATACGCTCCGTCTGTTCAAACGAAAGTCGGCCAATCTTGAAAAATTCTCCACGGAGTTCAGGTTCCGGTTAAAAGATGGATCGATACGCTGGGGTCTGTCTGAAGGGTATCCCTATTATGATAACCAGGGCAAATTCGCAGGCTATGCCGGATCTGTTACAGACATCACCGACCGGAAGATGGATGAATTCAGAAAAAATGAATTCCTGGCCGTTGCCAGTCATGAACTGAAAACACCGCTCACGTCCATCAAGGCCTATGCCCAGCTACTGGGGAATACGTATAAAGGCACATCGGACATATTTCTCCGCAATGCGCTTACCAAAGTGGACAATCAAGTCAACCGAATGACGAAGCTGGTAGCAGATTTCCTTAATTTGTCAAAAATTGAATCAGATAAATTTCAACTGGAGATCGAGCCATTCCGGATGGATGAGATGATCACCGAAGTGATATCAGATGTTCAACTGGTAAGCCCGACACATCGGATAATGACAACTGGTCTTACTGAAGTGATGATTGAGGCCGACAGGGAAAAGATTGCCCAGGTACTCACCAATTTCTTAACCAATGCCATCAAATATTCCCCGGGAAAGAAGCAGGTGACGGTAAAGTTGGAAGCTACAGAACAAGAAGTTATCGTGTCCGTAGCAGATGAGGGCATAGGAATTGCTGCTGATGAACATCAGAAAATATTCCAGCGCTTTTACCGCGCAGGCGCAAACAATATTCAATTTTCCGGCTTCGGCATCGGGTTGTATATATCCGCCGAGATCATCAGGCGGCATAATGGCGATATAGGCGTGAGATCGGGTACCGGATCAGGTTCAGAATTTTATTTCAGCGTTCCAATGCATCTGCTTAAGCGTACATCATAAATTGCAGTTATGCCCAAGAAAGTAATGATCTATGACGACGACCTGGATCTCCTTGAAGTATGTTCATTCATTCTGCAGGCGAAAGATTATCAAGTCGTCACCAAAGACAGGTGTACCGAAATCCTTGCGGATGTAGCAGAACACGTGCCCGACCTGGTGATCATGGATAACTGGATACCCGATATCGGCGGTGTGAAGGCGACCCAACTCCTGAAGGAATCACCTGATTTCCGGTCCATACCAGTCATATTTTTCAGTGCCAACAACAATGTGTCCGAACTCGCGGCCAGCGCGGGTGCCGACTATTCCCTCCAAAAACCATTCGACATCCAGCATTTCGAGAACATGGTAGCGGATGCACTTGCAGGATGATCTGTAGCTAACTCAATAAAAAAGCGCCTTGCCAGGTTACAACCCGGCAAGGCGCTTTGTATTTTTTTACTTACTGTTTCAACAACTGGAGGGTAACCGGTTCGTTGCCGCCGGTAATCCTCACAAAATATAAACCTGCTGCACGACCGGTCAAGGGCAGGTCATAACGATTGCGACTGCCCGTCAGTTTTTCGCGGTGTAGCAATTTCATGTATGTGCTAAACAATTCGACTGTTGCATTGGTTAATGCACTTCCAAAATTCACTGTGACTGATTCTTTCGCCGGGACCGGGAAGAGGTAAGCTTTCGTAAGTGCCTGGGCATGCGTAACAGATATCACCGGGCTATAGGTGGATCTTCCGTCATTATCAACCTGCCGAAGTCGATACCAGGTTGTGCCTGGTGGCGGCGCCACGTGTACATAATTATAGGTGTGACCTGAAGTCCCGTTACCCTGGGTAGGTACTGTTCCAAGCCTGGTGAAGGTCGAAGCATCTGCGCTTGCTTCAATTTCGAATTCGCGGTTATTCTCTTCCCAGGCAGTTGCCCATTTCAGGAGTGTGTTTGCTCCATCTGGCCTGCCGGTAAAGCTCACCAGCTCGATCGGGAGCGTCACCGCTGCGTCTACGAGGAAGAATCGGGAGAACCCGGTGAATGGTGCCGTGAACACAACAGTTCCTGTACCCAACGTTGTGACGGTTGGTGTCACGACCACTGAATTAGCGTTCGTGGCATCGCCGGCTGTCAGCGCGGATGTTTTCGCAATGCGCAGATTTGCGGGATTCTTACCTCCCAGTTCAGCTACGGTGTAATAAAGTGATAAAGTATAATTGGCTGTGGCGCTGTTTGTGGTCGGTGTGATCGCAAATACCTTGGCGGAACGCTCGCCTCCAAGGAATGGCTGCCAGGTGCTGCCGCCATTCTGTACCTGGGCTGTGACGCAATTGAGCGGCGCACTCAGGTTGTTGATGCGCGCCATCAACCGGTTGTTCGTGGAATAAATATAGTCGCTGCTGCCCACTGCGAAGTGCAACGATGAGGATGAACCAGCGACCGTTTCGATGGCAGTGCCCGTGCTGACGGTGTTCAGCCGGATGATGGGTTTAATACCGTTGTTATAGTAATTAACACTGCTGAACCCGGTGGCACAATTGATATTGTTCTGCCAGAACATATTTCCCTGTGTTGCCGATCCACCATCCAGGTAGGCACCCACTCTGTCAGGTAACTGAGCGCCGTCCGGCAGTGTGTTGTCATAGCATATCTCAAAGACGATGCTGCTGGTGCCGTTCCAGTTGAAAGGTGTGGAGAATGTGAAGTTGTTCCATCCCGCGGCAGTGGACAAGGAGGAATTTGAATAAACCTGCGTCAGACCACCCGCTACGCTTACACCTCCATCTACCAGGTTATTCAGTGCAACCTGTCCCATGCGGATGGTGAACCCATTGAATGGGCGGCTGCTTTGTTTTGCGTCGATGAATAATTGTAGAGCCGTGATGTTGCCGGCAGAAATACCCGCAGCCGCCAGCTCTGATGCACGGTACAGGTATTGTCCGCGTTGTGCCGACAGGCGGGAATCAAATGGACCGACTTCTATATATCCCGCATATGTGCCGATCGCGGTTAAGCCGGAAGCTGCACCAACGGGTGCGACATCGTTATCCGGCAGCGTAATGGTCAGTGTCGGGATCAACGTGCCTTTCACCGCATCTCCGCCGCCGTTGTTGACGGTGAAATCAAGTATGATCGATTCGCTGCCTTCCACAGCGCCATCATCATAGATGCGAACCGTCAGTGTCTGCTGGGTTGTCGCACCGGCATTGAAGGTTAGGGTGGTGGAAGGTGTCGTGAAATTGCCGTTGGTTGTGACATCATAATCCAGCCCACGAGTGGCCGTACCACTGAAACTCAGCGTAACAGTTGCTGTAGCAGTGGGGGCTGCACCGATGGACATATTATAGGTATAGTCGCGATACGTGCGGCAACCTGTCACACTGCCGGTTGCGTCCTCGGCGCGCGACGAAGTGGCGGTGGTAAAATTGATTACCGTCCCACAGGGTGACAATGCCAGGTTGGAAGGAGCCACGAGGCTGGCCCTGGACGGCAATGCCATGGCGGCCTGCGCGCGGGCTTTCTGTCCATTCGTAAATAAGGTGTAGCAAAATGTGTAAGCCATGAAATTGCTCTCTGTGTTCCGCGTGTAGACATTCGGCGTTGCGCAGGGATTAGTGCCGGTGCGGCAGGCAAAATTGTAAACACCAGAAGTGACATTGTTGGATACGGGATCGGTATCACATACTTCATCACCGGTCGTTGTGCAGGGTGAGAGAGGGGGGCAACTGGCAGAGTTTGCCGAGCCATTGAAGGTATGGTGAAGGTTGAGCGCGTGCCCGATCTCATGGGGGAGTGTTTTTTCCCCGGCCACCATTTGCGTAGCCAGCATCACTGTACCATCAAGCTGGGCAGAAGCACCGGCAAAATAGGCGTAGCCCGCAACGAACTGACCGGAAGTGCCATCAGCCCCGTCAATCTTGTTTACCACCCAGATATTATAATAATCAGCCGGGGTCCAGCGCGCACTATTCTTCAGTGCGAGATCAGAGATCCCGGTTACGTTCGCATTGTTCACGCCATTGGCCACGTAGGTGGCATTGCCCGACATATCTACCCGGTCAATCCCATTGGTTGTACCGCAGGAGGGCGTGCGTTGCGCAAGGGCAAATTGAATTTCCATGTCAACCACGCCACCGCCTTCCACGGGTTCCTGCATGCCGGGATAGGTACCGGCAAAAACCTGGTTGAGATAATTGATCGCCCCCTGGATCTGGGCATCGGTGGGGTTATATATGGTACCGACAGCACCACCTGTGTGCATGACGTGGACGACCACGGGAATGGTGTACAGCGCGTTCACGCGGTTGCTGGTGCCCGGCTGCACCGGATGGCGCTCGATATACTCGCGGATGAACCGGCTTCCTTCTGCCACCTGGCGGGCGTAGTCCGGGTCCGCAGCAAGGAGGTTATTGTGCACCCGGTCAAACCCGCAGGGGGGCTGAGCGTTTACAACGGAAAGGAAGACAAAAGAGAACAGGGAAAGGAGCAGCGTTACCTTTTTCATGGAAATGGATGATTAAGCAGTTAGTGTGAAAAATAGCTGGTTGCCCGGTAAAAATAGACAAAAAATCAACTTTACCCATACGACAGAAAGGGTGAAAAATTGTCCTTAATAGCGGGAAAATGAAAATATTGCAGCAATAGCAGGGGTGAAAACTGCAAAATTGACCTTTTTCCCCGAATGGCATATAATTCGTGTACTTTTGCCGTCCCCTAAAAAAGGGACGTTGCTTCAATAAATCAAAAATCAATACAATTATGGCTAACTCAAAAAATGCTGTGCAGAAAGTAAATGTTACACCTCTGCATGACAGGGTTATCGTGAAAGCGGCTGCAGCCGAAGAAAAAACTGCCGGGGGTATCATCATCCCGGATACAGCTAAAGAAAAGCCACAACGTGGGGTAGTGATCGCTGCCGGCCCTGGTAAAAAAGATGAGCCGGTTACTGTAAAATCCGGAGATACCGTTCTTTACGGAAAATATGCAGGCACCGAAATCCAGATCGATGGCCAGGATTACCTGATCATGAGAGAGTCGGATATCCTTGCAATTGTATAATTTGAAAATCTGAGCCGGGCTAAGGCCTGATCCGTTTCTCAAAATTTATTCCTTACACAAATCAATTTTCAAATTTTAATATTATGGCAAAGCAACTCTTCTTCGATATTGAAGCAAGAAATAAAATGAAAAAAGGCGTTGACGTATTGGCCAACGCTGTTAAGGTAACCCTCGGCCCTAAAGGTCGCAACGTGGTTATCGAAAAGAAATTTGGCGCACCTGCTGTTACTAAAGATGGTGTAACTGTAGCCAAAGAGATCGAACTGGAAGATCCTATCGAGAACATGGGTGCACAAATGGTAAAAGAAGTGGCATCCAAAACCGCAGACATTGCGGGTGATGGTACAACAACAGCTACAGTTCTTGCCCAGGCGATCATCAGTGAAGGACTGAAAATGGTTGCTGCCGGTTCAAACCCAATGGATCTGAAACGCGGTATGGATAAAGCTGTAAGCCTTGTAGTGGAAAATCTTCGTGGCCAAAGCCAGACTGTAGGAAGCGACAGCAAGAAGATCCAGCAGGTAGCAACTATCTCTGCCAACAATGATGAAACCATCGGTAAGCTGATCGCTGAAGCTTTTGGTAAAGTTGGTAAAGAAGGCGTTATCACTGTAGAAGAAGCAAAAGGAACTGACACAACTGTAGATGTTGTGGAAGGTATGCAGTTTGATCGCGGATACATTTCTCCATATTTCGTTACCAACAGCGAAAAGATGGAAGCTGAGCTGCAGAACCCATACATCCTGATCTATGATAAGAAGATCTCTACCATGAAGGACATCCTTCATATCCTGGAGAAAGTGGCACAAAGCGGCCGCCCGCTCCTGATCATTGCAGAAGATCTTGAAGGTGAAGCACTCGCAACACTGGTAGTGAACAAACTGCGCGGCACAATCAAGGTGGCTGCTGTTAAAGCTCCAGGTTTCGGTGATCGCCGCAAGGAAATGCTGACAGACATTGCTATCCTGACCGGTGGTACTGTGATCAGCGAAGAACTCGGACACAAACTGGAAGGTGCTGATCTTGCCGCGCTCGGCCAGGCATCTTCAGTGACAATCGATAAAGACAACACAACAATTGTAGGCGGTAAGGGTAAAAAGAATGACATCACTGCACGTGTAAACCAGATCAAGGCGCAAGTGGAGAATACCACTTCTGACTATGATAAGGAAAAACTGCAGGAGCGTCTTGCCAAGCTCGCTGGTGGTGTAGCTGTACTGTATGTTGGTGCCGCTACCGAAGTGGAAATGAAAGAAAAGAAAGACCGTGTGGATGATGCCCTGCATGCAACACGCGCAGCAGTGGAAGAAGGTATCGTACCAGGTGGTGGTGTTGCCTACATCCGTGCGGTAGAAAGCCTTGATGCAAAGGTGCGTGGCCAGATCGAAGATGAGCAAACAGGTATGGCGATCGTAAAGAGAGCCCTGGAAGAGCCACTTCGCCAGATCGTAGCCAACGCAGGTATCGAAGGTTCTATCATTGTTCAGAAGATCAAGGAAGGAAAAGCTGATTTCGGTTTCAACGCTCGTACCGAACAGTACGAGAACCTGTTGAAAGCCGGTGTTATCGATCCGACTAAAGTAACACGTATCGCCCTGGAGAATGCAGCATCGATCGCAGGTATGTTGCTCACTACCGAATGCGTAGTAGCCGACAAGCCAAAGAAAGAAGAAGCGCCACATTCTCACGGTGCACCTGATATGGGCGGAATGGGATATTAATCCCTCCGTTTCTCAGAAATGCTGGCCACCCGGGTTACCGGGTGGCTTTTTTATTGTTACAACATTGAACCCCGCTAATAACGTGTTTATTTACAGGGAAATACGAATGATTTTTTCGCCAAAGTTCAGGCTTGTGGCGGCGATTGGAATTTATTGGCTGTCAGGAAAATTATCAATATTTTTAGTTTTTATCACAATCACATCCTAACTGACGTTATGAGAAAATTTTACCAGATTTTGTCGGCATTTTTTGTCGTCATTGCCCTATGCCCGGCGGTGATGGCACAACAACCCGGGGCATGGCGGGAAGTGGATCAGGCTTCCGTCGGCAGAGATTTGTTTGCCTCCCGTTACCGCCCGAACGGTTACAAGCTGTTCACCCTTTCTGAAGATATATACAGCCAGGCGCTCAGCCAGCTCCCCAGCGAACGAAGTGTGCAGGCAGCGCGCTCTTCCTTCATCATCTCCATACCAAATGCTGAAGGTGTGCTTCAGCAGTTCCGTGCGGTGGAAACAAGCGTGCTCGATCCGCAGCTTGCGGCCCGCTATCCATCCATCAAAACTTATGCAGGCCAGGGAATTGAAGATCCTACCGCGATGGCTTATTTTGATTTCTCTCCAAGAGGTTTTCATGCAATGGTCCTGTCGGCCGATAAGCCGACGTATTATGTTGATCCGGTAGACCGCAATGATAAATATTATGTGGTGTTCTCCAGGAAGGATCAACCCAAGTCTACTTTCCGCTGTCTTACTGAGCCCAATGCAACTATCGGTGAACCGGTAGCGGGCACAGGCGTTGGTCGCGGTGCTGATGATGGACGCCTGCGTACTTACAGGCTGGCCATGGCTTCAACCGGGGAGTATTCACAATATTTTCTGAATGGCACCGAGGCGAACGATACCGAGCGCAAGACCAAGGTACTTGCTGCAATGGCGACGTTGATGGTGCGTACAAACGGCATCTACGAACGTGATTTCGGTGTAAGAATGATCCTTATTGCCAATAATGACAACCTGATCTATCTCAACGGCGGCACAGATCCCTGGGGAAATGAGTTGAATGTGACTACACAACAAACGATCGATGCGGTGATTGGTAACGCCAACTATGATATCGGTCACCTGGTACATAAAGAGGCAAGCCCGAACGATAACAATGGTAACGCAGGTTGTATTGCCTGTGTATGTAAAGCAGCAACACCGGCGGCTCCTAAAGGAAAGGGCAGTGCCTTTACCTCTCACTTCCAACCTGAAGGCGATCCTTTTGTGGTTGACTTCACCACCCATGAAATGGGACACCAGTTTGGTGGCAACCACACGTTTACCATTTCCAATGAGGGTACCGGTGCGTTGATGGAGCCAGGCAGTGGCAGCACGATCATGGGTTATGCAGGTATAACAGGCAGCACCGACGTGCAGCCTCATTCCGACGATTACTTCCACGCGAAATCGATCGAGCAGATCACTGACTATATTAAAGGTGCCACGGGTGGTGGCTGCGCAGTGACAACGGTCACTGGCAATGCAACGCCCACTGCCAACGCGGGTGCCGATTATACAATCCCGCGCAGCACTCCTTTTGCGCTTACAGCCCAAGGGACCGATGCGGATGCAGCCGATGTGCTTACCTATACATGGGAGCAATATAACAACGGCTCAACAGCGGTAACGTTCCCCAACCCAAACAACACAACGGGACCTCTGTTCCGCTCAAGACCTTACAGTACTTCTCCCGTTCGCGTGTTCCCGATTTTGACATCTATTCTGAATGGTACAAATGCCAATACCTGGGAGCGCCTGCCGGGAGTAGCGCGCACCATGGACTTCCGTCTGACTGTGCGTGATAATCATGTGGGTGGTGGTAATACCCGCGATGATGATATGCGCATCACTGTGGCAGGAACTGCAGGACCATTCGAGGTTACATCTCCCAATACAACCGTATCCTGGGATGGCGGCTCTCAGCGGACCATCACCTGGAATGTGGCCAACTCCGACCAGGCGCCGGTAAGTTGCGCCAATGTGAAGATATCACTGTCCACTGACGGCGGCCTGACCTTCCCAACCGTGCTTGCTGCCTCTACGCCCAACGATGGTTCACATGAGGTGACCATCCCCAGCGTGCTGTCTACCACAGCACGTATCAAGATCGAAGCGGTAGGTAATATCTTCTTTGATATCTCAAACACGAATTTCAGCATCACCGTACCTCAGCCAACTTTTGACCTTGGTACACCTGCGGCTGTAGATTATACCTGCGGAACAGGTGCATCGGCCAGCATCACGCTGAGCACAACTTCTGTGCTTGCGTTTGCAACGCCGATCAACTTGTCAGCAACTGGCAATCCGGCGGGTACTACCGTCACGATCACACCAAATCCGGTAACACCGGGAAGCAATGCGGTGATCACATTGAACAACATTTCTTCACTGGCAGTGGGGTCATTCAATGTAACGATCAATGCGACAGCAGGCGCCATTACCCGGAGCCGTGTGCTGACATTCAATGTCGTTCCAGGGGCTGGGCCTGTCATAACAACCGCTCCCCAGAGTCAGGGTATCTGTGATGGTGGATCAGCTACATTCACGGTTGCCAGCAGTTCAGCCGTAAACAGCTATCAATGGCAGATCAGTACCAATGGCGGTACAGACTGGACCAACATCTCCAATGCAAATGATGATCAGTTGACTGTAAACGGTGCAAGCACACTGCAGAATGGTCATCTCTATCGTGTAGTGCTCGCGGGACCATGTAATACCACTATCTCCGCGCCGGCAACACTGACCGTGTATACATTGCCGACGGTTTCCCTTGCTGCGACCCGTACTGCAGTGACACCAGGTGAATCCGCTACGCTTACAGCAACGGTGGTTCCAGGCAGCAGTGCCAATGTTACCGTCACCTGGTATTTCAATGGCCAGGTGCTCAATAACGTAGTGAACAATTCCGTGGTTGCAGACGTAACCCGTCTCGGCGATTATCGCGTGACCGTTACTGACGACAATGGTTGCGGCGGAGAATCATCCACACTCAGCATCGCTGCCAAAGCGAGCACAAGATTGTTCATCTTCCCTGTACCTAATGATGGACAGTTTACAGTTTCCTATTACAACTCTACGCCATCGAATACAAAGCAATCTATCACGGTTTATGATTCGAAAGGTGCCCGCGTATACTCCAACAACTTCACAGTGGCAGGGCAGTACACCCTTCACTCCGTCAACCTGAAAGCACTCGGCATCGCCCGTGGTGTGTATCATGTTGTAGTAGGGGATGGAGCTGGTAAAAAACTGGCTGAAGGAAGCATACTTGTTAACTAATAGTCATGCTATTACATTCTTTAAGGTCCCATGCGCAGCGTGGGACCTTTTTTATGCCTTCGGAATAATTGGAGGAAGTGCGAATATTCGATAATTTTAGAGCCAACCTCCTACAACACATCAAGCTTTATGAGAAAATTCTACGCTCTTTTTTTACTTCCTGTTTTATTAACCGCATTCAATGGATTTGGCCAGGGCCGCATCTTTGGTAACCCTACGCCAAATGGCCAGATTATTAGTAACCTCCCCCGTGTCACCGTTCCGAATAATTATAGCCAGCGGTCAGTGGACTTCGCAGCGCTAAACGGCATGTTGAGCAGCGCACCTGCAGAAGCCAGCCGCACGCAGGCGCCCATCGTGGAGTTGCCCATGCCGGATGGACGCATGGAAAGATTCCGGCTCTGGGAAAGCTCCATCATGGAAGCACCCCTCCAGGCAAAGTTCCCGGAGATAAGAACATATGCAGGCCAGGGCGTTGACGATCCTGCTGCAACCGTGAGGCTGTCTGTCAGCCCTTACACCGGGCTCCATGCGCAGGTGCTTTCTCCGCGTGGGAATGTCTTCATTGATCCATATGCAAGAGGAGACCGGGCAAATATCATTTCATATTATCGTGGCGATCTGCAACGATCGGCTCCCTTCCTTTGCGAGGTTCCCGAGGATGCGGGAACTGGTCAGCGCATCGAAGCGGCCTGCAGGGGAATACAACTTTATACCTACCGGCTGGCAGTGGCCTGCACAGGTGAGTATGCGATTGCCGTAGGTGGTACCACCGCAGCCGCCCTTCATGCCGCAATCGTTACCACGGTCAATCGTGTAAATGGAGTGTATGAAAAAGAACTGGCTATCCGTCTTGTACTGGTTGCGAACAATGACCTGATCGAGTTTCGTGACCCCGCAACGGACCCATTCAATGGAAATAACAGTGCAGGAACGCTGATCGGGGAAAGCCAGACAAACATCACATCTATCATCGGAACAGCAAATTTCGATATCGGTCATACGTTCAGTACCGGTGGCGGTGGCCTGGCAGGGCTGGGAGTGGTATGTAACCCCACAAACAAAGCGAGGGGTATCACCGGCAGCGGCAACCCTGTTGGTGATGCGTATGACATTGACTATGTAGCACATGAAATAGGCCACCAGTTTGGCGGAGCACATACCTTCAACAGCACCACCTCCAGTTGCAACGGCAACCGTTCCGGTTCAACTGCCTACGAGGTGGGAAGCGGAACAACGATACAGGCCTATGCAGGAATCTGCGGATCAGATAATATTCAGCCCAACAGTGATCCTTATTTCCATCCCATCAGCTTTGACCAGATCAGCAATTTTGTAGAAGCAGGCGGTGCATCATGCAGACAGGTCACTGCAACCGGTAACACATTACCGGTCATCACGGCAATGAATAACAATGGTGCAAGCATTCCATTGAATACTCCTTTCACCCTCACCGGTACCGCCACTGATGCGGATGGTGATGCGCTGACTTACAGTTGGGAAGAGTTTGATCTGGGTCCAAGCACGGCCTGGAATGCAGGTAACAATAATACCTCCAGCCCCTTGTTCAAATCACGCGTGCCAAAGACTACGGGCAGCCGGACATTTCCTGATATCGCCGTGATCCTGGCTAACTATCCGACCAATCCTGCCGCAACCATGGGCGGATTGAAAGGGGAGACCTTGCCAACAACCGCACGTACGATGAATTTCAGGTTTACTGTACGCGATAACCGCGCCGGCGGCGGTGGCGTTGTATCCGGTGGAAGCGGCTGCTCACCAGGTATGACGGGCGCATTCCAGATCACGACCGTTGCAGGCACCGGGCCTTTTGTAGTGTCCGCACCAAATGGGGGTGAAAGTTATGCGGGAGGTTCTACCCAGACCGTTACCTGGAACGTGGCAGGAACCGCGGCAGCACCGATCAATTGTACAGAGGTCAGGTTATTGTTATCAACCGACGGCGGACTGACGTACCCGACCGTATTACTTGCCAGCACAGCCAATGATGGCAGTGAGGCCGTGACCATCCCCGCAGTGGCTAGCACAACCGCCAGGGTAAAGGTTGAGGCGATCGGCAATGTATTCTTTGATATATCGAATGCCAATTTCACCATCACCGCGCCACAGCCCGGTTTTGACTTCAATACACCAGCAGCAGCTACAGTGACCTGCGGCACTGCCAACAGCCCCGCGGTGACACTTGGAACGATCTCCAATCTCGGGTTTGCGACACCGGTCACCCTTACTGCAAGTGGCAACCCTGCCGGAACAACCGTATTGATCACGCCCAACACCGTAACTCCGGGCAATACAGCGCAGGTTATCCTGCAAAACATGGGTTCACTCGCTGTTGGGAATTATAGTGTGACCATCACCGGCACCGCCGGTGCCATCGTGCGGACAAGAGTAATAAACTTCAACGTAACCCCCGGCGCGGGTCCTGTGATCACAGCGGCACCGCAATCGCTGGGTGTATGTGATGGCGGAACCGCAACGTTCTCTGTGGTCAGCTCTTCCGCAGTTAACAGCTATCAATGGCAGTTGAGCACAGATGGCGGTACGGTATGGACAAACCTGGCGAATGCGAATGACGATAACCTCAGCGTGTCCGGTGTAACGCCTGCTCAGAATGGGTACCAGTTCAGGGTATTGCTGGCTGGTCCGTGTAACACAACTACATCGGCTGTCGCGACGCTTTCGGTATTTACGCCGCCCTCCGTTTCACTGGCTTCAACACGCACCAGTGTAACACCGGGTGAGTCAGCCACAGTGACGGCCACAGTAACGCCGGGAAGCAGTACAGATCTTGATGTCGTCTGGACTGTTGGCAGCACCGTGATTCCCAATGTCAATAACAACAGTGTGGTAGTGGGTGTGGGCAACCTGGGTGACTACCAGGTAACAGTGACTGATGGCAATGGCTGTTCAGCCACTTCTTCAATCCTGAGTATATCCGCTGCTGCAAGCTCGCGGCTGTTCATTTTCCCGAATCCGAATGACGGCCGTTTTGTCGTAACCTACTATAATTCTGCCGGCGCCTCCGGCAGGCAGACGATCACTATTTATGATTCCAAAGGAGCCAGGGTCTATAACCGGTCTTTCACTCTTACGGACGCCTATACGCTCCACCCCATCGATATTTTCACCGCTGGCGCGGCGCGCGGGGTGTATTACATCGTGGTAGGGGACAATGCCGGCAAAAAGCTGGCGGAGGGCAAGGTGCTCGTGCGCTGATAAATACATAGTTATCTTGGAAAGGTGGCCAATGGCCACCTTTTTTGTGGGTAAACGGCCCGCTGGCCGGAGATTCAACCGCATTTTAAAAGGGCTACTTGACGCGAATTATTTACCTTTGCAACTCCAAAAAATCAGCTACAATTCATGATTAGTGTTAAAGACCTGAAACTGGCCTACGGTAAGCGCGTGTTGTTTGAAGACGTGAACGTGAACTTCACGAAAGGCAATTGTTATGGTGTTATCGGTGCAAACGGTGCCGGCAAAAGTACCTTCCTCAAGATACTCAGCGGCGAGGTGGAAGCGAACAAAGGTACAGTGACCATCACACCGGGTGAACGGATGGCCGTGCTGAAACAAAACCAGTTCCAGTTTGACGAAGAGACTGTACTGAATACTGTGATGATGGGGCACACCAAGTTGTGGTCTGTGATGAAAGAACGCGAGGCGATCTACGCCCTGGCTGACTTCACTGAAGAGGATGGTATGCGTGCGGGTGAGCTGGAAGGCGAGTTTGGTGAAATGGGCGGATATACCGCCGACAGCGACGCAGGTACCCTGCTCAGTGAACTTGGTGTGGAAGAGCAGTTCCACTATGCGCTCATGAAAGATATTCCCTCGAATCTCAAGGTGCGGGTGTTGCTGGCCCAGGCCTTGTTCGGTAACCCGGATATCCTGCTTCTCGATGAGCCGACCAACGGTCTGGATATCGAGACCATTGGCTGGCTGGAAAACTTCCTCGCAGATTATGAGAACATCGTACTGGTAGTGAGCCACGACCGTCACTTCCTCGATGCCGTATGTACGCACGTTGCTGATGTTGATCGCCAGAAAGTAAAAGTATTTACCGGTAACTATAGCTTCTGGTATGAGTCATCCCAATTGATGGCGCGCCAGGTAAATGATAAGAATAAGAAAACTGAAGAAAAACGCCAGGCTCTCATGGACTTCATCGCGCGTTTCAGTGCGAATGCATCCAAGAGCAAGCAGGCGACTTCCAGAAAAAAGGCGTTGGAGAAACTGACCATCGAAGAGATCGAGCCGAGTTACCGAAAATACCCCGGCATCATTTTCCAGCAATTGCGGGAAGTGGGCAATCAGATACTGAACGTGGAAAAGCTGAGCAAGTCGGTTGATGGCCGCCCGCTTTTCAAAGATGTGAGCTTCACGGTCAACAAAGGCGACAAGATAGCCTTGCTCAGCCGTGACCCGCTTGCTGTTACCAGCTTTTTCAACATCATCACGGGCGAAACCCCGGCTGACATGGGAACCTATGAGTGGGGCAGCACCGTGACGCATGCCTACCTGCCACAAGAGAACAGCCAGTTCTTCAAAGGAGAGTACAACCTGATGGACTGGCTCCGCCAGTATGTGCCACCGCATGTGACGGATGTGGATGAGCCCTTCCTTCGTGGTTTCCTTGGCAAGATGCTATTCAGTGGGGATGATGTGTTGAAAAAAACGAATGTGCTGAGCGGAGGAGAGAAAGTAAGATGTATGCTCAGCCGGATGATGCTGCAGAATCCGAATGTAATCCTCCTTGATCAGCCGACGAATCACCTTGACCTGGAAAGTATTCAGAGCTTCAACGAGCAGTGTACCGATTATAAAGGCATTATCCTGTTGACTAGCCATGACCATACGTTCATGCAAACCGTCGCCAACAGGGTCATTGAACTGACGCCTAAGGGAATCATCGACCGCCTGATGACTTTCGACGAGTACCTGGCCGACGAGAGGGTGAAGACGCTGAAGGAGCAGATGTACAGTTAATGCTGGGTGCTGGGGACTGGGTGCTGGATGACTGGATGCCAGGTACTGGGTACGGGATGCCTGCCTGCCGAAGGCAGGATGCCTGTTTCCCGAGAGCGAGAAAGAGAGCGAGAGTGGATTTTTCATTTTTAATTACTGACTACGCAAGGCTCCCGGAAACCGATTGTGAGAGGTTCGTAAATTTCCTATAAAAAAAATTGGCATAGGGGCTTGAAAGAAAAAACTCTTATTTCTATCTTAGCCCCGCAACCATAATTCTGAGGATTTTCTGGAATCCATGTTCCTACCTTTTACCTGTTAATCCTCCTGGGAAAGATCCTGTATCCGGGCCGGGGGTATATCTGGACAATGTCCATTTATTCGGGTTGAAACCAGAAAGTAAATTGTTTTAAGCTTCCTCTCATGAGAGGGAGCTTTTTTTTCAAACTAAAAATTCAAAAGTCAAAACTTAAAAGTCAGGCTAAAACATAAAACAGAACCTTTTTAGTTTTCAGTTTTGAATTTTGAGTTTTTCATTTCACATCTTCCCAATTAATCTCCCCAGCATCATCAACCCGTATTCTGCATCATCATCCCAGGGCTTACCGAAGCTGATCCGGATATAGTTGCTGTAGTCACAGCCTGCGGAAAATATCTTGCCCGGTACAATGGATATCTGGTGTTTCATTGCTTCTGTACGGAGACGGAACGTGTTGATCTTTTCATTGAGTTCCACCCAAAGCACAAAACCGCCATGGGGACGGGAAACGCGTGTACCGGGAGGGAAATGATCGATGATTCCCTGCATATATCGCAGGCATTGTGTGTGCAATGCTTTACGAAGACCGCGAAGATGATATTCAAATCTGCCATGATGCAGGTAGTGCGCAATGGCAGCCTGTGTAAGTGAAGGCGAGGTGATATTCTGGATGCGCTTGGCCGCGCGAACTTCATCAAAATAACGGCCGGGGATCGTCCACCCTATGCGATAGCCTGGAGTCAGCGATTTCGACAGCGATGAGCAGTACATCACGTAGCCTTTCGTGTCATAAAATTTGCAGGTGCGGGGGCGATGTTTACCAAAATACAACTCACCATAAATATCATCTTCGATCAATGGAATTTTTTCCTTCGTAATGAGGTCTACCAGTTCTTTCTTCTTATCATCCGGCATGCAGCCACCGAGCGGATTATTGAAATTGGGTATAACAACACAGGCGCGGATGTCAAACTTGCGAATGGTCTTTTTCAGGCAATCGAGATCGAGGCCGGTCACCGGATCGGAGGATATTTCAACCACTTTCAACCCCATACTTTCCACTGCCTGGAACACGCCAAAATAGTTGGGTGACTCTACAGCAACCGTATCGCCATGTTTCGTCACCGCCCTGAGACAGGTGATCATTGCTTCCAGGCAGCCGGAGGTAACAATCACTTCATCCGCTTTCACCTTGCCGCCCCAGTTAAAGGCCAGTCGCGCGATCTCTTTTCGCAGCTCCGGATGACCCTGCGTTTGCTCATAGCCGATGCAGTGATCCGGGCTGTTTCGGATCGCGTGCATGACAGACTTATTGATCTTTGCTGCGGGCAGCAAAGACGGATGGGGAACAGCCATCGCAAAATTGATCACCTTAAGACCAGGTGAGGCGATGTCATTGTAAATGGAAGCGATCATTTCTTTAACACTTACGTCATGTGACACAGGTGTAGGAGGGAGCGTGTTCGGCAGGCCGGGAAATCGCTTCTGACTAAAACGCACATAGTATCCCGACTTGGGTCTTGACTCGATCAACCCTTTTGCTTCCAGGTGATAATAGGCCTGGAATGCAGTACCCATGCTGATTCCATACTCCTCACTAAGCAGGCGGACGGAAGGTAGTTTGTCGCCAATCCGAATCACTTCATCGGAGATCATCTTCTCCAGTCCTTCGGCTACCTGCAGATACAGGTGGCCAGGCGCAGTTGCTGTTTTACCCATAATAAAAACTGATATAGTCAAAAATAACAAAACTGAATCTGTTTTACCAATTGGATTTATTGAAATTTTGTCTTCGCCTGGGGATGAACATGTGCGCAGGCCGGCAGAAGTGAATGACAAGATCTCCCGGTATATCAGATAAATATCAAAATCAATAAGCAGGATGAAAAATGAGTTGAACAAAGCCTACATCGCATTGGCGCTTGTCAGTTTTTTCTGGGGTACAACCTATATAGCCGCACGTATAGGCGCGCAGGGAATGCCGGGGCTGTTTGTAGCGGGTATGCGGCAGTTCATTTCGGGAACTTTGCTCGCTGGCTATTTTCTATTACGCGGACATCGTATTCCATCGCTGTCGGTGTTAAAACAGATTGGTGTGCAAAGCATCTTCCTGCTTTGCATTTCAAACGGACTCATCACGTGGTCGATGCAATACATTACCGGCGGACTGGCTGCTATCATTGCTGCGCTTATGCCACTTTTTATCGTACTCTTCACCGTAGCCCTCACCAATAATGCGCGCATCACAAGACTTATGCTGGGTGGCCTCCTCATTGGCTTTACCGGTATCGTTATCATTTTCTATGATTATCTCGGCGACCTGCGCGACCAGCGTTTCCTCATCGGGGTGATCATGGCCGTGGTGGCAACCCTTTCCTGGTCTTTCGGGACAGTATACGGCGCAACGCATAAGCCACCCATTGATATACTGTTCAATGTCGGCCTGCAGATGTGGATAGCCGGTGCCATCATGCTGCTGCTTTGTGGTGTAACCGGCCAATATGCTGACTTAACGACAATATCGGTTAACAGCTGGCTGGCCCTTGGATATCTTATCGTCTTTGGTTCGCTCGTCGCGTATTCTGCTTTTGTGTTCGTCATCGATAAGCTTCCGCCAACCCAGGTTTCGATCTACGCATACATCAACCCGGTAGTTGCGGTTGTGGCGGGATGGCTGCTCTTGTCTGAGAAGCTCAATCTTCATATGGTTGCCGGTACACTGGTGACACTGGCCGGTGTTTACCTGGTCAACCGGGAGTTCAGGAAATTTCCCAGGAATACAGCACGCAGCTGACACCATTTCAACATCAAACCATTTGACATGCATATCAAAACGACGATCACTACCAGTTCCATGCTTCCTGTGATCAATTTCAACCAACTGGAATTCGGCAGGTACACCGCCGACCACATGTTTGTAGCCGATTATGAAGAGGGAGAATGGCAGAAAGCTGCCATTGTGCCCTATGCTGAGCTTTCACTGAACCCGGCAACACTGGCTCTACATTACGGCCAGACCATTTTTGAAGGGATGAAGGCATTCAGAATGGATGACGGAAACATCAGCATCTTCCGCATCCAGAAACACCACACCCGCTTTCAGCGTTCGGCTGAACGCATGTCAATGCAGGCCCCTTCTTTTGACCTGTTCAACGAGGCCTTGCAACAACTGATCGCGGTGGATCAGGCCTGGGTGCCCTCAAACCCGGGGGCGCTTTACATTCGACCCTTTATCATTGCCACCGAGGCGAGGTTTGGTGTGAAAGTCTCTTCCTCATACAAATTTATCATCATCACCGGGCCGGTACCTGAGCTTTACGGTGCACCGGTGAGACTAAAGCTCGAAAGCAAATTTATCCGTGCTGCACGTGGTGGAACGGGTGCTGCAAAATGTGGTGGGAACTACGGGGCATCATTTTACCCGGGAATGATCGCGAAGAGTGAAGGTTATGACCAGGTCCTCTGGACGGACGTCGATCATCAATATATTGAAGAGTCCGGAATGATGAATATCATGTTCGTTATAAATAAAACGCTTGTCACTCCCGCGCTGTCTGACTCTATCCTGGATGGTGTAACAAGGGATTCACTCATCATGCTGGCAAAGGAATCCGGTATCGCCGTCGAAGAAAGGCCCATCACGGTACATGAGTTGGAGAGGGGACTGCGCGATGGCAACGTTACAGAGGCTTTTGGCGTTGGCACCGCTGCTGTGGTTAGTCCGGTTGGGTTGATTGGGATAAACGGCTACGATTATACATTACCCCCATGCAATGATGATAGTACTCAGTCTGTGCTGCGTGCAGCATTGGATCGGGTACGGACAGGACAGGATGCGGACAGGTTTGGATGGAACACTATCGTAAACGTCAGTGCAGATCAACTGAGGATGGCGTAATTTCGAAAGAAACATCCTCATGGCCACTATTCTTGTCACCGGTGCAACCGGCAATCTCGGATCAGCCATCGCTGATCGGTTTGCCTATGC
>JAEZAM010000151.1 GCA_023430465.1 Bacteroidota bacterium | reverse complement strand
GCCTTCGAGCGCATGAATGGTGGCTGGGGTGGCGGCCCCCTCGGAGATAAGCGGTATGGCCCCCCGCCCGCGAAGAAAAAAGAAGAAACACCTTTCTATATGAAACCCCAGCCGACAGCTTACCAGAAAGTTGTCGAGCACAAACCTTCCGCTGATTTTGTTCCCAGTGACACCTCTAATCTGAAACAGGGTCAGAAAGTGGAACATCAGAAATTCGGATTCGGTGAAGTAGTGAAAATGGAAGGCGCCGCGCATAACCCCATTGCGCTGGTGAAGTTTGAACACAACGGAGAGAAGAAGATCATGCTGAACTATGCGAAGCTGCGGATAGTGGAGTAAATTTCACTTAAAGGATGCCGGATTTGCGTTCTTAGCTCCCTTGGCGTCTTTGCGTGAAACAACTTATTCACATTTATCCGCTTCGGAACAGCGTTTGCATATGCAGCGGCGAACCCCTGTTGATATTGTTCATTACAATGCAATTCTATGCGTGATTATAGTGGAAATCAGGAAAAACAGGGCTGTTACTATTTCAATTATGCAACAGTTGACGGGGTCGATCTCTTTATCCGCCCCGTATACAAACAACTCGTTGTTCATACACTGAATCATTTCATTGAACATAAAGGGGTGACCGTATATGCCTGGTGCCTGATGAGCAGCCAGCTTCAATTGGTTGGCAGGATCAATGAAGGTTATTCCATACAGGCGGTAGACGATGAGTTCCGGGAGTTCACTACAGCCAAAATATATGAGGCCATGGAGACCGAGCCCGAAGCGCGGCGGAAATGGATGCTCGAGCGGTTCCATACCACGGAGGGCATACTGGGATTCAACAAAAAATTTATCGTCTGGGATCCCGCTCATATGCCAGTAAGAATGGATGACCGCAAATGCGAGTACCTCGCAGACCAGTTTGATACCATCCACGCCGGTCCCGTCAAAGACCGGATCGTGGATATAGCGGTTGATTATAAATACAGCTCCGCGCGCGATTACAATGGCCTCCGCGGCCTGGTTCAGATCACAAAGCTTTCCCAGGTAGAGCAGCAGCTTGCTGCTGCCGAGAACATCAACGGGCAATTGATCGTAAAATATATCCGCAATTAGCGCACGAACGATTCTTCAGCGGAATTAACAATCTCCCAAGCAGTTAGCTTTTATATTTGCGTGGTTTATAAACCACCACTGCATGCCCTCGCGGAAGAAAAAGCATAAAATGGCCCGTTGGGCAGTTCTCCTCTCCTTCCTTGTTGTACTGGGTGCAGGCGCCTGGATGTTATTCAAGTGGATCAACTATCGTAAAGCCAAATTCACGCGCTATCCTGAATTCGGTATCTCGATACCCGTTGACTATGGCATTCACGGCATTGATGTTTCAAGATACCAGCGGCTGATCGCCTGGGAAGAAGTAAGGAAAATGAACGTCAATGATGTACAGCTCGGGTTCGCATTTATCAAGGCGACGGAAGGAATCGGCAATGTAGATCCGCAGTTCTCCCGCAACTGGAAGAAAACCAGGAGTAATAATGTAGTCCGTGGTGCCTATCATTTTTTTATTGCAAGCAAGGATGGAAAAATGCAGGCCGAGAATTTTATCCGTCGTGTTGAGCTGGAGAGCGGCGACCTGCCACCGGTATTGGATGTAGAACAGAAATTTGGCGTGTCTACCCGACAGCTTCAGAAAGAAGTGAAGGTCTGGCTGGATGTAGTGGAAAATTATTACAAGGTAAAGCCGATCATTTATACCAATGTTGATTTCTATAACCAGTACCTTGGGAAAGAATTCGATAAATATCCCTTATGGATCGCTCATTATTATGTGAAGGAGCAACCGCGGATAAGTCGTGACTGGTCGTTCTGGCAGCACAATGACCAGGGAAACGTAAACGGTATAATGGCAAAGGTCGATTTTAATGTGTTCAAGGGTGACTCCCTTGACTTTAAAGAATTACTGATACCCTGAGTGGGGATTGAACGGCAATCAATATGGAACAAGGCTGGGATCCGGAGGTAACGCGTTTTTTCCGCAGAATTGTCAATACCATTTCGGTGGGATTGACCTGGCTGCTCACTGCATTCACTGCCGGTTTCTATTTTGACCTGGCCAATCCGGGGAAACGGCCGCTGTATGCTGTTGTGATCTTCTATGTGATCCTGCTGATCACGTTTGTCCTGCTGATCCGTTTTTTTCTGCGAACATGGAAGCGTAAAGCTTAGCTGCTGTGATCGGAGATGATCACCCATTTTCCTTTGATCTTTCTTATTAAGAGCGTGTAATGTCCTTCCAGGTCACCGATCACGCGTGACAGGTGCCACTTGCCCACCACGGAATAATAATCCTTAGAAAGGCGGTTTACATGGAGAATGTTGAAGGAGAGTTTGCCCATGGCATCCCTGGAGGGATAACCTTTCTTATAATTTTCAAGTGTGTTCTGCCAGCCGTATGTAACGCCGGATTTGCCGATGAACATCAGCGAATCATTTTCCCAATAACCATCCATGAACGCCTCGAGGTCGCCGCGGTTCCAGGCAGCCGTCTGCCGGTCCAGCATGCCGAGGATCTGGTCAACAGCTTTTTTTTGCCCAAAAGAACACGTGGTTATAAGAAGCCATGCCCAGAGGAGGAAGATCTTCATAAACTGAATTGAACAGTCAAGGTAAGAAAATAGCGCTAATGATCACAGTGTGCACCATGGTCGTGACGTTGCACCCTGCAGTAACGATAATTCATTACGTGCGAACAAATGATCAGCACGACCGCAGGCAACAGCAGCCAGGTCTCATAATGAATGAAAAACAGTTTCAATACCAGGAGCGTGATACCGATGGCAAAAAGGGAAAAAGGCCAGAGGCTCTGATGATGCTTGCGGTAACCATGGTAAAATGAATATGTGCCGATGCAAAATGCCAGCACGACCATCACCGTCTCAAAAGCCACATTGTGGATGTTATTAACGCCAAAAAGCGGCACGGCCGTGGCAAACAGGGGCAGGATAGCGCAATGAATGGCACAGGCTACCGATGCAGTAACCCCAAGAGCATCCCAGTTCAGCTTTAATTTCATGAAGGAGGACAAAATTAGAGAAAAGCAACAATGTTGCAAAACATTTTTAGACGAGTTTCGTTCTGTCTGGTAGCGGGTTCCGTGGTAACTTTGCTCCTCAAATCCACCATATGTCACGTAAAGCACTGATCAATACTGTTTTTTTCGCGGGTTTGTTTGTTGTTTTCTTCCTTGTTGTGAGAAAGTGGCTGACATATAACGATACCATTTCCGTCGTTCAGCCGTTTTCGTTTGTGAACCAGGACGGAAAGCTGGTGACCGATAAAACAATGGAAGGGAAGGTTTATGTTGCCGAATTCTTCTTCACCACCTGTACTGGTATTTGCCCAGAAATGAATACCAACCTGAAAAAGGTATATGAGCGCTTTAAGGGGTCGCCTGATTTTCGTATTCTTTCCCATACCAGTGATCCGGAGCGTGATTCTGTTCCCGTATTGAAGCAGTATGCCGACTCGATGAAAGTGGATACGGAAAAATGGATCTTTGTTACCGGAAGGAAGGACAGCCTGTATAAAGCCGCGCGCGTAAGCTACACGGTGGATGATCCTGCAAACAACCTGCAGCGGATCGAAGATCAGTTCATCCACACCCAGTTCTGGGCGCTGGTGAACAAGGAAGGAAAGGTTAAAAAGGTATATGACGGCCTGAAGCAGGATGAAGTAGATGAGATGATCCGTGAAATTGACTACCTACTTGATAAATAGTAAGACATGAGTGCAGCCTTGAAAGATATTTTGCGCCGCAGCCAGTTAAGCGTGACGGCGAGCAGGGAGAAGATCCTGAATTTATTCCTGGAGCACCAGGGTGCATTGGCGCATGGTGATATCGAGAAGAAGGCGGGCGAAAAGTTCGACCGTGTTACCGTATACCGCACGCTTCAGACTTTTGTAGAGAAGGGAATCATTCATACCATTCCCACGGCAGATAATTCTGTGCGTTATGCATTATGTAAGGATGATTGTGCAGAAGGACATCATCATGATCACCATGTCCATTTTGTTTGTAACAACTGCAAGAATACTTATTGCCTCGATGATGTTGTAACGCCGGAGATCAAATTGCCAAAGGGCTATCAATCCGAACACATTGAAGTTGTAGTGGAAGGGATCTGCCGCAAATGCCGCGAGTGATCATATAAAAAAACAAGCCCCTGTGTAGAAACACAGGGACTTAGGTTAAGGCTCTGATTAGTAGCTATTTTAAAGTACCGCAAAAGCGCAGTACATATGATCTTTAATTTCGAATCCAAAAATAATATCCAGAATCCATATTTCCGAATTTAAGCCGTACCACTTTCATGGTATTTTTCAACCTTTTACGGTTAACGCCTCTAATTCCTGCTTTACAAACTCCATCAGCCCCTTGATATGTGCGGGTGAAAAATCAAATTCAAGTCCTGCCGCCTTGAAAAGCTCCGGTAAAGTTCGGGTACCTCCCAGGTTCAACGCTGTTATATAATTATTAAGCGCTGCTGCAGGATCCTTCTTGTATTGTTGCCATAGACCAATTGCGCCGAGCTGTGCTATCCCGTACTCAATATAGTAGAATGGTACCTCAAAAAGATGAAGCTGTCTTTGCCATCCGTATTGCCGGTATTCCTCAAGCCCACTGAAATCGATTGCACTCGATGTAAACTCATTCAATATCGCTACCCATTGCTCCCTGCGCTCAGCCAGGCTGTGTGCGGGATGCAGATAGATCCAATGCTGGAATTTATCAATAGCTGCGATCCAGGGAAAGATGGTGATCACTCTTTCCAGTTGCTGTTCCTTCGCTCGCACTAACTCATCGGGGTTATTGAAGAACACGGACCAGTGATCCATGCTGAACAATTCCATACTCATGCTGGCCACCTCCGCGATCTCGGTCGGGTATTCCTTGAAACCATTCAACTCGAGGTCTTGGGAAAGAAAAGAATGAATGGCGTGTCCTCCCTCGTGTACCATGGTGGTCACATCATCGAGCTGGCCCGCAGCATTCATGAAAATAAATGGCGCACCTGTTTCTGCTAACGGACAGTTGTATCCTCCGGGAGCTTTTCCTTTCCTGCTCTCCAGGTCGAGATGCTTGAGCTCCTTCATCTTCCGGAGACAGTTTGCAAAGAATGGGTTGAGCTGATCAAAACAGCGAATCGTTTTTTCCAGTAATTCTTCTCCGCTGCTGAATGGTCGCAACGGATTTACTCCGGGCGGTTCTGCTTCGATATCCCAGGGTCTGAGTTTGTCCAGACCTAATTTTTGTCTTTTCAATTCGTAAAGCTGATCGACCAACGGCATCACATGCAGCCTGACGGCTTCATGAAACTTGGTGCAGTCTTCCGGCTTGTAATCGAAACGGCCAAGTTCTGCAAAACGAAAATCCCGGTAATTGTCAAAGCCGGTATTTCGCGCAACCTGGTCGCGCTTGGTAAGAAGGGAGGTGAATAGCTGGTCCAGTTCTTCTTTATCCTGTAGCCGGCGGTCATTGATCTTCCGGTACACCTCCTCTCTTATTTTCCGATCAGGGTCTTCCAGGAATCTCGCGGCTTGCTGCAAGGTATATTCGCGCCCATTTACTTCCACGGTCATCTTGCCGGCGATCACGGCAAATTTTTGGGCTTCTACATTCAGCTCGGCCTGGATGGGGATGTTTTCTTCGCGGAACAGGTCAATGTTCTTCTTTACATTCCGGATATACGTGAAGAATTTCTTCGGATCAAGGTCTTTGGTGAAAGGACATGCGACGAGTTTTTTATTCAACACATCTGCATACGGCTGCACTTTTGGTTGAATCTCCAGCATGAAGAAGTTGAATGCCTCCTCCAGTTCTTTGTTTTCTGTATCGCAGGTCATCCGGATCTGGCGCCAGCAGGCATCTTCGCTGACTGCCGCTTCCAGCTCGCTGGTATCGCGCAGCCATGCTTCCAGGTCGGAGATGTTGTTCAGCGGACGATCAGCCAGATCCCTGAAGTAAGGTTCCAGCGATGCCCAGTCAGTTACAACAAAGTTGCCGGGCAGGAAATGCCGCGGTAGTTTTTTAATATCGGCTGTAATGTTCATGATTAGCTTTAAATATAAAAGCTACAAACTCTCGGGAAGTTTGTAGCCTCGGTGTTATTGCAAATAAGTTAAATTATTTCTTTTTTGCTGCTGTCTTCTTCTTGGGAGCTTCCGCCTCCTCAGTATCGTCTTTTTTCGCCGCCGCTTTTTTCTTTGCAGGCGTCTTTTTCTTCGGTGCTTCTTCCTCTTCCGCTACCGCCTCGGTCTTCTTAGGTGCTGCTTTTTTCTTTGCTGGTTTTTCTGCTGCTTCTTCTTCTACCTCGGGCTCGGCCGTTTCTTCCGCAGGTTCAGAAAGTTTGATCTCGATGTTCTGCTTTTTCAGCACATCAAACCATTTCACCATCTTCTTCAGGTCGCTGGCATAAACGCGATCGAAGTCGAGTTCGGGATAGGCCGACTCAAAATATTTTTTTAGCGCAGCATTGTCCTTACCATCTGGCAGCTTTGCAGAAGATTTTTCCATGGCATGAAACACATCCACCAGGTTTACATTATCTCCTGTTGTATAGACTTCGATGCTTTCCAGGTGCGAAAAATTATGGATCCTGGAAGACGCGAACTTGGTACTGTTGTCTTCAAGAGATCGTACGATAGCTCCGTCATTTTTACTGCTGATCAGTTCATAAAGACCTGGAAGGCCTGTTACTGCTACTAGTTTACTGTACTCCATATATCAACCAAAGATTTTAAGAGGCTGCAAGATACTTGAGTTCCGCCAATTAGGATTGATGGAAAAATTTTCCCTTTTCACCGCTGCTCCCGAAAATATCAGGCCATTTTATCGCCCGAAAATCTCTGGCGAACACTTTGCATATTCCCCGGCGGATAAGCTAAACGAAAGTTGTTGACCAAATCAGCGTCCAACCTTACAATTACACTTTATGAAACAAGCTGTACTCTCCCTTCTTGTCCTTTTGATGATCAGTGTCTCCGCGAAGGCTCAGACGATACGTGGTAAGCTCGTAGATCTGGTGGATAGCCGGCCGCTGGCCGGCGCAAGCCTGTCCATCACGTCCATAAAGGACACGCTGGCCATCCGCAATTCCATTGCCGACAGTACAGGGAGTTTCTTGTTTTCGGGAGTGGCCATAGACTCTTACTTCCTCAAGGTCAGCTACATAGGCTATGAAGATTTCCGCCAGGTGGTGGGCATCAGCGATTCGCTGCCCGACCTCAACCTGGGAACTCTGTTCATTCCCAAATCGACGAGAGAACTTTCGGGCGTGACCGTTGCTGCCCGCACGCCGCCTACGCAGCAGAAAGGCGATACCGTTCAATATAATGCCAGCCAGTTCAAGGTCAACCCCGATGCCACGGTGGAGGACCTGGTCAGAAAAGCACCGGGGATAACGGTGGACCGTGATGGAACGGTCACTGCTCAGGGGGAGCAGGTCCGAAAAGTGACCATAGACGGCCGTGACTTTTTTGGCGATGATGCCTCCGCAGCCCTCCGCAACCTGCCGGCGGATGTAGTGGATAAGATACAGGTCTTTGATCGCCTGAGCGACCAGGCACAGTTTACCGGGGTGGATGACGGGAATTCCCAGAAAGCCCTCAACATCGTAACCAAGGCAGGTATGAGCAACGGGCAGTTCGGCCGTTTCTTTGCTGGCTATGGCACCGATGAGCGCTACCAACTGGGTGGTAATGTAAGTTTCTTCAAAGGCAACCGCCGGGTTTCGCTGGTTGGCCTCTCCAATAATATCAACCAACAGAATTTTGCCTCGCAGGACCTTCTTGGACTGACGAGTTCCGGCGGTGGTCGTGGT
>JAEZAM010000139.1 GCA_023430465.1 Bacteroidota bacterium | reverse complement strand
CCCCAGCCCCTGGATTTTGTCTCAAGGAAAAATCGTGGTGAAAAGATATACGGCAAAAATCACCAGCAGTACCACGCCTTGCAATACATTGGTTCTGCCAGTGCCAAATGACAGCATGATCGTCAGCAATGACAATAGCATCAACACTGTTGATTTGGTATCGATGCCCAATTCAACGCGCATGCCGGTAAACAGCGATGAGATAGCTACAGCAGGAATAGTAAGTCCGATGCTCGCCAGCGCGGAACCAAGGGCAAGGTTGAGGCTTGTCTGTAAGCGATTCTTACGTGCCGCGCGTACTGCCGCGAGCCCTTCTGGCAAAAGGATCACGGTGGCCACGATCACACCCACGAGTGATTCGGGAGCACCGTAACTGGCTACAGTTCGCTCGAGGGTGGGCGCCAGTGCTTTTGCCAGCAATACTACAGCAGCAAGACAAACCAGCAAGAGGAGACAACTCGCGAAGGTGGTGCGGTTATTTGGCGGTGGAGCATGTACATCGGCTTCTGTTTCTGCTGTATTGGGCAGGAAATAATCGCGGTGCCTCACAGTCTGAACGGCTACGAACGTGCCATATAGAATAAGACATACCACGGCAATGAACATCAATTGCTGGGTGCTGTAAACCGGTCCCAGTTTGGAAGTTGTATAGTTTGGCAGAATGAGCGTGAGGACGCTGATAGCGGTGAGCGTAACGAGAGAAGCACTGACTGCTTCACGGCGAAATACCTGCACTTTATACCGAAGCCCACCGATCAGCAGGCAAAGGCCGATGATACCGGTGAGTATGATCATGATGGCTGCAAAAACAGTGTCCCTTGCGAGGGCGACGGTTTCCTCGCCGCCTGCCGCCATTAGTGATACGATCAGCGATACCTCAATCACGGTAATTGCTATAGCAAGGAGGAGAGTGCCAAACGGTTCACCCACGCGGTGGGCCACTACCTCGGCATGGTGCACTGCAGCGAGTACGGCACCTACCAGCATCAGGGCGAGCAACCCCATGAACCAGCCGCTGTCGGAAATGGATTTCCCTGCATACAATAACGCAGCGAGTATCGGAAAAACAATCGACCACAGTGGCAGGTCTATTTTTTTTGCATTCATGCGGGTTGGTTTTCGTAAAGATACGGGGTTGACCTTGAGTACCGCTTCAGGCTGGTACTGTGGGCCGTTGTAGCATTCGCTATTGTTCTTTCCATCGTGGTCCATGGCTTTACTGCCAAAACAGTGATGAATAAGCTGAAAAAGAAGTTACCGGCAGAAGACCCGCCGTCCTGAAAGTTCAATAATACTACAGTTAACATAACAGCGGCTGATTTCTATTCGTCCACCCTGATGACCGCTATCCCATCAATCTCAAGCAGGTAGTCTGGGTTGCCAAGGCCAGCCACATATAACACGGTGACGATAGGCGGAGGCACACCCGGAGTCATGAACGGTCTGGCTGCCTCGAACGCTTGTGTCGCATCCTCTCCCTGCCGGAGGTATATGGTAAGCTTGATCAGATCTTTCCAGGAGGCGCCGGATGAATGAAGTGCTTCCAGGATATTCTTCATTACCTGGGTACATTGCGCGTGCAGGTCATTTTTACCGACAAGTCTATTCTCGCGATCCACAGCGTTCTGGCCACCTATATAGATCGTCCTGCCATTTCCTTCCACGGTGATGACCTGTGAGAAAGCTGGACTTTTGAAAAGTTCGTCAGGATTGAGGTGTTTGATAGTTACTGACATAATATAGATTAAGAATTCTTTCCATCCGAAGAACATGCCAAATCCGATTTTCCCCTATTTCACCCTGACAAAGTGATAGTCCGGCGTTGATTTGATTTTTTTTGCGGGGCTGTACGTAATTTTTCTGAACTTGCTGTCCTTATAAAGGTTGCTGAACGAAGAATGCTTATGAAAAAGAGACGGGTGGCTGTACGGCCCTTTATTTTTCCTCAAAAAAATGCGGCATGATGCGCCCGGATGAAGTATATCTCCAGGGTCTGCAGCAGCAAATCGCACAAGGAAGCCAGGTGGCTTTCTCGGGTTTGTTCCGCCTGTTCTATTCCCGCCTGCATAGTTTTTCCCTGCAATACGTTCATGTAAATGAGATAGCTGAGGAGATCACCAATGATGTTTTTGTGAAGTTGTGGAACCGGCGCACCGAAATCGCCCAGGTGCAGAATCTCTCTACCTACCTTTTTGTTTCTGTAAAAAATCACTCCATCAATTATCTGCGCCAGTATTCCCATATCCATATTGCTGTTGAAGATGCTGCCGGAAGTTCAGGACTGATCAACAGAAATGATCCAGGGGAGGAATTGGAGTGGAAGGAAATATCTTTCCAGTTGAGCCAAGCCATCGAAGCATTGCCGGATCAGTGCCGGACAGTATTCCGGCTGATCAAGGAAGATGGTTTCAGATACAAAGAAGTCGCTGAAATTCTCGGCATTTCACCCCGGACAGTGGAAACGCAATTGTTCCGCGCCATCCGGAAACTTCAACCGCTTATTGCGAAGTATACCTCCTCTGCCCGTGGCAAAGGTTCCCGCACACCCCTTATTTCGGGGCTGGTCTTCTTTTTTTCATTTTTTTTCTGATCCCTGTAAGTAATTCTTCTGAATCTGCTGTCCTTAAACCGGAACGCAAATAACTCCTGATGCAGCAAGAGCAATTTTTAGAACTGGTTACGAAGAAACTCTCCGGGGAAGCAACCCGGGAAGAGTTGGATGCACTTGCCTGCATGCTGCAATCCTCCCCTGACCTGCGCAGGCAGATGGAGGTGTATGTGAAATTCTGGGAGGAAAAAGGAGTTGAAAAAGCCGGCGATACCGAGCGTGCACTGCAAAAGGTTCTCCTCCTCATCAATGATGAGCAGATGGTGACGGCCCCCGCGAAAATCGTAGGTTTCAAAAAATGGTTACGCATCGCAGCAGTATTGGTCGTCTTCGTCGGCATTGCAGCGGTTCTTTACCTGCAGCGCAATACAGATACTTCTCCAGTAGCCAATCTACTGCAGAAGCAGAATGCAAAAGGTGTGAAAAGCACTATTGAGCTTGCCGATGGCAGCAAAATTTGGCTTAACGCTGATAGCAAGATTCAATATCCGACTGTATTTGGTGAAGACAGCCGCGAAGTGTACCTGAACGGCGAAGCTTTCTTCGATATCGCAAAGAACCCTGCGAAGCCCTTCATCATTCATCTCGCCAATGGAACTGTTCGCGTGCTCGGTACGTCCTTCAATGTTAAAGCATATGACAATGAACAGGTGATTGAAACCTCAGTCGCGACCGGGAAAGTGGCTTTCATTCCGAAAGGAAAGCAGCAGAAGGATACCATCTTCCTGACACCGAATAACAAACTGGTGTTTCGTCCGGCGAGCGGCGAGATCAGCACGGCCGTCACATTGAGTGAGGAAGATAAAGCCTGGACAGAGGGCCGCCTGGTATTCCGCTCCATGTTGTTTGCCGATATCGCAGTGGAACTCGAAAGGAATTTTGGGAAAAAAGTGGTGTTCAGAGATGAAGAGACCAAAGACTACCGGTTGACAGGTTCTTTTCAGAACAACACACTTGCAGAGATATTTTATTATTTGTCAAAAACGAAATCGTTCAATTATACTATATCTGACGAACAGATCATTATTTCAAGGTAATCACCTTTCCAAACGCTTGCCAGCTTATGAAAAAAAATTTGAACGCCCGTCTGCGTGATGGCGTCCGCAGCCCGCACACTTCAAGAACCATTGCTGTCTCGATCGTGCTTTTCATCACAGGGTTTTCGCTGCATGCCCAAACCAGTTTCGCCGGGCACAGACAAACGGTCAACCAGGTACAGCAACGCCAGGAAACGCGTGTCACGATCCGTGCCAAAAATGAAAAGCTGTCCGCTGTACTCGCGCGGCTGGAGAAGCAGATCAATTTTGTCTTTGTTTATTCCGACGATGATGTCAATTCCGGTCAGCGCATCAATTTCGATGTACGAAACATGGCATTGTCTGAGGCACTCGAAACACTTACACGTCTCGCTGGTATTCACTACGAGATCATCAACGATAAAATAATTCTCCGCGGTAAATCTTTTTCCGGTGATTTTCGGTTGCCGGATACCCGGACTCTTCCCGGCAATGAAGTCAATGTTTCTGTTGACCGGTTCAAATCACCTGACCTGGTTGTAAGCGGTATTGTCACTGAGGAAGGTGGCGGCGGTATTGCAGGCGTCAGCGTTACGGTCAAAGGCACAAACCTTGGGACAGCCACTTCACCTGCAGGAAATTATTCGATCAGTATACCGGATAACATCAGTGATCCGGTTTTAGTGTTTACAATCGTTGGCTATGTAAACCAGGAGCTCGCCGTGAACGGCAATCGTATCTTGAATGTCCAGATGCGTAAGGCTGAGATGGTCATGGAGGATGTAGTGGTTATCGGTTATGCTACGCAAAAAAGAACATCGGTTACCGGCTCTGTGGATGGCATCTCCAAAAAAGCGATCGAGGGAAAGCCAACTCCAAATCTTTCATTAGCACTCCAGGGGGTATCTCCCAACCTCATCATCCAACAACGAAATTTTGAGCCGGGTCAGGGTGTCAATATCAACATCCGCGGTCTCGGTACGCTGGGCGACAACACACCACTCGTGGTAATCGATGGCATTCCCGGGGGTGATATTAACCTGCTCAATCCAAACGACATTGAGAATATCTCCATTCTCAAAGATGCCGGCTCTGCTGCTATCTATGGCTCGCGCTCGGCCAATGGTGTGATCCTGATCACTACCAAGAAAGGCCGTAAGAATGAGAAAGCCAGCCTCAACTACAATGCGATCTATGGTATCCAGTCGCCCCGGGTCACGTACGAACCGGTGCATGCATGGGAGAATGCCTATTATAAAAATGAATCACTGGCCAATTCCGGTCTGCAGCCAATATTTACCCCGGCTCAGATCCAGCAATTTCAGCAACAAGGCGATGGCGACTGGCGCCTGGACAACATCCTGCAGCGTGCGCCACAGCAATCGCATAACCTCAGCATCAGCGGCGGATCAGCCAACTCAACATACCTCCTGAGCCTGGGCTATCTAAACCAGGAAAACAGTTTCATCGGCCCGGGTCTCGGTTACAAGCGTTATAACATTCGTCTGAATCAAACCACTGAACTTGGTCGCTTTAAACTGAGCACCATCCTTAGCTATGCGAAGGTGATGGGTAAAGATCATTCGTCCAGTGCCAGCACGTTGATCGTGGATGCAGGCCGTGTACCGCTTTATTATTCTTTTACTGACAGCGCAGGCAACTACCTCACCAATCCTGTCTCCTCTGAGTTCAATCCCAAGGCCATCCTGGAAAAAGGCGGCTATCGCAAATCCGACAATGATGAAGTATTCGGGAACCTCAGTGGTGAATATGCCATTACAAAAGATCTGAAGGTGCGCGGTGTATTTGGTGCAACAGTTCGTTCCAACCACGGAGTCGGCCGCAGGATGCAGATCAATTTCCTTCCCGGTGGCGTCTATGGCAATGACCGTGAGGTATATGATGATAACTACAAATCACTTTTCACCAACCTGCAACTGATCGCAGAGTACAACAAGACGATACAGGCGCATAGTTTCAATGTACTTGTAGGCTCGGCCAATGAGTCATTCAAGTCAGAGGGCAACAGGATCGTAAAAACACTGACTGATCCGAATCTGGGTACACCAACAACCGGAACCGTCATCAACCAGGGAAGTTCTACCAATTCTATCCAGGGTACTAATGAGACCAGCATCAATTCGGTGTTCGGTCGTGCGGGCTACTCCTTCGACTCAAAATATTTCGCCGAGTTCAACTTCCGTTATGATGGTTCTTCCAAATTCGCCAAAGACAATCGCTGGGGTTTCTTTCCCTCCGTTGCTCTCGCATGGCGCGTATCTGAAGAGAGTTTCATGACCGGTGTGAAAGACTGGATGAATGATCTCAAGATCCGTTCTTCCTATGGCGTATTGGGCAACCAGAACGTGAATGCGTACCAATACCAGACAACTTTCTTCAATTTCACCAATGCATACGGCTATAATGGAAATGCTGTGGGTGGTGCCGGCTTCCTGCTTGGAAACCCTGAGCTTACCTGGGAGAAGGCAGCTACGCTCAACATTGGTGCGGATGCACAGTTCTTCAACCGCAAGCTGGAAGTTTCCTTTGATTATTTCGACAAGACAACGAAAGATATCCTCTACACCCGTCGCGATGTGCCTGCCATCTTTGGTTCCGGATTTCCTGATTACAACGTAGCCGAGGTGAAGAACAGGGGCTGGGAAGTGAAGGCTACTTACAATATGCGTGGAAAAAGGTTATTCCAGTCTGTCAGCATCAACCTGGCGGATAACCTCAACGAGTTGATGTCCCTGACTTCCGGCGCTAATCAGCAGGTGGAGCGCAAAGAGGAATTCGAACTTCTGCGCCGGGTTGGCTTCCCCATCACTGTATACCAGGGATATCGCCGGGATGGATATTTCCAGACGCTTGACGATATTCAAAGCGGTGCCAAGTTTTCCGGATCAAGTGTACAGCCGGGTGATATCCGGTTTGTCGACCGCAATAAAGATGGCGTGATTGATGACAGCGACAAGTTCATCCTCGGAAATCCCTTCCCGCGGTATACGTTCGGATTTACCTATACGGCCTCTATCAAGGGTTTTGATCTGATGGTATTCGTGCAGGGCGTTGGTAAGCGTGATGCCATGATACGCGGTGAGCTGGTAGAGCCATTCCATTTCGGTTATGGTGGTACAATGTATCGTCACCAGACGGATTTCTGGACACCGACCAATCCTAATGCGAAATATCCGAGGCTGGCAGAGGCTGGTTCTCCTTCCAATACCAATAATTATCGCACAGGTTCCGATATCTACCTGTATGATGCGGCATATGCAAGGCTGAAGAATGTTCAGGTAGGATACACTATACCCGTGAACATCACCCGCAAGGCGCATATCCAGCGGGCAAGAATCTATTTCACCGGGCAAAACCTGTTCACGCTCAGCAAGCTTAACTTTTTCGATCCTGAACTTACCGAGTTTGACAACAACACAGGTTTCAATGCCGGTGCGAACAGTGCGAGAGCATACCCGCTGCCCGTATTTTATGGTGCGGGGATTGATATCACTTTTTAATCAGAACTGCTAACAACGTTTGTATATGAAAAAAATCATTCTTCTGCTGGCGGTCATCGTTTCGCTGGGCTCGTGCAAAAAACTCGACCTGGCGCCTGTGGATCGTTTCACCGAGCTGACCTTCTGGCAATCATCTGAGAATGTTAACAATGCGCTGAACAATATTTACATGAGTATTTATTCCAGCCAGCCATTGTTCTACAATGAAGCGCTATCAGACAATGCTGTTACTAAGCTTGGTATCAACAGCGGTCAGCCTGATGCCATTGCCAGCGGCAATTTCACGCCATCATTGCCCCGTTTTCAGAATGAGTGGGCCGGGTATTACGCGGGAATAAAATCATGTAATATTTTCCTGGAAAACGTTGACAAGAACGAGACCCTTTCCGATGCGATGAAGGCGCGCATGAAAGCGGAAGTGTCGTTTATCCGCGCTTTCCATCATTTCAACCTGATGAAATGGTGGGGCGATGTCCCTTTACTGAAGAATGATATTACGCCTGATCAGGCAAAGACCATTGCGCGCTCGCCACGTACGGAGGTTCGGGATTTTATCCTGGCTGAACTGGATGCTGCTGCCGATGTATTGCCTACGAATGATGAATATTCTGCCAACGATAACGGTCGTATCACACGTGGTGCAGCTATGGCGCTGAAAGCGCGCGTACTGTTATACGAAGGTGACCGCATGGCCGAAGTAGTAACGATCTGCGAAGCGCTGATGAACAATCAATCTGAAAACGGTACCTACTCTCTGGTGCCTTCTTACTCCGATCTGTTCAGCAACAACGTGGTCAACCGCAGAAACAATGAATCCATCCTTGCTATACAGTATGTGCCTACACTGCGCACCTGGGGTGAGTACATCGATTTCGCCCCTATCTCAGCAGGCGCAAGAGGCAACAACCTTTCGCCGACACAGGAACTTGTAGACAACTATATCATGCTGAATGGAAAAAGCATCGGTGAGGCGGGTTCAGGCTATAATGAGAATGATCCGTACGTAAACCGCGATCCACGCTTGACAGCAACGGTGGTGTACCATGGATATAACTGGGTTAACCCCAACGGCAGCACGCAGACAATCTATATCAAACCCGGTACGGGGCCTGCGGGTCAGACAGCCAATGAGTACAGCCCTGCGGGACAGGGTACGGCTACAGGCTACTACTGGAGAAAATACTGGGATCCTAACGCCACTGCACCGGGCATCAGTTCCGGTTTGAATTTATACCTTATCCGGTACGCCGAAGTATTGCTGATGTACGCCGAGGCAAAGCATGCACTCGGTCAGATGACGCAGGACGTATGGGACAGAACTATCCGCGCATTGCGTGTGCGGGCTGGATTTACCAGCGCAGGAGCACTGGATTACCCGGGAAATGCTGACATGACAGAAATCATCCGCAGCGAACGCCGTTCCGAGTTTGCCATGGAAGGCATACGCATTGATGATATCCGCCGGTGGAAGATCGCAGAAGATGTATTGAATGGATGGGCACATGGTGCACGGTTTGGTGAGCCATCCATCGACAATGGGTATCTCCGCGCACAGCTAAGAACCTTCGATAGTCAGAAACACTATCTCTGGCCTGTGCCACCTGCAGAACGCGCTTTGAATTCAAATCTTACACAGAATAATGGTTATTAAAAAAACGATTGCTATGAATTATAATTTCATTACACGGACTGCATTCTTTGCATTGATATGCCTTGCGTTTATCGGTTGCTCTAAGAACGAGCGCGATATCAACATGGATCTCACGGAGGTGAAAAATCTTTTTACCCCTGTAGCTGATGAATCTATTTTACTTAAACCCGCTTCCGGGCAGACCGTAGTGTTTGAATGGGAACAGGCAAAGGCCGCCGATGGCTCACTCGTGCTATACGAAGTAGCCTTCGACCAGGAGAATGGTGATTTCTCCGCACCGTTTTATACCATGGTTTCAGATAACCGTGGTGTGCTGAACAAACTTACCCTTACTCATGGGGATCTTAATCGCATCGCTGAGTTGGGTGGCTCATCATTTTTCGAAAAAAAGAAATTCCGGTGGACGGTACTTGCTTCAAAAGGTACAAATGTAAAAAAGGCAGCAATGTCCCGCATCCTGGAACTGGAACGCCCGGGCGGATTCGCAGTGCTGCCGGGCAGCCTTTATCTTACCGGTACAGCTACCGAGAATGGAGACGTACTTGCAAATGCCATGAAGATGCGCCAGATCCAGCCAGGTGTGTTTGAGATCTATAGCAAACTCAAAGCCGGTACTTACAAGTTCGTGGACGCAACCAGCGGCACACCGAAAGAGTATTACATCTTTGATGACAACGGTATCAATGCCATTGGCATGAACGGGGAGACAGAGTTCACTGGTCCGGATAAAATCATGCGGATCCGCATGGACTTCAATAATATCAATGCTTCCTATGCCGAGGTTAAAGAAGTGAAACTCTGGTACTCGGCTGGTAACCAATTCTGGTTCACCCTGCCGTATACTTCCAACGGTGTCTGGCGCATCAATGACAGAGCGGTCAATTATACCCAGATGCCCTGGGGCTTCGAAGAGCGGTACAAGTACTTGATGGTGATCGATGAAGGAAGCGGAAACCGTGACCAGTGGTTGAATTCCAATTTCAGTGATCCTGCAGGCCAGGACGGACAATATCCAAGTTCAGTTGCTTACCGCACCATCAACTTTGCTGCAAATAACGGAAGCCAGTGGGACTGGGGTTGGAAGTTCGACAGGAATTATCTCCCACAAGGTACAGTGGCTGATTTCTGGGTTTCGCTCCGGGGCAGTGATGATGTCTATACACAGAATTACGAAAAGTAAACAGTTCAGTTTTAGATAAGCAGTCGTTAAGCAGTCGACAGAACGCTGGTATGCAGAACCAGCGTTCATTTTTCTTTGGTAAAAAATAATTTTATGAGAACGTCAATTCCATACATGCGGTTATCCATCGGCCTTGCAGGGCTGGTTATTTTTTTCGCTTCCTGTCTGAAGGTTCGGGATGATGATGAGATCATGCCACCATCAGGCGGAGGCAATACAATGGTGTATGATTGGGAGCGGGTGGCTGATTCAGCCCAACTGTCGATGAATTATTTCTGGTCTGCCTCCTCAAAGGTGTATCTCAGCAGTAATACTTCGGGCGACTGGGGTCAGTACTGGCCGAATGCACATGCACTCGATGTGCTGGTAGATGCCTATTTGCGTGAACCGTCAGCCGCCACCAAAACAAGAATGGATGACCTGGTGAGCGGCGTGCGTGCAAAGAATGGCAACACATGGCTCAATTATTATTACGACGATATGGAATGGATGGCCCTGGCCTGTCTCCGCGCCTACCAGGCAACCGGGGATGATCAGTACCGTAACATCACCAATATACTTTGGACCGATATCAAAAATGGCTGGAGCAATGATCTTGGTGGCGGCATCTGGTGGAGAAAGGACAATCCTTCCAAAAATGCACCATCTAACCTCCCCGCTGCGATCCTTGCCGCAAGGCTGCACCAGGAGTTTGGTGCTGCCGAAGACCTTCAATGGGCCATCCGCATCTATGAATGGCAAAAGTCGGTCCTGTATGAGCCGGCTACCGGGTGGGTGTTCGATAACATTGACAAGAATGGTGTGAAAAACCAGGTATGGAAGTTTACGTACAACCAGGGAACGTTTATCGGTGCTGCGCTGGAACTGTTTAAGATTACGGGCAATGCGTCTTACAAGACCGATGCGATCGCGGCAGCAGAGTTTGCAGTGAGTTCGGGTCAGCTCATAACCAATACCATCCTGAAGGACGAGGGAGGCGGTGATGGCGGACTGTTCAAAGGTGTGTTCGTACGCTATTTCACCCGCCTGATCATCGAAGGTCAGTTACCTGCAGAGAAAAAGAACAACTACATAGATTTTATCCTGCGCAACGGTAAAAAACTTTGGAGCACGGGCACCAATAAGAACCTGATCCTTTTTGGCACCGCCTGGGATCGCGCGCCCGGCAATACCACAGATCTCACCACCCAACTCAGTGGTGCCATGCTAATGGAAGCACTGGCCGAGTTGGAAAGGCTGGATTTGCTGGACTGAAGAAGTGCGGAGTGCGGAGTGTGGAGTGCTGAGTGTGGAGAGCTGACCAGTTGCGCTGCTTGCGCTGAGCCTGTCGAAGCGAGCCTGCAGATAATACTATAAACTATGCGTTTCATTTTATTAATAGTCATAGCTTCTCTCGTATCCTGTAAGACCTCGGTTCCGGTTAGTACCCCTGTAGTCTCGGCGCATACGAAGTATGTAAATCCTTTCATCGGCACTGCACCTGTCACCGATTCAGCTATACTCGGCTATCGCCTTCCCGAAGGGTGGCGGGCCTGGTCAGGTCTGTTATATCCCGGTAGTTCATTGCCCAATGCGATGGTGCAGGCAAGTCCTATTACGGAGTACGGCTCCGGTGCCGGATATGAATACGAAGACTCGGTGATCTACGGCTTCACACACACCAACAAAGGGCACTGGAATCTTTGCAATATTCCCGTGCTGCCGGTATCTAACAATACTAAGACGGTTTACAGTTCACGATTTTCTCATGCACGCGAAGCGGCATCACCCGGGTTTTACCAGGTGTACCTGGAAGATTATAAAGTACAGGTTGATCTCACATCCACGTTACGAACAGCTTATCACCGCTACACATACAACTACAATAATAACCAGATCATCCTCTTTGACCTTGGCCGCGCCAATAACCGCGTCCGGAGTTGGGATATCAGGCAACAGGGTACGAATGTGCTGGAAGGTCACCAGGACAGCGGAGAAGGGTCGATATACTTTTATGCCGTGCTGAATGTGCCTGTGCGGCAAACCGAGAAAAAGAATGAGGATCCCAAAAAGGGTCATGCCCTTGTTCACCTGGAGAACGGCAGCAACAAGCCGGTGGAAATGAAAATCGGGTTTTCATATGTCAGCGTTGCCAACGCAAAACGCAACCTCGAGCAGGAAGTAGGAGAACAGAGTTTCAGTGAGGTGAGGAAAGCCGCGAACGATACCTGGGAGCAGCTTCTTTCACGTATAAAGGTGGAGGGTGGCACTGCAAAGCAAAAAGAAATGTTCTATTCTTCCCTCTACCGCGGATTCCTCTGGCCTGCGTTGCGGAGTGATGTTGGTGGAGATTATACGGACGTGAAGAACAATGTGGTGAATAATAATTTTCGTTACTACACAGTTCCGTCGCTCTGGGACACATACCGCAACAAGGAAGTGCTGGCGACCATTGTTACACCAGATGTTTCACTGGACGTGATACGATCACTGAAAGACATGGGCGACAAAACGGGATTCATTCCAACGTTCTTTCATGGTGACCATGCGGCACCTTATATAGTGGGTTCATACAAGCGTGGTCTGAAAGATTTCGATGTTGAAGGAACCTATCAACTATTGTTGAGAAATGCTAGCGTTGAAGGTGGGAGCCGGCCTCATATCAATGAGTATATGAAGAAAGGCTATATCTCTGACCTGGTGGTGGAGAAACCCTGGGTTGAATCAAAAAGTACGGCTGGTGTGTCCAAGACCCTGGAGTATGCCTACGATGATTATTCAGTGGCGCTCATGGCAAAGATGCTGGGTGATACGTCCAACCATCGCATCTTTATGCAAAGGGCCCGGAATTACCGCAACGTCTTTGACGCTTCAACCAGGTTCATGCGTGGCAGACTTCCGAATGGAGAATGGGTGCCGAATTTCGATCCGCAGTACCCTTACTATGAATACATGTATCGCGAGGCGAATGCCTGGCAGGTATCATTTTTCGCACCACATGATATGCCAGGGCTGATAGAGTTGTATGGCGGACCAAAAGGCTTTGAAAGCAAGCTGGATTCATTTTACACCCTGCCGTGGAACCCCACACATATCGCACGCAATGTAGAGAGTATGATCGGGCAGTATTGCCACGGCAATCAGCCTGATCACGAAGCACCATTTGCTTATCATTTCATCGGCAAGCCGGAGAAATCGCAACGTATCATCGATACAATTCTCAACACCCTGTACGGAATAGGGGAACAGGGTCTTGCGCTTTGCGGGATGGATGATGCGGGTGAAATGTCGTCCTGGTACGTGTTTGCATCATTGGGCGTTTATCCTTTCTCCCCTGCGGATGATGAGTATATCGTTTCGGTGCCCTTGTTTGATAAGACCACCTGGACACTCACCAATGGCAAGACGCTTACGATCCTGAAAAATGGCAAGGGGCGCAGGATGACGGGCATTCATGTAAACGGGGCGCCCATCACCGGGTATTTCATACCACATTCGCTTTTTGAAAATGGTGGCACCCTCGAGATCCTGACGACAGAATAGACCCGACGTCAACGGCTGCTTGCTTTCCCTGCTGTCTTTTTTTTCGCCGCTTTTTTCTTTGCTGCTTTCTTAGGTGCGGATTTGGCGGGGCTGGATTTCTTTGCAGCTCTGGATGGCGCAGATTTCCGTGCTGCCGGCATCATACCATTGTTTTGTTTCCGTGGATTTCCCTTATCTGCTTCCACGTTGACCTTGTTCAGTGCGAGAACGGTGAGCGAGTCGTCCGCTTCGTATTCTTCAGCAAGTGTGGCTTCCAGTAACTTTTGAACGTTGGTCAGGCCGAGTTCGCGCGCATAGGCGCGTGCGGTACCATAGCCGGAAATCTCATAATGTTCGATCTTCTGGGCCGAAGCAATGATAGCGGCATCCATGACGGTTGGATCCATGTCCTCGCTCATCATTTTCTCACCTTCTTCAATGAGGCCCTCGGTGCCCTTGCATTTGGTAGTGGAGCCAAATAATTTTTGAAAAAATCCTTTGGTCTCTTCTGATTTTTCACCGAGTGCGGCTTTCACTTTGTCCAGCCGGTCTTTCTGAGCCCGGGTAATTTTGAGGTGATCAGAAAGGGCTTTCTTGAGCTCACGATCAGATGCTTTCTCGATCATTTTGGGAAGTGCAGCAATGATCTGCTCTTCTGCGGAATAGAGGTCGTCGATCTCATGTTGCAGGAGATCACGGAGAGAGAGTAATGTAGCCATGATGATTGGTTTAGGAGGAGAGATAAAACTTTCGTGCCAAAAAGAGGGCGGAATGTGGAGTGCGGAGTGCGGAGTGCGGAGTGT
>JAEZAM010000124.1 GCA_023430465.1 Bacteroidota bacterium | reverse complement strand
CCCTTCGCCCACTCAATGGCCCGCTTTTGAACCGACCTTTCGTCTCATCGAAGTTCTTTTCATACTCTTCATCGAAGTCCGTTTTGGCTGTCTCCATGTCCGTGTCAGGCAGCGGCGACCCGGTATCTTCTTCTGAAAGCACAATGGGTAGTTGCGGAAACTTACTGTGCTGTGAGATATATGCTTTGTTCAGATCCACCAGCATTGCCTTAAATGCAGCAGAACTCTTCAACCGCGTGATAGCTGCATTCAGGCTTGGGCCGCTTGTTGTTGCCTGAAACGCCGCCAGCTCCAGTTCAAACTCATTCTTAGATGCCTTCGCGCCGCTTCCGCCTTCACCCACTATACGCTCCTCAAAATGCACGACCTGGATGTACGGGTCTGGCGACTTATTATCCAGCACCATCTGTTTGTACTCCGTCATGAAATCATTGAATCGTTGGGTCTTCCGGCTACCTGTCTTAGGATCGATCATTTCGAAACTTGTTCCGATGCCATCCGGTGTGCCTGTGCCCGTTATCTTAGTCAGGATGCGCGCATGCGGCGAGAACTTTCCTTCCCCGGCATCTGAATCCGTGGTGAGCCAGATCGGCCCATAGGTCCTGACCCAGTCGATAAACTGCTGTACGCCCGGATTTTCACCTGGCTGCTCATCGATCATACCGAGGTTGGTGATGAATTCTTTTTTGTGTCCCGAAGGCAGAGCCTGCTTGGCTGTATACATATCCACGTATTCACTGCCGCCATTGTCTGCTTCACGAAGTACCGTTGACACTTCCTGCTGCGCCTTGTTCTTCCAGCTCATCATGATCGTTGCCGCGAAAGCCCAGCAGGCATTGTCATTGTCTTGCTCCATTTCCGGAACGAATCCCAACACCTGGGCAAGCACCTTACCGCTGCTGTCTCCCGCACCAATGTCAACAGACTCTGCTTTTCCATTGTCCGTTACATTCGTTGCTTTCACCGCCTTTCCTTCTTCGGCCGCCTTGATCGCCGCATCGGTAAGCGACGGTTTGTTGTTCTGCTGGCTCGCTTCGTCCGCCTGTTTTGTTTTTCCTCCATCCACCATCTGGCCAAAATGATCTTTAAGCAGGGCAGCTTTTTCTTCCTTTGTCAATTCAGGAGAATTTCTGATCGAATCAGCGATCTTATCCGAATGCTCGGTATTGTGTCCCATCGTGAAGATATCTTTGGCCATCTGCGCAAAATCTTTCGCATTCTGCTGGTTGGACAGGTAGGTTTGCATCGCGTTCTTTTGATTTTGGTCCAGGCCTGTGATATCCCTGAACGCATCGCTCTTGCCCAGCACATCCGAAACGCCCGCCAGGCCAGCACCGGGTGCGGGTGCTGCCGGTGCATTCTGGATACTTACCAATGGTGATGCAAATTCCCTGAATGCTGCCCGCCAGTCGGTCACCGTTGGAACAGGCACGGTCACAGGGTTTATATCTGTTGGTTCGTCTGTCCGGAACTTATCCCAATCCTGCGAAGAATTTTCTTTCACCTTTTCACATGCGTCGCAGGCACCCTGTACCGCCTCCGCAAATATGCCCCTGCTTGGTATGCTGATGCGGTAAGGTGGTATTGGTGTCAGCGGCTTATAATGTTCCAGCAGATCGATCTCAACCGCCGGCCCCTCGATGGGTTGCTCAACGATGAACGTCCTGTCGATCTTATAGCCCGGCGCTACGGGCATGATCAGGGAGTTGCCGGAGATACCCACCAATTCATTTTTCACCACCGAGGCCAGGCTTCTGAAACCGACTGGCAATCCAAAATCATTGTATGTTTCTACATTAAAGCCATCGAGCAGCATATAGCGCCGGTCGCGGTCCAGTTTGCGCCACAGCTCTTTGTTATAATGCTCGAGGTTGCTGTTCAGGTGTTCGATCAGCTTGTTCGCGATGTAGGCATCTTCGTTCCTTGGATTGCGCTTTTCATTGGCATTTTCCGGAGTATACAGAAGACTGCCATCAATGAGGTCATCCCCGGCAAAACCGCTGTAAAGAACTCCATTATAGTGGGCCGTTGAATACCTCAGCGTTATATTTTTCGTGGTCAGGGTTACAAGATCGTTTGTCAGCAAAGCCGTATTGTTGAACGCCAGTTGCAGTTGTGCTATCTCTTTTCTCTTTTTATTTGATCCATTGCCGCGCAGGTTGATCCGCATCTGGACGTTGCCGCCTTTGTATTTTGATTCGGAAGAAAGATCCAGCGCAGAGAACCCTCCGATGCTGATGTTGCGCACTATTCTTTCAAACAGCAATGGCGCGATATCATTGAAGAATATGCTGTCCCATTCAGCTATAAGCCTTTCTTTGAAATAATAGCTGAGCATGTCAAATACATTCCTCCCCAGGAGCCGCGCATAGGCTTCCCACTGCGCTTTATCGAAGCCGCCATCCTCAAAGAAATTGGAATCGATCTTCTTTATGCGGATACACTGTGCCGGAGATACACTCGCAAAGTTGGCGTCCACCGACATATACTCATCGATGATTGGATAGGCCTCTGCCTTCACTGAACCGTCGGCATTAAGGTAGGCGCCAAGGAGCCCGCCCAGTATGCCACCGATCAATGCGCCGGACCATGACCAGCTTGTTTTTCTTTCCAGCGGCCATGATTTTATCCGGTCGTATTTCGACTTCGGCCGGGGCAGGTTTGTTTGAATAAACAGTTCACCGGTGACAAACATGATCAGTTCGTCATCATAAGCACCTGGAGGGAAGTCTACATTTGCATAGTTGGTCTTGATCCTTTCAATGGCATCAAAGCCTTTCAGCAGCGGATGCTGCCTGCCTGCCTTGATCATGGTGAAAGGCTGCAGATAGGTTTCTGATGGCATCGGCAAAAGGTTTGCCGCCAGCAGATCGCGCCACTTATAGACATTGTCTCTCCTGAAATCCGTCATCAGCAGGGGTATGAACAGGCATTCCTCTACATAACTCAATTCCTGGTAGATCGCGTAATGCCGCAGCACTTCGAAATACATCATAGTGAGCGAATGGCAATGATTGTGATTGGCCACCACTTCAGTGGTAACACCATATCGCTGACCTTCCTGGACGGTTGTGACTACCGATGCATTCATCTCGCGGTAACTGCGTGCATTCTGGTTGATGGCATTTTTCATCTGCTCATGAAAATATTCCGACAATGAACGCGAACTGTTTTGCGATGCATTTGAATGTGAGTTGGCTACACCACCGGATACACCAAACGCACCGGCAATTCCACTGACAATACCTGCCAGGCCAAGCCCGGCGCTCACGCCGGATGTAGTAGCGGAGCTGCTTCCACGTGTCGATTCTGACAGGTTGCCTGCGATAGTATCTGTGATCGTAACATCATTGACGAGAGAAGCAGCCAGGGATTCACGTTGAGAGATCGATTGCGTTTCGCTACCCGTAAGCGTATGCGATTGTTCAAACATCACGATCTCCTTTTTTTGTCCAGGTGCAAGCGGCAGGGAATAAAGCAGCTCACCCAGCGAATAGCCATCTGCTTTGGTCGTGATACTGTAGTGAAGGATATGTCCTGTCGCTACGGTGACTGCCTGGTAAAACGACAGGTTTGCATGGGCATCCGGTGCATCCTGCCAGCGGATGGGATTGGTAAGATCTACAGGGCTGCGGCTGATCTTGCTCAACCCACCCTGCAGGACAAAATTTCCTTTGGGATCTTTTGACAGGACATAATTGGAAACATCGGGGTCCGAGGTCCGCACGATCGCTACCTCCGCATACTCGCTGAGTGTTCTGTTGGGCGTTGAAAGGTTGATGCATGATCCACCTATATCCTGCGTATAGGAATCGGACTTGATCAGTTCCTCCTGGTCAGGCAGCCGGTTTGATTTTTTTGTATCATGGCAGGCACAATCATCCTCTTCCTCTTCACTGTCCTCGCATATTACATTCGTGAGCAACAGGTAGAGGAAGTCATCCGCAATGGTTTCGTTCGCGGTAAGGTGAGCGTCGTCGGTATTAATGTTTATGTCTGCGGGGCTGTCAGGTGTGAGTGATGTGAGCGCTTGTGCCGCCACAAATTGTCCGTATGGATAAGGAATTGAAAAATTACCGGAGCTGTCCGTTGTACCAGCACCGACGATCCTCCAGATAGTATCATCCTGTTTCTTTGCCTGCACAACAACAGTAACATCTTTCAGCTTACAGGTTCCGGACATTTCCACAACCTTTCCCGCCAGCTTTTTATTGCCACCTGTAGGCAGGGGTTCTGAATTTTCACCAATAACACCTGGCCGGAGCAGTGGGACTTCGATCAGCAGATCAGCGAGGTCGGGATCATTGGCGGAATATTTTTTCTCCCAGGTTACTGAACCATCATACCCTTTGACCCTTACGGTAATCTGGCTGTTGATAAAATTCACGATAACAGGATCAAATGAGAATGGCACTGTATTGTCCGGAGCCTGGTCGATGGCTGCCCAGTCGAACCGGGAAGCAACCGGCATCGTTAATCCACCAGGGTCCTTGACGGTATATCCAACAGCAAGTTCAAAGAAACGGAAATCGTTGGGTGATACAGGTGAGTTACCCCGCGTGGTGATCCTGAACTTTCCTTTGATCTCTGCACTGGTGATTTCCGGTACAGTAAGTGGGAAGTCAAACAGCTCATCTTTGATGACACCGATCAACATCCTGATGGTCTCTTCGCTTCCGATACCAAAATGATTTTTCAGAAATGTCCTGAAGGCATCAGGCTCGATCTTTACACGTGGTCTGCCTTCGGATATATACGTTACGTGGGAGATGATATAAAGTAACGCATACTCATTGTAACGGGGTTCTGCCGCTCTGAACTGGGACGCTGCATCGTCGAACAGTTGCCTGTTGAGAATAAAAATATTTTCACGGATATAAGAGATTAGCTGCTCCTGCAAACGGTGAGCCGCATCTGTATTGATCGCAACACGGGTGTTCAAACCCGCCTGGTTTTCGGTGATCTCCCTGAATTTATCGGAGGCTGTCGACAGACTGAAAATTGCTTCAAGCGGCACGGCATCGAACAGGTTGTTTTGTTCATCGGTCACGCCAACGGAGATCGCAGCCCGCAAAAATTCGGGAACCTCTGGTTCGTTGCTGGTGAAACCAACTTGTCGCAGGAAGGACCAGAAACTCAGGACAGCGGCATCCGGAACGCCGGTCAGCCAATCATTGGGAAAAGAGACAGTGTAGTCGGTGTCCAGCAATTGCTGGTTTAGCGAAAGCACCTGCTTGCCCATCTGTTCCCGTTCGGGAAATGGCTTTCCATCCCGGATTACTGTAGTGAATTCAAATGAAGGAATAGAAAAGCGGAGATTCACATTTTTGATCGCAGCCGAAGACGCATCTCCTGCATAAGCGAAGCTTTGTTGAAGCGTTGCCATGATAAAACTGTTTAACGTGTTAACGAAAGCTGCGAATCAGAGAGGAATGCCAGGAATCAGGCGGAGAAAGGGCTGCATAGAAGTTGGACGACAGTGAAAAGGTATCCATGTATTTTATCCTGTGAAAATATTTTTCACAATTCCGGAAAAATTCACCTGCATGTAGTACTTAAATAAAGCTTGTACAGGGAAATTGATCACTCATTTGGGTGAGAAGGCCGAGAGAAATTGGGTGGAAAAAATAAGCGCGATCCTTTGATGATATTAATGGAGCCGGAGAGTTTTCTTAGGAATAGAAGCTATCCTATTTACTTTTTCATACTCTGCACAGTATACCCTGAACAGTTTTTTATTTGCCGGCTTTACCGGTCGGCTAAAGGATCATCTATGTCCGCAAAAAACATGTTGATAGCGGGTGAAAAAATTAATCTTTTATAAACGCCCTCGTGCTCCTCACCGTATCGATCGGCCGGACAGACGCCTCGATTTCTGCACGTTTTGGCTCAAGGAATGGCGGCAGCGACAATTTTTCTCCCAGCGTTTCATACGGCTCATCTCCCATGAACCCTGGCCCGTCCGTGGCAAACTCGAACAAAATCTGCGGCGCGACCCGTGCATAAAGCGATTCGAAAAAGAACCGGTCGACATATCCGGATGAGGGCAGTCCGAAACGATTCAACCGCTCGATCCATTCATCAAGAACAGCTCTGTCGGCGACGCGGAAGGCTGCATGGTGAACTGTCCCAAAACCCTGCCGCGCCTGTGGCATCGTGGTATTTTCTTCAACTATCACTGATGCGCCATTTCCTCCCTCTCCCATTTCAAACAAATGAAAATCGCCTTCGGCAGCCGTTTCGCGGAAGAGGAGGATAGTCTCGAGCAAACCTTTTAGGGAAATAAAACTTCCTATCCGAACGAAAATGGGACCTAACCCGGTAATGGCATGTTCCAGCGGCACCGGGCCTTTCTGCCAGGGTGTGCCGGAGGCTATGCCCTTGTTGAACTCATCTGAAATGAGCTGGTATTGCTGATCATCAAAATCAGCAAACGAAAGAACTTTTTTTCCAAATTGTTCCCGTATGCCCTCGTGCTTTACCTGCAGTCGGTCAAAACGTTTTACCCAATATTCCAGCGCAGCGTCCGTTGGAACGCGGAAAGAAGTTTTTGAGATTTCGTTGGTGCCATGCACGCCTCTGGGTATGCCCCGGAAGTCAAAAAAGGTCATGTCCGTACCTGCACTTCCCCGATCGTCCGCAAAGAACAGGTGATAAGTTTGTATATCATCCTGGTTAACGGTTTTCTTGACCAGCCGCATACCAAGTACGTTGGTAAAAAAATCATAGTTCTTTTCAGCGCTGCTGGTGATGGCGGTAACGTGGTGGATGCCTTTAAGTTCATTCATGGATTAAAGATACGAGAGGTTCACGCAAATATTTTTGCTCATGCCATGCCATCCTGTTATACTCTGCGGCTTTGCGTGAAACCGGAACCAAGGGTTTCTTGTTTTCCCGGTTCAGAATTTCATGTTTTACATTTTAAGTTTTATATTGTTGTACAGCCTCCACCGGTCCCCTCTGACAATTACACGATCCATGCTTTGTGAAACACCCTGACCGTGTAACCATTATACCACCAATATGACCAAACAAAATCAACAGCTCCTGCTGGTCGGAGCATGCGGCTTGCTTATCATTTCAGCATTCATGCCATGGCTCGGTTCCCGCAGCGAAAGTTTGTCTGCACTGGAGATAGTATTCAGCAGCAGTAATCAGATGATGGAAATCAGCTTCCTTGCGCAACTGGGTTTGCTTTTAATTCCTGTAGCTGCAGGTGTGATTCTCTTCTATCATTTCAAGAAAGCCGGCGCTTATCCAATCAGCAAACAGATACTCTTTGTATTGCCACTTGCGGGCGTGGTAGTCTTCTTCTTTTTTGTACGTTCGCTCATCAAACAATTCAGCGGAGGTTTGTTTGGAAAAGGACCCTCTTTCACGGAACTGGTAGGGTCCGGCTTCTGGATAGCACTGCTGGCTGCACTCGGCCTGGCCTTCCTCGTATATGGTCTTAAATACATTGACAAAGGCGCAACCACTCCTACTTCTCAGCCAACGCCCGCACCCGTTGCTACAAGCCCTGCTGCAACCACACCGACAACGGCAACGACCCCTGCCTCGCCCGATCCGGTTGTTTCTTCACCAACACCACCACCTGTTGAACCCATGTCCTGATTCTATAGACAAATAAGTATGAAGTATTTTCTTGTATTATTATTGCTTCCGGCAAGCTGGTCACTCCAAGCCCAATCGAAAGCTGGTGAAATCGCGCCCGATGCCGTCAGGCTCGAGGTAGATGAGATGCGTCCTTTCTTTGGAAAATTTGCTGTGGTCATCCGCGGGCAGGCCCAGGCCCTGATCAACGACAAGGGGGAATTTGTATGTCCATTTGGCAAGTATGTTTACCATAATCAAATCACGGTATATCATCCATGGGCGGGCCAGTACGGATCTGCTGCCAGAAATTCCGAGGCCGATAAGGTTATAATAATTACCGAAGTTGCCACAGGAAAACCCGGCTTCATTGATGGAAAAGGTCAGACCCATTTTCCCCTGGCGGGTCTTTATGAATGGGGTGGCAACATGGATAACGATGGATTTTACAGGACGGGTTCTGAGAAGATCATCTACAAACATTACCGCGGGCAGAGAATAGTTTACCGGTCGCCGAATGTTACAAAAGGCGAGCTTGGCTATACCATTTTTACTCCGTTAATAGATCAGCAATGGTCCAATGGCCTGATGCCTGCAGAAGACGTAACGCGCTACAACAAGGCTCCTTTTGCCCAGTCTAAGCTGATCCATGAAAGCAGAAAAATCATAGCGAAGATCGGCTACATCGATCGTTCGGGAAAATTCCGGATATCCGCAAAATATGACGAAGCCGCCGAATTCAGCGAAGGACTCGCGTGGGTGGGGCAACGTGATGAGTTGAAAAACGTGACATGGGGCGCCATTGATACCACCGGGAAACTGGTGATACCCTACTCTTTTCGTGCAAAACCTGAACCTTTTAATAATGGCAGAGCGCTCGTATATATCCTCAATGAGAAGGGATACAGGTTTGGCTATGTCAACAGGCAGGGGAAGCTGGTTTTTCGCATTCCGGATTTTATCGGTGATACAACAGCCATAATGAATCTTCCCGCACGGGATCAGTATAATCCGAATGTGAGCACGTATCCTGCCAATCGCCCAATGTTTTTTTCTGAAGGCTACCGGTGGGTCTCGATTGGGTTTACCCCAGATGTGAGCAAGCAACACCGCGAAAATTATGTTCACCTGCTCGACACCAATGGGCGATATATTCCGGTTTATAAAAAACTGCTGGACAACCTGGCGTCCTACCCGATCCAACTTACCAGCGGACTATCGATTTATTCACTCGTAAAAGATGAGCATTTTGTTTTCGACGCCAATAACTCGGAGCGCAATGGCACGGGCATGGCAAACATCGCGGGCGAAGTTATCATTGCACCTGTATTTTCTAAACTTCACTTATTCGAGCGAGAAAGTGCGCTGCAGTATGCTGTAGTATCAAAAGACGAGGGCTGGGATACACCTGTCAAAACCGGCTACATCGACAAGACCGGCGTGTTCAGAATCATCAAGGTGATGAAACCGGAGTGAGGGTGCTGGGTGCTGGGTGCTGGGTGCTGGAT
>JAEZAM010000108.1 GCA_023430465.1 Bacteroidota bacterium | reverse complement strand
TCAACCTCAACCTCAACCTCAACCTCAACCTCAACCTCAGCCTCAATCAATGACCGCATTGATCTTCGCCCACAGTTCGTTGTCGAAACCCGAAAGGGCAAAGGTTGGATTTGCGGGATCAGATGCTTCGCCCATCCGGACGATCACCATCTTGCGGCTGGGCACCACATAGATCCGTTGATCGGAGGCGCCCATGGCGGCATACATATCTGCCGGCGCATTGGGCACGAGTGAAGTATTGAAAACGGTCTGCCCGCCCGGCACCATGTATTTCGCTTTCCCGTTCAGCCACCATAAATAGCCATAAGAAGGGTTGATGGTTTGCGAAGAATTGGTGCTCTCCTGCAGGTAGGCCTCATTGATGATGGTTTGACCATGCCATTTTCCTTTATTCAGGGCAAGCAGTCCAAACCTGGCCATGCTCCTTGTAGTGCTGTGGTATATCGTAAAGATCGGTCCATAATCCCAGGCCCCGTCCATGCCAATCTTAGTTTTCAGCTTTTCATTGAAATATGCTTCAAAGTCGCGGTCACTGGCTTCTGCCACCACGTCCATCAGTTTCTGAAATACATTGTGATAAGACCATCTTGTGCCGGCATCCGCGAGGTAATCGAGGTTCCATTTTATTACCAGGTTGCTGTTGTCGGTGAGTCCCGAAGTCATTGAAAGAAGGTGCTTCGGGGTGATAAGGTTTTCTTTTTCCAGTGGCGCGATTGTCCAGCCTTCACCAATGTATTGCGAAACGCGGTTGTTTATATCCAATAAGCCTTCCTGTTGGGCGATACCCGTGGTTGCAGAGACCAGTGTTTTTCCTGCGCTGTTCCACTGCCACGCAGTGTTCTGGCTATGGCCATTGTAGTATTCCTCCATGGCGATGCGACCATTCACCAGGATCATGAATGATTTTGTATTCTTTTGGACAAGGTAATCTCTCAATGCCTGCAGGTCAGCGCTTCGCCAGCCTAGATCTGCCGTAGCCCTGGTTTCCCAGGTAGCAGATGTGTTTGGGGGAAAATACATGGTGTCAGCCGGGGTGACCGGGTCTGTATCTTTCTTGCAGGAAGCCAGAAGTACTATTGCGAGTACGGGGAAAAGGTGTTTCATAAGTGGATGTGATCGAAATATCCGAAAAAAGTTTAACCTGTGCAAGGTGGATGCTGGATGGCTGGATGCTGGATGGCTGGATACTGGATACTGGATGCGGGCCTGCCTGCCGGAGCTAAGTTGTGATAGGCTGCTGGAGGGATTACTGAATGCTGGTACTTCATTCTGTTTTGCGTGCTTTGCTCACTTTGCGCGAAACTCCCTTATGTAGAATTCTTTTCCCAACGAAGGTCTTTCCTTAAAGGCTAAACATTGAATTTGTCCACTACAACCGCAATTTACCCGGCCCTATTTTCATGGCAGAGGATTTGAATAATCCATATTTGCAATATGTTCACATTAGCCCGATACTTAATTTGTTTATTGTTTATTTGCACTGCCCTGATTTCATGCAGCAACCAGGATCAACAGCTTGCCAACCCGCCTGGTTATGACATGTCCAAAGCCGTTCAGATCAAACTGCCCCTGGAACTGGATGAGATCTCCGGCGTTGCCTATTATAAGGTCGATAGCTCGGTATTTGCCATCAATGATGAAAAAGGGTGGCTCTACAAGATCAAGCGCGGCCAGGAGATCAAGCGGTGGAAGTTCTCCAGCGGCGCCGATTTCGAGGACATCGTTATGCTCGACAGTGTTTTCTATGTCCTGCAGAGCAATGGCAATATTATCCGGTTATCATTCAATTCCGCCAACACCGTGGCAGTTCAGAATTATTATTTCGATCAGCAGGGCGCCAAGAACGAATTTGAAATCCTGTATTTCGATTCGACCCGTGGCAAACTGATCCTTATCTGTAAGGACTGCGAGTCAGACACTAAGAAGACCCTCACCACCTTTGCCTTCGATCCTGCAGTCGGCAAATATTCCGGTTCGGAGTTCACGATCAATGCCTCCGAGATCGCTGCGGCCGTGGGCGAGAAAAAGATCAAGTTCAAGCCCTCTGCAGCAGCCATTAACCCCGCAGACTCACTTCTTTATATTATCTCCTCGATCAATAAACTTATTGTCGTTACCACAGTCAATGGTGAATTCAGGAATGCCTACCCGATCGACCGGGGCATTTTCAAACAGCCGGAAGGACTGACGTTTACGCCAACAGGTGGCATGATCATTTCAAATGAGGCCGCCGATATCGGTGTAGCCGATATTCTTTTCTTTCAATACAATAAACAATAGCCATGCGATTTTCAGCATTCCTGACTGTTCTCTTACTGTTTGTCCTCTCTGCCCGCGCCCAGGACGATTCCATCGGCACCCGTGTCATACTTGTAGGTGATGCCGGCGCGCTTGTCAATGGCAAAGCAACCGTGCTGGATGCGATCCGTAAGAATGTGAAGCTCGATAAGAAAACGGTCGTTGTCTACCTGGGGGATAATCTTTACACGGACGGCTTGCCGCATGAAACCCTGTCCAGTTATTCCGAGGTCAAGATCGCGCTGGACTCTCAGATCAATCTCGTACGGGGTACCGGTGCTAGGGCAGTCATGATACCCGGTAACCACGACTGGGAAAATGGTGGCCCCGGTGGCTATGATGCCGTTCGCAGGCAGGGTGCTTATGTAGACCTGAACGGCAATGGCCAGGTTGATTTTCAGCCGAAGGATGGATGTCCCGGTCCCGTGGAGATCAAGATTTCCGACGATGTAGTGCTCGTGGTAATGGATAGTCAATGGTGGATACACAAGGATGACAAGCCCGGTATCGAATCGGATTGCGAGTACAAAACAGAAGAAGAAGTACTGAATGAACTCGGGGATATTTTCAACAAAAACTTTGACAAGCTGATCCTCTTTGCCACGCATCACCCTTTCAAAAGCAATGGCCCCCACGGAGGTTACTATACACTTAAGCAGCATATTTTCCCTTTCACCGATCTGCGCTCCAGTTTATATATACCATTACCCGTGATCGGCTCTGTCTATCCGATTGCAAGAAGCGTATTTGGTACTCCGCAGGATCTGAAGCATCCGACCTATCTGAACATGGTTAATAGGGTGATGGGTGTGGTGAAATCACATCCGCACGTGATCATGATGGCCGGCCATGAGCATGCTTTGCAATTGTTGCGCGACAGCAGCTATAACTATATCGTCAGTGGCAGTGGTTGTAAAACAAGCCGTGTGTCACCTGGTGGCAAGGCAGAGTTCACTGCACGCGCGCTGGGTTTTGCAACACTGGATATCCATAAAAAAAAGACAGTACGTGCCAATTTTTATAAAATGAGCAATGCCACTGATTCGATCAGCCTGGCTTTCTCAGATACTATTCTTGACTTCAGCAAATTGCCGCCAGTTGCGAAGGATACCACTCAAACCCAGAATTTCGTCTACAAGGATTATGCACTCGCGGTGGCGGGCGCGCGGTACAAGGAAGCCCATGGCATCAAGCGTGCATTCAATGGATCGAATTACCGGAAGGAATGGTCAACACCCGTCCAGCTTCGTGTATTCAATATAAACAAAGAAAAGGGCGGATTCAAGATCGATGGCATTGGCGGTGGCAAGCAAACCAAGTCGCTTAAGCTTATCGATAAAGATGGGGTGGAGTGGGCATTGCGGACGGTCGACAAAGATCCCGAACAGGCCATTCCGCAGAATCTTCGCGAAAGCTTTGCAGCGGGGATCGTACAGGATATGATCTCAGCGGCGCATCCCTATGCTCCACTGACGATCCCTACGCTTGCAAAAGCAACGGGTGTTACCGTGGCCGAACCGGAATTTTTCCTTGTACCGGACGATCCTGCGCTTGGTTATTACCGGCCTTTGTTTGCCAACCAGGTCTGTCTGCTCGAAAAGCGTGAGCTTGATCCGAAAGATGACAGCAAAAGCAGCTTCAAGTTGTTCAATAAGATGCGGGAGGACAATGACCACACCGTGGACCAGCAAGCCGTTCTCCGGGCCCGCGTGCTTGACCTGTTGATAGCAGACTGGGATCGTCACTTCGACCAGTGGAGATGGGCTACAAAGGATACCGGCCAGGGCAAACTCTATGAGCCGATCCCACGTGACCGTGACCAGGCATTCTTCCATTCGAACGGATTGATCGTTCGCTATGTTTCGCGGAGAAGGATACCATACCTGAAGGGGCTGCGATACAACATTCGTGAGGTGAATGAACTGAACATGGTGGCGAAAGACTTTGATCGCATTTACATGAACAGCATCGATCGCACGACATGGGATACGATCGTGACCAATTTCACCGCCCGTCTTTCTGATGAGACGATCAATGAAGCAATGCGTAAGATGCCTCCCGAGATTTACGCTATTCGTGGACAGGAACTCGCTAACCGGGTAATAAGCCGGCGAAATCAGCTCAGAGAACAATCGCTGCGCTACTATAAATTCCTTTCGAAGGAGGTGAACATCCTCGGAAGCAATGAGGCGGAAAAATTCACGGTGACAAAGGATGGTGATAAGCTGTTAGTGACTGTTTATTCCTACCGGAAAAACACCGACACTAATTTCGTGATGTACCGGAGATCATTTGACCCGAAAGAAACACAGGAGATCAGGATGTTTGGTTTCAATGGAAACGACAAATTCGATATTGACACGGCCATCTCCAGCAAGATCCGCATCCTGATGATTGGTGGAAGGGGTGATGATTCCTTTTTTGTGAAAAGCAGGTTGCGGAGCACCGTGTATGATAATAATGTTGAGTTGAATTATCTCCGCTCCGCGGGTCGCACCAAACAGGTGTTCAGCAGTGATCCGACAGTCAATGAGTTCCAAATCCGCAATTTCAATTACCCTGTGCGTCGCTATCCGCGGGCGCTGGCTGGTTTCAACGCAGATGACGGGCTGATGCTCGGTACAGGTTTCTGGATCACAAGCTACCGGTTCCGCAAAACGCCTTTCGCCAGCGATCACCAGCTTTATGCATTGGCCGCGCTCATGCGCCGGGCCTACCAGGTGCGTTACAAGGGCGAGATAATGCATGCCTTCGGGAAACTGGATCTTGTAATGAACGGCCAGGTAAGCATGCCCGTGCTGAATAACTTCTTTGGCTTTGGTAACAATACCAAAATTGATAAATCAAAAGACATCACTTTCTACAGGGTACGATACAAGTTTGCTGAAGCGGACCTGCTGCTGCGCCGCCGCGTATTTGACAAGCTCAGCGTCAGTGCCGGTCCTACCGTGTTTCACTATTGGAATCGTTATGAGAATAACGAAGATTATATCCTGGGTAAGCCATCGAACGCTGGCCTGGATTCAACATTGGTTTACAGTCAGAAAACCTATGTTGGTGCCAAGGCTTCACTGGAGCTCGATAACCTGAACAGTGATCTTTTCCCCACCCGCGGTATTAGGTGGGTAAACAAACTCACGCTTCATCAGCCGGTCAACAAGCGCGATCACGCACTCACCAAGATCGAATCGGATATGGTGGTGTACGCCAGCCTGAAGATGCCGGCCAAAGTGGTAGGTGTGATTAAAATGGGTGCAGGACATATTTTCAACGATAGTATCCAGTATTTCCAGGCGCTTAACCTCGGTCAGAACAATGTGTTACGCGGATTCAGAAAAAACAGGTTCAGTGGTCACTCGATGGCTTATGGCAGCCTGGAACTCCGCATCAAGTTGTTTGACAGTAAATCATATATCTTTCCGGGACAGGTTGGGCTTGTGGTTTACAATGACATCGGCCGGGTATGGTACAAAGGAGAGGACAGCAAGAAATGGCACTATGTGGCCGGTGGAGGTTTTTACTACAACCCGTTCAATCTGCTGATACTATCAGCCACAGTTGGATTTTCGAAAGAAGAGCAGGTCTTCAATTTCTCGCTTGGCTCCAAATTTAACCTCACATTTTAGTATGAAAAGCAGCGACAAACAAATCGTAAGGCAGGCAGAGGAAAAAGTAGTTTCTCTTTATGCATCGTTACCACATGAAAATCTCCTGTATCACAGCATCGAGCACACGCGTAAAGTCGTGGCGCGGGCCAACGAGATAGCTGCCCATTACCAGTTGTCCGAGCGCGAGGTAACGATGCTGAATATCGCTGCCTGGTTTCACGATGTAGGGCATTTATATACAGAGCCTGCCAATCATGAGCAGCGAAGTGTGGAGATTATGCGCGAGTGGCTATCAGAGAAAGGCGACTATGCGAACATGGCAGACGATGTAGCGGCCATCATCCTGGCCACAAAGCTCAGTACGCCTCCTGATGGACTTATACAGGAGATCATCAAGGATGCGGACACCTATCACCTGGGCACAGATGAATTCAAGAAGAATGATAAGCTGATGAAAAAAGAGATGACCCTGCGTAATGCCGGGACCATTCTCAACGACTGGAAGGCAAACACGCTCACCCTATTGGAGTATCACCAGTTTTATACATCGTATTGCAAACAACTGCTGGAGCCGCAGAAGCAGAAAATAATTTTAGCCTTGAAAAAGAAAATCGAAAAGGATCAGGTTGCAACGAATGGCGCAAGCTCTTTGTTGCCCATGGATCATACAACGGATAAGAAGAAGGAGGGAAATAAGGGCCAAAGTGGTTTTATTACAAAGGGTATCCAGACCATGCTTCGCCTTACTTCCGAAAACCACATGCGCCTGAGTGAAATGGCAGATAACAAGGCAAACATCCTCATCAGCGTCAATGCCATCATCATATCCGTGATCCTATCGGTGTTGATCCGCAAGATCGAGGTGGACAAACACCTTACAATTCCGACCATGATCTTCCTGGCAACATCGCTGACCACGATTGTATTGTCCATCCTTGCCACACGACCAAAGATCACCAACGGGAACTTCACCAGAGAGGATATCCTTAACCGGAAAACGAATCTGCTGTTCTTTGGTAATTTTTTCAAAAGTGACCTGGATGAATACAAGTGGGGAATGAGCACGATGATGAAAGATCCAAACTACCTGTATGGAACATTGATCGATGATATCTATTATCTCGGTAAGGTGCTAGGGAGAAAATACAGGCTGGTGCGGATCGCCTACAGTGTGTTCATGGTGGGGATCATCGTTTCAGCGTTTGCCTTTATAATGGCTATAACTTTCAACCGGTCTGCCCCCACCACAGTTATCATCGAAGGGAATGGAGCACCATTTTAAGTATTGGATAAATGTACCAGAACCGGGATATAAGCTGGCTTAGCTTCAATGGACGCGTGCTGCAGGAAGCGGCAGATACCTCTGTGCCCCTCATTGAGCGGGTACGCTTCCTCGCCATCTTTTCCAGCAACATGGATGAATTTTTCCGGGTGCGATACCCGGTTGTGTCATTGCTGTCTCAACTGAAAAACAAAACTCTTGAAAAGATCGTCCCTCACCCGGATCCAAATCTCGCCGAGCGGGTACAGGAGATTGTATCACAGCAGTTGAACGAATTTGGCCACATCATCAATCACCAGATCCTTCCTGCACTGGAAGCCAACGGGATCAATCTTTACTACAACCGGCCGGTGCCGCCCCAGTTCAACAATGAACTCAGGGAGCTTTTTTTCTCCAGGGTGCTTTCATACATGCAGCCGGTATTTTTGGATGGTCTCACCGCCAAAGATTTCTTTCCGCAAAGCAACCGGATCTATTTTTTCGTCCTTCTCGCCAAAGAAGGGAGGCCAGACCTCGCGCATGCGGTAGTGAATATCCCGGTCGACAAGCTTTCCCGTTTTGTTGCACTGGAAGCAGATAATCAAAAGCACATCATTTTCATTGATGACATCATCAGGGAAAATCTCAATTGCATTTTCCCGGGTTATGAAATTCACTCTTCCTATAGTTTCAAAGTGACCAGGGACTCCGAGCTTCACCTGGATGAGGAGAGCGTGAGTCGAAACATCATGAAGCAAATGGAGAAGCAATTGCAGAAGCGTGATCTCGGTCACCCCACCCGCTTTCTTTATGAGCGCACGATGCCGCTGAATGTGCTGATGTTCCTGGCTGATGCGCTTGGGCTTCGTGATGAGCAATTATACGAAGGAGGGCGCTATCATAATCTCAGTGATTTTTCCAAACTCCCCATCCATCGCGCCGATCTGGAATATCCCCCGATGGAGCAGCTTAAGCCAACGCGGCTCGCCTGGTGTGGTGATATATTCCGAGAAGTTGAAAAGCGTGATCTCCTCTTGCATTTTCCGTATGAGAGTTATAACCCTGTCCTCGCGTTTTTCAACCAGGCCGCCATCGACCCCGATGTGGAATCGATCTCCGTCACATTGTACCGCGTAGCGCCTGAGTCTCATATCGTAAACGCATTGATCAGCGCTGCAAAAAACAAAAAGCAGGTGCAGGTGTTTGTGGAACTCAAGGCCAGATTTGATGAAGCCAACAACATTAAGTGGAGCAAGGAGATGGTGAAGGCGGGAGTGAAAATGATCTACAGTATACCAAAAATAAAAGTGCATTCGAAGATCGCCCTGGTCACTCGTAAATCAGGGGATGGAGTGAAAGGCTATGCCTTTGTGGGTACCGGCAATTTTAATGAGGTTACTGCCCGGTTCTATACTGATCATGCCCTGTTCACCGCCAGGGATGAGGTGATTGCCGACCTGAAACATTTATTCTCGATCCTTGTCCACGAGCGGCTGCCGAAGAAGGATGCTGTGAAAGAATTTACCCACTTGCTGGTCTCCCAGTACAATATGGTGAATGTTCTGGAGGAGGAGATCAACAGGCAGATCCAGCGACAGCGCACCACAGGGGACGGACTTATTCGCGTGAAGGTTAATAACCTTGAGGATGTGTACATGATCGATCTGTTGTACAAAGCATCACAGGCCGGTGTCCGCATTGATCTGCTGGTGCGTGGTATCTGTAGCCTGTTGCCCGGCCGGGAAGACGTCAGCCGGAATATTACCGTAAAGCGAATTGTTGGCAGGTATCTTGAACATAGCAGGATCATGATCTTTGGTCCCGACGATGACTCCACCGTGTACATTGGATCGGCCGACTGGATGCGACGAAACCTGCAGCAACGGATAGAAGTTTGTGCACCCGTTCCTGAGCTACAGGCGAAGGAGGAACTTATCCGGTACTTTACGTTGCAATGGAACGACAATGTGAAGGTTGCACTTATCAACAGCGAAGGTCAGCAGGTGCGGCCTGAGCCTGATGAAAATGCAGAGCGGCTCATCGCCCAGGACCAGATCTACGAGTTTTTAAAGAGCCGCCAATGAACTGGGTCAATAAGATAAAGAACACTTCACCGGTCAACAAATACCGGTTGAAGCGTATCGTGGTTATCAGCATCTGCTGGACCCTGATCGACCTGTTCCTCTACTACCGCAATGTCCGATCGGGAAGTAACGTAGAATATCCCTACCAGGAATCATCCACCAATGCGATTCTTTTACGCTCTTCTATTTTCCTCATCATCAGTTTCGTGATGGCTTACATCCAGGTCAAAGACCTGCGTTATTTTCTTCGCAACCGTTCTATCGTAATGGGTTGGGTGCTGAAGGGCCTGTTGCTGCTGATATGCGCCTTTATCGCGACCTTTCTCGTATTTACCCTGCATTATACACTGCTCAAGGATATGTCCTTTGGGCAATCGGTACATCAGTATCTCAATTATTTTATCCATACCAGGTACATCACCGACAGCCTGCTGTTCTGGATCGTCATGTTGTTATCGGCCCAGGTGATTGTTGAAATCGATCAGAAGTATTCGCCCGGGGTATTCTGGGAAGTATTTACCGGGAAATATCTGCGGCCGCGGAATGAGAAGCGGATCATCATGTTCCTTGACCTGAAGGATTCCACGCCCATAGCAGAGCAGCTTGGTCATGAGAAATATTTTCTTTTTATCAAGGACTTCATCTACTATGTTTCCAAGGCTGTATTGCACAACAGGGGCATGATCTATCAGTACGTGGGCGATGAGGTGGTCGTTACCTGGCCCTACCGCAGGAGTAACGTACAGAAATCAGTCAGAACGGTTATCGAATCCAGGCGGGCAATCCAACGGAAATCTGACTATTTCCGGCGCAACTATGGGGTAGTGCCGGAATTCCGGGTAGGGCTCCATGCGGGCGATGTAACGATAGGTGAGATTGGTATCATAAAAAAAGACCTGGCCATTAGCGGTGAGGCGATGAACACTGCCGCCAGGATACGCAGCGCCTGCAATGAACTCAACCAGAAATTCATCGTATCCAGGGACTATTTCGATACAGGAATCCTGAAGTCCTGGCAGGGGGAGAGCCTGGGCGAAGTATCCCTCAAAGGACTCGACGAGAGCATCGAGTTATATGCATTAAAAATATAGGGTATTATAATTGTATAAGTTAGACAGGTGTACTGTTACACCCGTTTTTTTTAACTCGTTTGAACTATGAATGTTGATTTTCAGTGGAGGCTCTTTACCCTTGGCCTGTTTAGCTCATGCGCCCTTTTGCCTGCGTCCCCGCTGCAGGCGCAGACGACTGTAGCAAAAGATTCCCCGGTAGTAAAAAATACCACGGTTGTGATACCGGGCATTGAATACAAGCGGTCTGGCTACCATAATTTTTTCTGGGGTAAGCATTACCGTAAAGAATGGGCCACGCCGGTCCGGGTGAATAATTTTTCCCTGGAGTCTGCCGGTCTCCACCCAAAGCGGGAAGGAGGCGGGCGGCAGTCCAAAAGTCTCTGGCTTGAAGACGCAAACGGTAAAGAATACGTATTGCGCAGCATTAACAAGGATTTTTCCCGGGGACTTCCTGAAGAGGCAAGTGGAACATTTGTTGCGCGGGTGGCAAAGGACCAGGTGTCCATGGGTCATCCATTCAGCGCGATCACGATCACACCTATGGCGGAGGCTGCCGGGATTTTTCATACGATCCCTGCTGTGGTGTATGTGCCAAAACAGGAGCGACTGGGTGAATACAATGATGAATTCGGTGACCAGCTCTACCTGTTTGAAGTGCGGCCCGATGAAGATCAATCGAAAGCTTCCAATTTTGGCTACTCTAAGAACATCATCGGCAGCGAAAAACTATTTGAAAAAATATACGGCGACAATGATAACCAGGTTGACCAGCTCTCGTTTCTGAGAGCACGACTGTTCGATATGTTTCTCGGTGATTGGGGACGGCATCCTGACAACTGGCGCTGGGCAGAATTTGAGAACGGCAAACAGGCAACATATAAACCTGTTCCGCGCGATCGCGACCAGGCCTACACGCGCATTGACGGGTTATATCCGAACATGGCAGGCGCCCTGCCCGGATTTCGGCATATCCAGGGCTTTGGTTCAAGCATCAAAAATACCTTTGCCTGGAATTTTCCCGGAAGGCCTTTGGATAAACTATTTCTCAATGAGCTTCCGGAAGATATCTGGATACAACAGGCGGAAGACCTGAAAAGTACCCTCACCGACAGCCTCATCGAGTCAAGTATCCGCCGGATGCCGCCTCAGGTTTTTGAACATTCGGGCAGAGAGATCATAGCGAAGTTGAAATCCCGCCGCGACAAACTGCCGGATAACGCCCGCAGCTACTACCGCGCCCTGGCTAAGAAAATTACGCTTACCGGTTCAGACAAAACTGAGCTGATACGGATAAATGTGCTGCCCCGGAACTGGATATCGATCGATATGTACAAGGCAGGCGATTCGGTGGCGCAAAAACCTTTCTACTCCCGCACGTTCAATCCGGCAGAGACAAAAGAGATACGTTTGTACAGCCTCGATAAACAGGATATACTGGAGATAAAGGGTGAACAAAAATCGTCTATCAAAGTGAATGTGATCGACGAAAAAGGAAATGACTCGATCTCTATTGTTGATGGCAATACACGTGTCCGTAGCGTTAAGTTTTACCGCGGCAATCAATTCGAATATGATACGTTGGGAAAGAAAAAATTCGACTTCTCCTTTTTACCTGTCATCACTCCCAAATCGTATCGCGCATTTGCCCATGATCCGCTTGATCTGTTCCCCCGCACCGGTTTGAAAGTCTCAGCCGGAGTGACGTATATGCCTCAGCCATGGCGGAAAGAGAAATACCAGGTCAGTCACTCCATTGCTGCCTCTTATGGTTTTCTCCGTGGAACCTTTAATGCCGGGTATGTAGGCCGATGGGGTTCATTGATTGGTAATGCCGATCTCGTTGTCAAAGGTCGCGTCGATGCACCTGCTGTTGAAAATTATTTTGGTATGGGCAACGAAACAGAGAATGACCAGACAGTCAAAAATTTTTACCGAACCTACAGCCGTCGTTTTTATGGAGGTGTGGGAATTGAGCATAACATGGAGAAAAAGCATCACACAGAGCTTACGCTCATCTATCAGTCACTTCGCTACCAGGACAAGGATGATTATTATATTGGCAAAGTGCCATCAGTAAATCCTGATGTGTTCGAAACGAAGCAATTTGCAGGTGTTGAGGCAGGTTACTCTTATGATGGAACAAATGGCTCACTCTATCCGACAAAAGGTATTGCGATCAAACTGGGAGGTGGTGCCTTAAGAAACCTGAGTGACAGCAGTTATAATTTTGCCAAGGTGAATGCAACAGTGTCTGGTTACATCCCGCTTGCGCGCGAGTTTACTTTTGCGCAGCGTATCGGAGCAGCTACGTTATTTGGAGAACCTGATTTCTATCATTATAATCGCCTTGGCGGACAATCGGAGCTCCGCGGCTACGAGCGCGAGCGGTTTTATGGAAAGCATGCTGTTTACTCCAATTCTGAATTGCGCTGGCTGACCAGTACCAGAAACTGGTTGTTCAATGGCCGGGCAGGGCTTGTTGCGTTCTATGATGTAGGTCGTGTGTGGATGCCCGATGAAGATTCTGATCGCTGGCATGCAGGTTATGGAGGCGGGGTGATCCTGATACCTTATAACAGGGTGACGCTCTCAGCTACTTATGGATTGACGAAAAGAGAAGGGGGAAATCTTACGCTGCGGGCAGATATGTTCTTTTAAAAAACTAAAAATTAAAAAGTCAAAAGTTAAAAGTCGAATGAGCTACTTTTAACTTTTGACTTCATTACTTACAACCTGAGACTCAGGTCATTTATTTTCTCTTCACTTCACCGGTTTCGCCATCGATCTTGATCTTGCTGTCGCCTTCTTTGATCTTGATGTCACCGTCTTTTTCTACTTTTTCTTTGTAGTCACCGGATTTGATCTTGTATTCTTCTGACTCACCAACAGGATTGTTGTCCGTTGATACTTCTGCATATTCATATTTACCGTCCACGTGACGAACCTTACCATTGATTACTGCACCAGTAGGATTGTAGATGGTATCATTCTTTGCGCGGTCAACATAAATAGTTACGGGCTTCTTTGTTTCCGCATCAACCATTTTGCCCGTGCTTTCATCTTTTACGAGTTCCACTTCGCGGCCGTTTGTGAGATCATAGTATCCCGCCGTTTTGCTTTCGCAGGCTGCCAGGATCAGTGCTGCAGCGCTGGCTGAAAG